>JANYJP010000077.1 GCA_025358455.1 Bacteroidales bacterium
AAGTTTGAGGTTTATTATTCCACTCTTGCCTTCCGGATTATATTTTACAGATGGGTTAGTTATCAGTTCAATGCTTTCTATATCAGAAGCAGACAACTGATCGAGCCTGGTAACATCTATTGAAGTAGGACGACCGTCAATGAGAATGCTAAGGTTATCGCTTCCCCTGAGGGTTACCGCACCATCTGCATTTACAGTCAGTCCTGGTACATTCCTCAGAACATCGATCGCCGTTCCCCCGGTTGAACTGATATCATTTGCTACATTAATGACCTTTTTATCGCTTTTTACTTCGTAAGTATTTTTATAACTAACTACGTTGACTTCCGCCAGAGCTATTGCATCTTTACTGAGTTCAACTTTCCCCAGATCAACAAAAAGCTCCTTGCCGCCAACTGAAATATTATCTATCCTTTGTTTTTTATAACCGATGAAATTAATACTGATATTATAATTCCCGTCGGGTACTTTTACAAGCTGAAAAACTCCTTTCTCGTCAGAAATTGTCCAGGTTACCATTACAGAATCTCTTACTGTAAACAGAACAACATTGGAGAAACTGACCGGAAGCCCGTCTTCCTTATCAACCAGAATACCACTGATTGTACCTTTCGAACCAGTTATCGAAGGCTGAGCCATTGAACTTATAACATGGACTGCTAATATTATCGCCAGAATAAGGCTTTTTAAACTTTTCATCGCGTTTAATTTTATAATTATTGTCTAACGCAACGAAAATAATGGTTGTCTTAACCAAAAATCAGAATAAAGCAGTGAAGCAGAAAAACTGAAATGCGAAGTGGCTTAAACCGGCGATGACTTTTTTCTTTCGCTTTCGAAAGATCAAAAACTGGAGAGCCTGTATTCACAAACTGAGAAAACTAATTGAAATAATAAGTCTGAAAAAAGATTATTTCGGGAACACCCCTCTTTACCGGCATTAAACGACAGGAATTTCCGGAAAAAATAATTGGACAGAAGTGAGCAATGAAACAATTATTAACACGTTTCGTGTAGATCAGTAAACTATTTTAAACTTTTGTATCACTAGTGTCCACTAAAAATTAAAACATAATTGATTATCATTTTCAAGCATATCATCTACGGACTCTACTCTTGCGAAAAGTTCCTTCAGAGGAGTTTTATCAAAGAGCGGCAGGCTAAGGATTCGGAGTACATCAAAAGTACTGCGGTTAAGGCGAAGATCATGCTCTACAATGGCAACCAAACAATATGTTGCGATTGCAGAAAATATCTGGATTCTGACAGCATTCTCGGTAAAACCCCAAAAAGATTTTATATGAAGATGTTGTTTGATCCACTTAAAAAACAGCCCCACCTGCCATCTGTTTTTATAATGCAGTGCTATGTGTTCTGCTCTGATTTCAAAGTTGTTAGTATACAAACCTGAATAGTTTAATTCTGTAAAGCCATTAAATACCGGTGAAATTTAAAACACGTACAAATCTCAGATCGCATTAATTTCCTGCAAAATGAATTCAGGGAATGGAAATTTAGCCCATCTGCCACTGTTCCTTAGTTTTTCCATTCATCACTGTTCATCGAATAATAATTGCCAGCCGTTTCTTTTCTCTTTTCCGGAAAGAGTATTTGGAGTCTTATTCTGTCCTACCTGGCAAGCAGTTCTTTGGGATCACGGGCGATATCCGAAATAATTTGGCTTATTCCACCTTTATTGTTTTTACGAGAGTTACAAATTTCCCATCCGAAGTAATTCCCTGTATATTAATTTCATAGTCAGAAACTACATCTGAAGCCCAGAACTCTACTCGGATCTTACCTTGTTTATCAGTGCTAACTGAAGGATTCCAGTATAAAGTATTTCTGAAATCGGGAAACCGGCTGTTCCTAATTTCAGTTGAAGAATAGTCAGGTGAGGCAAATGAAAAGACAGGATCGACAACTCTGTAGGGCAGCCTGACCATATATTCCGGGAGAGAGACGCTGCTAAAATCACCCGCCTTTGTAATAACATTTACAATGCCGGAAAATGTATACTTTCCTACATAATATTTTTCTTTTATTACATCAATTTTTTCAACAATTTCAGGATCAAGATTAGCGATCATCGATGGATCCTTTATAATGACCCCATCGATATATAAACTGGGAGATAACTCGTACCGGCTGTCATCAACACGATCAGCTATTGATATTTCATATGTTGCTTTTTTCTTTTTCATATAAATCCGGGGCAATAGTTCAAAAAAGACCTCTTCCATTTTTGGCAGTTTTACATAATCAGCCAGAATGAGTTCGATATCAGGCTTACCATAAAACCTAAGCGGTTCTTTGCCGTGAGAAACAGAATTTAAAGGATGCCCAAGTGCAGATACTCCATAAATCTTTCCGACCTGATAGTTAAAACTTAATACAGAAATATCAGGAAGTTCAGGTCGCTTTACTGAATCGGGTGATAACCGTGACTTAAGATATTGATCTGAAAAAGATGATTCTATAATAATCTTATGATTTTTACTGATATCATCCGGACTGATTATTAAGTCTTTAAGGTTCTGATCAATGTTAATATTAAAACTGAAATTCCCTGCAGTATCTGTTCTTGCATATTGAAATCCGGCCACTTTACCGGGCGTACTCAAAATCACATATTCAGGAGAATGATTTCGGTTCTGATCGTAGTTCAGAAGTTTACCCGGTAAAAAATAATCTTCTTTTTCGCTTTTATATTTAAAATCGTGAATATCATTGGATAGTATTACTGCCCAATTAATCCAGTTACTTTTTACGTTTAAAAGAATACTATCCATTGTTTCCGGACCCAATTCGCTGATTTTTCCGGCTTTAATAATTTTTGATGACACTGATTCATACTCTGTACCGAATACCATATAATCACCAATACCCAATATCTCCGGATCTGTCGATTTAGGAGCAACGGATATACTTAAATTCGCTGAGTTCAAAGATGGGGATAACTCATTTTCCACCTCGATGTCCAAAGATATTTTACTGCGTTTATTATACCGCACGGTGGAATTCAACATCAGAATTTCCTTTCCCTTAGCAGGGGTATAAATAAATCTTTCTTTGACCGGCTGGCCGTTTGAGTCAAATATCGTAATATGATTGACTCCCGGAATCATCTCTTTTTTCGGTATACATATTCTGGTGTCACCGGAAAGAATTTTCTCATTGCTTACATGGTTAATTATACCATGAGTCTGAATAAAAAGACAAATGTTATTACCATTATCGGAACGGAAACGGGCATCAGCGCTAACAAGTAATTCAAGGGTATCAGCCTTATTATTGTCTATTTTCAGATTCAGGCCATTATAACTCTTTTCAGGGATATCATCGGAAGAATTCTTAATTGTATTCTTATCTGAATAAACTCTCTCCCGGTAGGCTTTCTTATTCAAGGGATTGTAAATCCTGATATCCTTCATAAAACAATTATAAGGAAGGAAATTCTTCATCCAGCTTGTATAGGCCCTTATTGTATAAGTCCCGGAACTTAAAGAGTCAGGCAACAGAATTTGTCCCGGACCAAAACCTTTATCAATAAGTATTTTTTTCTGAACGACAGGTCTGTTTTCGGTATTCAGGAGTTCAAAATATACAATTCTGCTGATAAGTGAAGGCCTGAAACTTTGCCTGTCAATCATATAAATGTTAAACCAAAGCTCTTCTCCTGATATGTAGTCTTTTCTGTCAGTCTGGACATATATCTCTTCCCTGGGTACAGCTTCGGTATACTTCAGAAATCTTTGCACAATATAATCAGGAATACTCTTCTGAACCTGACTTTTAGAACTAAGAGTAAAGAGACAGCAGAATAAGATAAGAATCACTTGATTTACTTTTTTCACCATATTAAATGCTTTCTCAAATAGTTATTTATCGTCTTTCCAGAAATCAGGTTTAATATTCGAACCCCTTATCGTACAATCTGTACAATCCCTGAAGGTTGTTACTTCAAAAAACGGGGAACATGGTATAGAACAAAGATGAGCCAGAAGTATCCAGACATTTGTGTTTAGTCCCGGAGGATTCCTGTCGTAAATAGTGTCAGTAACGCAATTGGCATACTGGTCAATAATTCCATTAAAATTATCTTTTATAAAGATTCTCTTAGATGTATTGGCCGAAACACTGAAGTAGCCCAGAACCTTTTCTCCCGGATTCTCAATGCATCTTAGATTGCTGGGAATAGAAGCAGGAATTATATCATACAGCCCTCCCACCTGATCAGTAATTTTTTGTAGTTTCTCCCAGTAAATATATTCACCTTCTGACATTGAATACTGGTTCACTAAAATGCTGTATTTAATTCTCAGCCTGTCGGTAATGTTTGATATATAAGTTATCTGGTTATGTTTTATCCTGTCTTCTCCTAATGCTGCTGTACTTTGAATATTGATATTTTCTGATTTAGCGGTAATCCAGCATATCTGATTTTGAACCTCAAAATTAAGTCTCAGCAACCATGTCTCTCTAAAGTCCCATCTGTAAAACCTGCATTTGTTTTCAGGATCGTGAGTGTCGAGATAGATCTTACATCCATCGACTCCAGCGAAGTTTTCACGGGCGTTTTCAATGACTGTTTTTTCATAATAGAGGGTATCAATCGGAGGAACCGGCTTCATTTCCATTGGATACGATTCATAATTACGGACATTCTTATTGTTGTAAATACTTATTTTCAAGGTGTAAAATCTGCCAACTATCCCTTTAAAACTTGTAGAGTCGGTATTATATGTCCCTGGTTTAGTTTCCTTTAAACTGTAAGAATTCCCCAAATCATCTGATATTTTCACTATGCATCCGCTGAGAGGAATGGCTTCACTTTTTGTACCAAAAGGCAGGGATTTTGATAATTTAATTGAATTTTTTTTAAACTGATCCGTAATTAAGCCTTCTACGACAAGCAGATCCTTCGTCTCTTCAATTTTAGGAATAAACTCCTTAACACAGCTGTTCAGAAAAAATAAAAACGGAAACAAAATATAAGGAATTATCTTTTTTATAAGCATATATTCAATTATAGTTGACCTGGTTATTAATTTCATTTGTAGTATTCCCTGAAGTTATCAAACCCTCAACAACCAGCAGATCCTGATTTTCAGATATTTCAGGCATAAATTGCGCAATACAGCTGGTTATAAAGATTAAAAACAGAAGCATGATAAACAGGAGTATGTGTTTAAGACGGACAGATCTATTAAATAAATATCTTAAAGAATCTATGTATCTGAAAACTGAGTTCATATTTTTACTCTTAGTACTATCTGGCATATGTTAGCTAGAAGTCAAAATTAAAAGTGACCGAAGGAATGGCTCTTCCAAATATCGACAATTCATAACCCTTATAGAGATCTCCGACTTTCTTAAAGTAAATTGAATAAACATTTTGTCTGCCAAAAAGGTTAAAAACCGAGAATGTCCAGTTAGGATGAGCAAGTTTATTAGATCTTAGATTACCGTTTACAGTTAAGGAAAGATCAAGCCTCGAATAATCGGGAATTCTGTATTTATTTCTGTCCGAATAATCCACAAGTATGTTATCATACATTTGATAAGTAGCTACAGGATAGGTTATAGGACGGCCTGTACTCCAGGTATAGTTGGATGAAAAGCTTAAACGTCGTGAGAAAATATAATTGAGTGTAATAACAAGATCATTGGGTTTATCAAAATTTGCCGGAAACCATTGACCTTCATTGATAATTTCTTCACTTAAACTGCTTGTACTCCTGATAAAGGTCCGGGAATATGTGTATCCGATACTGTAACGAAGCTTTCCCTCAGTCTTTTTAAATGCTAATTCCAGACCATAAGCTTTGCCCTTAACATTTATAATATCTTCTGTTATGTTATCATTCATAATAAGATTTGAACCGCCCTTAAAATCAGCCATATTCCTTATCCACTTATAATAAATCTCTGCAGACGTTTCAATGCCGTTGTTAAAAAGCATACGGTAGAATCCTAAAGCTAATTGATCTCCAACCTGCGGTTTAAGATATGTATCACTTAATTTCCATATATCGGTTGGAGCTATAGACGCTGAATTCGACAGGAGATGAAGGTATTGCCGGGTTCTGTTGTAATTTAACTTTATAGAATTCTTATCTGAAATTCTGAAATTCAATGAAATTCTCGGTTCAGGTCCGGCATATCTACTTGAAATTTGCCCGGTATTGAAATCCAGAGTATCAATAATTGTCGAACGGCTTTTGGAGAAACCGGGCCTGTAAACCAATTCTGTTCCCGGGCCGACAACAAAATAAGCCGAAATTCTCATTCCAACATTTACCGACATATAGTTCGTGAGATTAATTTTATCATCGATATACAAAGCTCCATCCCAGGCTCTCTCCTTTTGAATAAAATGAGGAACCACAAGTGATGAATCGTTTGGAGGTGTATAGCTGCCGGGTTGTATGTAGTACTTGTTCAGATCGAGCCCGAAATTGAACTCATTTCTGCCGAGAAACCAGTTAAAATCGGCTTTGAAGCTGGTACTGTTTATTTTATGGGTCAGGTCAAAGGCCTCAGGATTCAACTTCCTGCTGGAGATATCGTATTTAAATGAACTATTATTTACTGATACAGATGAAAAGAACCTGCTGGTGAAAAAATGTCGCCATTTTAAAGCAATAATATTGTTATCATACATATAAACCGAATCGGAATTAAAACGGAAAGAATCATGGCTTAAATACGATGTAACCTCTATTTTATTGTTTTTATTCAAATCATAGGTAATTTTTCCATTGAGATCATAAAAGGATGCCCTGCTATTGTTCAGCGCCGGATTCTTAATCAAACCAAAAATCCAGTTTGAGTAAGTTGTTCGCGCGGTAAGGATGTAACTTAAGGTATCTTTAATCATTGGACCTTCCACCTTTACATGCGTTGTAATAGGACTTATCCCGGCATTTCCTGAGAATTCTTTTTTGTTTCCTTCTATAGTTCCGATATCGAGTACTGAAGAGATCCTTCCTCCGTACCGGCCGGGGATACCTCCTTTATATAATGTAACATCTTTGATTACATCGGGATTTACTACAGAAAAGAATCCGAAAAAATGAGATGAGTTGTAGATCGGGGCTCCGTATAAAAGAATAAGGTTCTGGTCAGCCGAACCACCTCTGACATTAAATCCTGCAGATCCTTCTCCAACAGATTGTACACCCGGGATTAAAAGAACGCTCTTTATAATATCCGATTCTCCCATGGATGTTGGTAATAATCTGAATGATGCAATATTTATCTTTTCAGCGCCAACCTCAAAACGCTGAAGGGTCATGCTTTTCTGAGCTGATACCACAGTTTCCTTCAAAGGGACAAGCATGCTGCGCATCTCAACATTCATTTCTCCTGCGCCATAAAGATTCAGGTTAATTATTTTTTCTTTCATCCCGATAAATGAAAACTGAATGGAGTGAATTCCACGAGGCAGAGTCAGGGAGTAAAATCCAAATCCATTAGTGATAGTTCCAACTGAAAGTTTCTTAATGAAGACAGTAACTCCGGCCACAGGCTCTTTTGTGTCACTGTTTGAAACATATCCGGTAATAATTACATTCCCTTTGTTATTTCTTTCAGCAGGATTTCCAATTACCACAAAAGTATTTCCTGCCATCTGCTGGCTTTCGCCGGCACCGGTATAGTCTGTAGGGGGAATAAAATTGGTTTCATTATCCACAGTCTTCTCTGAAACATTTATCGAATAGTATTTTGTAAGAACCACATCTCCGAATTTATTAATGCTAAAGTAAAAGGCAGTGCCCCTGAAAAGCTTATCAAGAACCTCTGATAAATTATTGATTCCCGGATAGTCACCGAGTTTAAGATCCGTCACCCATTCGTCTTTATAAAAGAATTTTACTTTCTGTTGTGATTCTGCAGCTAAAACAAATTCTTTAAAAGACATACCCTTATAATCAAAAGAGATCTTAGGTAATTCCTGAGCCTCCATCCGACAGGCCAGAATCAATAACGAAATCAACAACAGGATCTTTAATTTCATAAAACAGAGCTATTTCCGGATTGAATCAAAATAGCCGATAACAGGAATAAAACTCCCGGGATCATTCCTGATAATCTTAATCTTATTCTTTTTAATGAAGTTTTTAATCAATTCCTTATCTTCAATTAAAACATTTATCAGGTCATTTTTACTGGCAATGGTATAGACTATATTGTCTTTCACGAAATAAATTTGTGATTCCTTATAAAACTCATCATACGCTCCATCAACCGCCAGTTTTTTTATGTATTTACTGTACTTGATATACAAAGCGGATTTTCCCTTATAAATAACATTCAGGTAACCTTTTGACTTATCTTCAGCAAGCCTTTCAAAGCGGTATGTTTTATTCTGGAAAAATATTGAAAAGCTATCAACCATTTCTTTATTAAGCTGCAATATTCCTCCGGGGTCATTAGGGATCAGGATTTCATCTTTATAGATATCATATTTTAAACTTACATTTAAAAATATATTTCCTCTGATCGTAACGGATCCGGGCAAAAACAAATTCGAAAAAAGGAATTGATCACCCCTCACCATATAATAAAAATTCTTCCATTCTCTTCCATTATAAAGAATCTGACTTTCTTTCAGGGTATCCTGCTGATATGAAATCACGCGGTCTGTTCCTGATTCAAAGATATTCCGAAGTGAAGAAGCAACCTTATTTAGAGCATTAAATTCAAATCCCGGATCTGTAAAGGAAAAGCTCCTGCTCGCTAAAGTAACATTGCATAAAGATATCGTGCTAATATTCAGGAAAAGAAAAATCAGGAAAAGAAATGACTTCATTCTTATTTGAATTCATTAAAAATGTAACAGGAATTTTCTTTAATAATCTGCGAAGATACCTAATAACACTACTTGTTCAAGACATGATAATGATAAAAAATGTTAAAATTGAAAAGCTGGTTAATCTGAGCGCTATATCCAACCAGCATATTATAAATAAGATATAGTGCAGGATTCATTAATGGGGAGAAAAAAAGAAGAGACGGGAAGTATGTCATCCTGGTATGTCATGAAAATTAGTGGTCAGATGATCATAAAAGTATAAGTCCCGACAAAAAAGCTTACTCGTAAATTTCTTCACCTACAGTCAATTTCTGTCTGAGTTTCCTTTTGGGATTTGCCATTGCCTGCTCTCAGGTTAAGAACAATTTCATCCTTTATGGAGAAAAAGTTGTTCAAATGAATTTAGAGGATATGATATATCTATCCTCCAGGTACTGCAGCCACCGAATAAAGCCTGCATCATCTGTGAGCTCCTTCGCTGCACTAATGAACTCTTCATAAGTGATGCCCCTGAACGAGCTCTCATGCCCTGGACTAAGAAAACTCTTGTATTTAGGTATCAGCTCCCGGAAATGGTCATTACCTTCAGGATATAGTACGATAGAAGTGAAATACTCATACCTGGAATCAGGATGATTTTTCCTGGTCATACTTTCCCCGAGGAGCTGGGTTCTCCATACCTGTCTAAACTCATCAGTCTTTAATTCTTCGATTTTCTCCTTTCTATATAAACCAATCTTTCCTGTGAGCTGGTTATAGATGGATTCCGGGTTAATAATATCCTTATCCTCCTTGGAATCCCTGATCAATTTATACTCCCGTTCGGTATACTTGACCTCAATGCCAAGGATGCCTGATCCTCCGTAAGCATGTCTGTACTCGATGAAGACATCGAATGAAGTCTTATCCATCAGAGCTTTCGCAGGATCAGGAGCATATTCTATTCTTATCTCAGTTATAATGTTTATAACCCCACCCATAAACCTGTTCAGCACTGCCCTTGCATATTCCAGATTTTTTGAAATAGGAACAAAAAAGTTGAATGGGATATGCTCGCTCCTGAGCATATTGGCGAAGCAAGCTTGCTTGAGTTTGAAGTGGGGATACCGATTCTGAGCATATTCGTTAATCTTAAACCCATCAAAAAAAATCAATCCCTGCTGGGCGTCAGCATCGTTCAGAATGGTCTCAAAACCATCATATCCTACTTTCAAAACATCCTCCCTGAACTTAATCTGGTGGCGCTTTGCCCGCTCCTTGAAACCTATTACTACCATATCAGTTAATATTTTTTTATCAATCCCCACACACCTTTGCTATCCGGTCTATTATCTTTCTCTGATAACTAACCATTAATCAGCGTAACCGTTTGCAGAAGATTATTGATGTTGATACGTGCTTTAGCTTCCTTTGCGGGCATGTAACAGAGCTTTCAACCGGTTAGGATTACAGAGAAAGTTTAAAGGTAAATAAATTATCATAACTTTAAAATCCTGAGAATCCGGTTTCAAAGACACCAGAAGGATTGTTGCTGTGTTAACCGCGGGTATCGCCCATGCCGGGCGCATAAGAAAAAGGCTGCCTGATTTTCTCTTCAGGCAGCCTCTTTGTATAGAAAGTTTTAATAATTGATCATAAACCTTATTTAGGTGGGATAATATCAATTATTACAGTCCGGTTATAAGAGCGTTCCTCCGGAGATTTGTTTT
>JANYJP010000079.1 GCA_025358455.1 Bacteroidales bacterium
CGAAATGGCTGGAAAAGCTTTAGCAGCTTACAACATGATTCCTTCCGGTGAGATTGAAAACACTTTGGTTTTCTGTGATAACTATGGTCAGACCGGGGCACTAAACTATTATAACCGCGGAAAAATGAAGGAAGCTTATTCTTTCACTACAGATTATATTTACTGGTTGCCACGTCTTAAAAGAATTCAGAACTTAATACTTGTAGGTAACAAGCCCAATGACAGAACAATAGAAATGTTTAAAGATTGTAAGTTAGTGGGAGTGGTTGAAAATGAGTATGCAAGGGAAAAAAATTCAGGAATTTATCTTCTCATTGGGGCAGTTCCGTCTTTAACTGATGTCTTTTATAAAATGACAGAGGACCGGAAGAAAAATCTTGATATTTTTTAAAGCAGGAATAAATTAACTTTTATTTACCATGATAAAAACAAAACTTAAAAACAACGGTTTCTGGATTGTAACTTATTTGCTCATTGCTATAAAGTTATGCCTGCATTTTTATACAAACACAAATTATGAGCTCCACAGGGATGAGATGCTTTATTTCAATATGGCTGACCATTTAAGTTTTGGTTATGCCACAGTACCTCCAGTAATTGGTTTATTTGCTTTCATAATCAAGACTCTGTTCGGATATTCGGTTTTTGGTATCAGGCTTATTCCTGCATTGCTGGGAGCGGCTTCAATTTTTATTATTTCAAGAATTGTTAAAGAAATGGGAGGAGGTACCCTGGCATTAATAATTGCAGGTTTTGCGTTCCTGTTATCTCCCGGTTTTTTACTTTTTGATACCCTTTTCACTCCAAATGTTATCGAACAATTTTTATGGCTTCTGATAACATGGTATATCTTCAGAATGGTCAGACTGAATAAACCTCAGCTCTGGATACTGATCGGAGCTTTACTGGGCATTGCCTTTATGAATAAATATTCAGTACTGTTTTTCATAACCGGGTTTTTCATTGCAATGTTTTTTAGTCCTTACAGAAAATTACTTAATTCAAGGTATTTTTATTGGTCCTTAGCAATCGGCGTATTTCTTATTCTTCCAAATATTGCCTGGCAATTTCTGAACAGCTGGCCGGTAATTTATCATATGGGCGAGTTGAACCTGACCCAGATGGCAACCATGACCTACACCAATTATTTTGTTGATATATTCACTCTGAATTCTGTATCCACCATTGTATGGCTGATCGGTCTGTTCTCATTGATTTTTTTAAAAAAGGAGAAAATATTTCGATTTATCGGGGTGGCATCGTTAATAATTATTTTACTATTCTTATTGTTGAAGGGCAAAGGATATTATATACTCGGATTAATTCCTTTTTTGTTTGCTGCAGGTGGCTGTGCAATGGAATATTATTTAAAGAAGAGACTGATTTGGGTCAGCTACTTTATTCTGTTTGTTTCTGTTATAGCTTCACTTGCAACAATGCCTTTTGGTTTACCACTTCTGTCATTTGAGAAGCTAAACAAGTACAGGGAAAAAACGGAAAGTTATATAATATATCCTTTTTACCGTTGGGAAGATGGGAAGGTACATAATATATCACAGGTATATTCCGATATGACAGGGTGGTCAGAACTGGCCGGTTATGTTTCAAAAGCTTATCATCAGCTGACTATCGCAGAACAAAATAAATGTACGATCTATGCAGAAAGAAATTATGGTAACGCCGGAGCAATTCATTTTTATGGCAGGGAATATGGCATACCCGAACCTGTAACATTCCTGGAAAGCTATGTGTTCTGGGCCCCTGATACCATTCCCAACGGCCCATTCATTTATATTAATGGTGATAAAGAAGGAATAATAGCTTTATTTGGAAACATCACAGAAGTGGGATGCGTTAATAATAATTACTTCAGGGAAAACGGGCTAAAGGTATTTGTCTGCAAATCACCCCTGGTTAATGTTCAGGAAGTATACAGGGAAAAAGCAAAAAAGGAAAAAAATATCTACCGGTAACGATGATATGTAATTATTTACTTATGAAATTATTAAAATTCTTGTTTTTATTTTTGATTTCAGCAACCACTCTTATTGGTCAGCCGGTAAATAATTATGTACCATTTACAGCCGCTGGTATTTCCAGGTCCGATTCGGCGGTCTTACGCATTTCCGGCCTTCACAGAAGGGCATTGATATGACTGTTGATTTATGTCCTTCGCGGCATCCTCTTGATCGTATTGTATTTACCGGTCTGATTAAAGAATTAAGTGGGGTGGAAAAACCTGTCCCTCTGGCAATAGCAATAACCGGCAGATGGATCGACAGACATCCGGCAGATTTAAAATGGCTTGATAGCCTGGTTACTGCAGGAATCCTTTCAATTGTGTGGATAAATCATTCATATAATCATTATACCGGCAAAGACGTTCCACTTAAAAACAACTTCATGCTTGCACCCGGTACTGAATCTTGGACTTATCCCGATAGGAAGTGATTCATGGCTTTCAAAAGGACAATCCCCCATAAACGGGAGTATTGTCCTTATCCATGCAAATGGGAATGATCCTGTAGGTGTTAACAATTTTTTGATTCTTCTTAAGAATAAACGCGCCGATGTACTTTCAAAGCGATGGGAGTTGTTTGACTTACGTGAAAGTATTGCCCGTGATTTTTCCAGCCAGCATCCTCAGTTATAATGAAAACCAGTAAGAAAATTGATAAAACTAATTTGAACTTGATTTTCTGAAGAAGATGTCTCCGCTTATGGTTTCAAGCTTAACCGGAATACCTCCGTTATTCAGTTTCTCAACAATTCTTGTAGGTACACCACTATGCATCTTATTAAGTGACAGGTCGTGATTAGAATAAATAGTACCTGAAATTGTAGAAAAATCGAGGTCCGCCTTTTTATCAGCTGGTTCCGACAGGTCAATATATCCGCTTATCGATTTCACATTCATCTTTTCGGTTTGTCCTGTAATTTTGATATTTCCATTAATGGTCTCGATCGAAAAACCGGTATTTTCAGGCACATAAACCTCCCATGAAATATCTGTTTCGTTACAACAGTTATTTTTACCCTTGAAGTACTGATCTCTGAACTTTGCATTTATGCCAACAGTGTTCCCGTTTTCATCGAATGAAATTATATAGGCATCATTGTCTTTATTATCATTGACATTTACCGATGCTGTCACAAAGACCTCGTTTTTATTCCATGTGTGAAGGTTGATGGTGTCAGCGATCTGAATATTCATTCTGACCGATTCTTTTCCTGAAAAACTTATATGTTTTTCTATTTTTTGCTGAGCTACGGTTGTACCAATGCACAGCCACGCTACAATTATTATTGTACCAGTTCTCATATTAGTATGTATTAAAAGGTTGAAAAAGAAAGAAGGGAATTAATTTCCCTTCCTCAGATAAATATTTCCGCTGACAGTAACGATATTGAATTTGAATCCGCCTCCGTTCAGAGGAAAGTTTAATTCATTCCCGCCAACTTTTTTAAGGTTTTTCTGTGAATCTGTAAGATCAAAATCAGAATAGAATCCACCGGTGACGGTCCCTAATTCAAGGTTAGTTGCGGTTTTTGCAGGCAGAGTGATGTCAATATCACCGCTTATCGAATTAACTGAAAACGGCTTGTCGTGATTGACGCTGCTGAAGGTAATATTTATGTCACCGCTGATAGTTGAAAGGATGAGTGGCCCGGTTACGCCTTTGAGGTTAATATCATGACAATTTTTTATCTCAATCTCGTTTTTAGTATTTTCAACAGAAATCTCATTCGATCTTTCGCATCCGCTTTCAAACTCAAGTGCTAGATTTTCAGGTACTTTTATCTGAAACTCCCCGTTTTGTGTAAAGGGCATAAGACAGGTAATGGTTATCACATTGCCATTTTTCTGTAAATCAAGTCCGAGACCGGTGTTGTCTGTTCCTGAAGGATAAATTGCTTTTAATCCTTTGGCTTTTTCAGGTGGTGTATGGTCATCGGAAGTGGAAGTAATAATTATCTCATTTCCGTTGTACCCGGTTACAGGGAGTTTCCCGTTGAAGTCCTTCAGGATAAGCTTCCCGTCTCTCGAATTCTGGACTGTCGTTTTAAATTCCTGAGCCGACAGCATCGCGGCTGTGAAGAAGATGAATATTGTTATAAGACTGATTTTCATTGTTTTCATGTTAATAATTTTTTAATTTTAAGTTTCTGAAATTTTGTCGTCGCAAACCCGGTATCTGCTCCGACTTATATGAATGGATCCAATTTATTCTGATTTATTTTAGCGTTTTTTAAAGAGTATTTTATAGCAATGTTTTTACTCCGCTTTCAGCAACGGCTTTTACCTCTTTGAGTGTGTTTGCGTTATTAATAATCTGCTGCATCGGTTTCACGGCACTTTTTTCTTTTCTCTCCACTAGTATATTTATCAGTGTAACCTGCAGAATAGGATCAACTTGCTGTGCAAGTGACTGTACCAGCGAATCACAAACTGCTTTCTGATTGGCAAATTTTGCCAGGGCATAAGCTGCAGCCATGCGTACATTGACGTTTTTATCCTGATTAAGCGTCTTTACAAGAACATCTATTACATTGGCATCGGGGTTGTCAAGATCGTCAGCATAATTTACAGCCTGTATCCTGTAGCTCGAGGATTCATCTTTCAGCATTGTAAACATTGCTGTTCTTTTGAGTAATGAAACTTCTGATTGCAGTTGTCTCAGTTCGTTTGCAGTGTAGGTATTTTTAATTCCCGAGTTAATTAATACGCCAAGGAATGTTCCGCAGATAAGTATTGCAACTCCTGCTGCAACTTTGAAGGTGCCACTATTGTACCAGGAGATTGACTTTTTTTGAAAAGGACTGGCCTTTGTTGCTTCATGCTTTTTAATTTCACTGTGAAGCATATGATAAAAATTGATACGCGTGGAATCATCAGGCAATGCCATTTCATCATTAGAAATAAGCTGTAATATCTTCTGGCTTTCGCTTACTTCATCCAAACATCTTTCACATGTTTCAAGATGTTTTTCGAATTCCAGCCGGGTTTCCTCATCCAGGGTGTTCTCCAGAAAGTCAATTATTATCGTTTCTGCTTTTTCACATTTCATTTCACTCTGTATTAAGTCTGTTTAAAATAGATTCCCCTTAACTGTTTTATTGCCCTGTGCATGGCTACTTTTATTGCAGGTACCGATTGATGAGTTATAGAAGAAATTTCTTCGTATTTCAGTCCCTGGTACCGGCTGAGAACAAGTATCTCCTTCTGGTCATCGTTAAGAGCCGAGAATGCATTCTCAAGTCTTTCATATTCTTCCGATGTATAACCGTCTCCTTCATCAATAACTTCAGTGGGATAAGTATCTGTAACAATTAAAAGATCTTCTGATTTTTTCTGTTGCTTGCGGTAATCAATATGAAGGTTCCGGGCTATCTGAAATATCCAGGATTTTACACTGCTTCCATCTTTATATGTCTGTCTGTATTTAATCATCCGGTAAAACAAATTTTGTGCAAGATCCTGACTAATATAGCTTTTCACGCCCAGTTTAAGGAAAAAATTGTAAATCCTTACATGATACCTTTCAAAGAGGACTGACATCTCAGTGAGATTTCCATTTCTTACATGCTGCATAATTATTTCATCCGGAAGATTCTCCACTGTATGGTTATTTGGTTCTCTATTATGGTTACTTGTAAAGGTACAAATGGTTACATGCAAAACCCGGAATTCTTTTGCAGTAATTTACTTTAAGTGATAAGATCTTTACTGATTATGGTACTTCGAAGTGAGAAATGGGCATAACAAAAGATAAATCGCGAAGCTTAAGTTTGAGTCTGATAATAAAAAATTAACAAATATTAATGTTGTGATATGGAATATTTTGTAAAACAGGTTTGTCTATACTGTCAACAAAGAGTCAATTGTTTAAATACTATTATAAATGAAAAAATTCGGTCATCTAAAAATGACAATTCCGGGATCAAATCAAAAACAGCCTGATAAATCAGCTTCGGGTAAAAGCAGGTTGCCGGGCATCAAAACATTAATTTTGCTGTTTTGTGTTTTACTTATTACTCTTAACGGAAATGTAATAAAAGCACAAGGTAAAATCTGGTCCGTTGATGATTGCATCAAATATGCACTTGAACAGAACATTCAGATTCTTAAAGCCAGGGTAGTTACCAATATTGATGAAGAATATGTTTTGCTGGCTAAAGCGGGCCGGTTACCTTCATTAAGCGCTTCAGCACGACAAAATTTCAGTTGGAGCAATCAGTCCAACACAACCACCGGAGCTACAGTTTTTAAGGGATCTGACGGAACCAATATTTCGGCCAGCTCGAATGTTACACTTTTCAACGCAAGAAAGATTCAGAATAATATCAGGAAATCCGAGACTGATTATGAAGCCGGGAAATATAATATGGAGGTGATAAAGGAAAACATAAGCCTGAGTGTTCTTAACGCGTACCTTCAGGTTCTTTATGCTGAAGAACAGGTGAAAAACACTACTAATCAGGTTAATTCAACCTCTGAACAGCTGAAGCTGGCTGAAGAAAGAATGAATCTGGGGGTAATATCAAATTCAGACTATCTTCTGGTAAAATCGCAACTTGCGAACGAAAATCTAACTCTGGCTACTGCCAGCAGTCAGCTCGAAATAAACAGGGTTACTCTGATGCAGTTTATGGAGCTCCAGGTATCTGCTGATTTTAGAATTGCCCGCCCTAATCTGGATAGTATGATAAACCTGAAACGATTTCCAAGTTCACAGGAAGTCTATAAAACTGCTCTTGAGTTTAAACCTGAGGTTAAAAATGCTGAGCTGAATAAAAAGAGTTCACAACTTAGTGTTGATCTGGCAAGGGCAGATTATTTTCCTAATGTTTCCATGAATGCAGGATTGTCAACTTCATATTCGGGCAATAATACAGGATCTTCATTCGGAACCCAACTTAATAATAATTTCAGTCCTTCTGTTGGCCTGTCGGTGGCTATACCGATTTATCTGAACAGGCAGGTGAAAACAAGAGTGGAAGTCGCCAGAATGAACACCACCAACGCAGAGCTGGATGAATCAAACACTAAAAATATTTTACGCAAAGCAATTGAACAGGCCGTTCTCGATGTCACTTCATCACAGATTGAGTTTGAAGCAAGCTCTCAGCAATATCAGGCAGCTAAGGAATCTTTTGATGTTGCATCTGAAAAATACACTCAGGGTATTATGAACTCTGTTGATTTCCTTATACAGAGAACAAATTTTATTACGGCTGAAAGCGCATTTCTACAGTCAAAATATAAATTAATATTCAGCTATAAAATACTTGATTTTTACCAGGGAGTTCCCCTTTCATTATAATTATAAATGACAATTAACAAAATACTTAGAAATGAAACGATTGACAAGAAAAGTTTTTGGAGGTGCATTGGTAATAGTATTAGCAATATTATTCATTTCGCACTCCTGCCGGAAAAGTGATAAGTCATATAACTTTGAAACTGCTATAGTTAAAAAGGGTTCAATTATAAATACTATTACGGCTACCGGTACCATACAGGCTGACACGACAGTAATGATAGGTACTCAGGTTTCCGGAGTAATAAATAAGATATATGTCGATTTCAATTCACATGTCAAAAAAGGACAGTTACTGGCTGAACTCGACAAAACACCTTTACAGACACAGGTACAACAGGCTGAAGCATCTCTCGATGATGCAAAGAGTGAGGTTACATTTCAGACCGCGACCTATGAAAGATATAAGGCTTTACTTGATAAGAAACTTGTAGCACAGGCTGATTATGATCAGGTCAAGTATAATTATGATAAGGCAAAGGCAAATCTGAAGACCGCCCAGGCCGGATATGACAAATCCAGGGTGAACCTGAGTTATGCTTCAATTTATTCGCCTATAATTGGTGTAGTACTCAACAGGGCTGTGGATCAGGGTCAGACTGTGGCAGCCAGTTTTAGTACGCCAAACCTTTTTACAATAGGCAACGACCTAACGAAGATGCAGGTGCAGGCTAATGTTGATGAAGCTGATATTGGTCAGCTCAGGAAAGGTCAGCCCGTAAGCTTTACAGTAGATGCATATCCAACCGAAATCTTTAAAGGTGATGTCAGGCAGATCAGATTACAGCCCGTTGTCACATCTAATGTGGTCACATATACTGTAATTGTAAATGCACCGAATCCTGAACTTAAACTCATGCCAGGTATGACAGCTAATATAACTGTACTCGTTCAAAAGATTGACAGCGTACTTATGGTTCCGGGAAAAGCTCTCAGGTTTACTCCTGATGCAACATGGCTGACTGATTATACGAAAAATAACCCTATCCCTCAGAGACAGGGACAGGGAGCAGGAGCGCCTGCAGGAGCCGGTGGAACAGAGAGAGCGGGCGGCGCTCAGGGAGGTAAAAAACCGGTTGTGGTTTGGGTAAAAACAGGAGATAAGGTTCATCGTACCCGTATAGCAACCGGAGCCATTGACGGATCAAATGCTGAAATTAAATTCGGACTGAAGGAAGGTGATGAAGTTATCCTTTCCATGACTGCAGCCGGTAAGACAAAGACTCCATCCACGCCAACCACAACAAGTCCGTTCATGCCAACACGGCCGGGAGGAAGATAACCACGATACTACTATTATGAAGAATCTTATAGAAATAATAAAACTGAAAAAAGACTACTACGTTGGCGAAGTGACAGTTCATGCCCTTAAAGGAGTTGATATGGTAGTAACTGAAGGAGAGTTTGTTGCTATAATGGGTGCCAGCGGATCAGGAAAATCAACAATGCTCAACATCATAGGATGTCTTGATAAACCAACATTGGGAGATTATATTCTTGACGGCATAAATATTTCCGGTCTGAGTAAAAATGAACTGGCTTCCTACAGGAACAAAAAGCTGGGTTTCGTTTTTCAAACCTATAATCTTCTCCCGCGCACAACCGCCTTGGATAATGTTGAATTGCCATTGATGTACAATTCTGCGGTGAAATCAAAAGAGAGGAGAGAAAGGGCACTGGCAGCTCTTGAATCAGTTGGTCTTTCTGACAGAATTTATCATAAGCCTAACCAGCTTTCAGGTGGCCAGCAACAGAGAGTCGCTATTGCACGGTCACTTGTAAATGATCCTGTGGTGATTCTTGCTGATGAAGCCACAGGTAACCTCGATACAAGAACATCCTATGAAATTATGGCTCTTTTTCAGGAACTTAACAGTAAAGGAAAAACAGTTGTATTTGTAACTCATGAGCCGGATATTGCTAAATGTGCTACCCGTAATATTATATTTAAAGATGGTGTCATTTTAAGGGAGAGCGTTGTCAGGGATAGAACTAATGCCCGCGAAATGCTAGCCAGTATGCCAGTTGAAGTAGATTAGCTAATTCAAATAAAATGAGTATTAAAAACCTTTTTAAAATTGCTCTTAATGCCTTGTTAAGAAACAAATTCCGGGCTTTTCTAACTATGCTTGGAATAATTATAGGAGTAGCTTCTGTTATAACTATGCTCGGAATAGGGGAAGGATCCAAAGTCAGCATTCAACAGCAAATTGCCGGAATGGGATTAAATCTGGTAACGGTGGTCCCGGGATCACAACAGAGGGGAGGAGTACAGTTCGGAGCTTCAACAATGCAAAGCCTGAAAGAAACGGATGTTGATGTAATCCTTGCAGATTGCCCTGCAGTTCAGGCAGCTACACCTGAAGTCCGTGGCAACGGGCAGGCTGTGTTTGGCGCACTTAACTGGCCAACATCACTTTATGGTGAGAACCTTAGTTACCTCCAGATTAGGGAGAGATCGGTAGTTTCCGGCCGCATGTTTACTGACCGTGAACTGAGCGGGGCCGGGAAGGTTTGCCTCCTTGGACAGACAGTGGTAAAAAATCTTTTCGGTGAAGGTGCAGATCCGGTCGGACAGGTGATAAGATTCAAAAAAATACCATTCTTGGTAATCGGAGTACTTGATCCGAAAGGGTTGAATACTTTCGGACAGGATCAGGATGATTTGATACTGGCGCCGTTTACAACAGTTCAGAAGCGGGTTCAGGCAATAACCTGGGTTCAGAGTATCTATACTTCAGCAATTGATTCCAAATCGACAGAACTGGCTGCGGCCCAGATAACCGAAACCTTACGAAGACATCACAAAATCAAAGCTTCTGATCAGGATGATTTTACAATAAGGAACCAGACCCAGTTATTGTCAACCTTCAGCTCGGTCAGTAACATACTTACAGTTTTGCTTGGGGCTATCGCCGGTATTTCACTTTTAGTAGGAGGTATTGGCATCATGAATATAATGTATGTGTCTGTTACTGAGCGAACCAGGGAAATAGGATTACGTATGGCTATAGGCGGCAAAGGGCGCGATATATTAATGCAGTTTCTTGCCGAATCGATGTTATTAAGTATAACCGGAGGTATCATAGGTATTATGGTAGGGATTGCTGCATCTAAAATTATTGGATCGGCAATGGCTTGGCCTATAGTTGTTTTACCTGGTTCTGAAATCCTGTCATTCGCAGTTTGCACGGTCATCGGAGTTTTCTTTGGCTGGTACCCGGCAAAAAAGGCATCTAATCTTGACCCGATTGATGCATTGAGATATGAATAATCATTGAAAATATTTTCTGGCACATCAGTAATATCTTATATTCCCTTTTTGCATACACTTTCGCCAACTTGATTAAATTTGTATCCGGCAATATTTGTCATAATAATATAAACTGGAAGTTAATGCGTTGGATTATTATTCTTTTACTCTCCTGCACTTCTATAATCTCAAATGCTCAGATAAAATACACATTAAGCGGAACAGTAAAAGATTCACTTACGGGCGAAGCATTAATCGGAGCTTATATTCTTTTTCCTGAAGCAAAAACAAGCTGTGCCACAAATGCTTATGGTTTCTTTTCAATAACACTTCCCGGAGGAAATTACACTGCTACATTTACTTATCTTGGATATAAACCAAAAATAAAAATAATTCCACTGTTTACAAATATTGAGGAAAAGATAGAACTTCAGGAGAATACACTTCTGATGGAGCAGGTTACAATACAGGCTGAGGCCCCTAACCGAAATGTTACTTCCTCTGAGATGAGTGTTCAGAAACTTGATATAAGAGAGTCGAGGACCATACCGGTAATTTTCGGCGAACAGAATATAATGGCAACAATGCAATTATTGCCGGGAGTGAAATCTGCTGGTGAAGGCAACAGCGGGTTCTACGTACGGGGCGGGACAGCTGATCAGAATCTGGTTTTGCTTGATGAGGCTCCTGTCTATAATACTTCACATCTTCTGGGATTTTTCTCAGTATTCAATTCAGATGCCATTAAAGACGTGAAGTTATATAAAGGAGGTATTCCGGCTGAGTACGGAGGTCATCTCTCTTCAGTTATTGACATCAGGATGAATGACGGGAACTCAAAAGATTACGGAGTTTCCGGAGGTATAGGTCTTATCTCCTCAAGACTTTCTGTTGAGGGACCTATTGTGAAGGATAAGGGTTCGTTTATGATATCAGCCCGACGGACATACGCTGATTTATTCCTCAAACTTTCTGCTGATACGAACCAGAACCGATCCACATTATACTTCTACGATATAAATCTGAAAGCAAACTACACACTCGGTAAACATGATCATATGTATGCTTCCGGATATTTTGGCCGCGACGTATTTAATTATGGCGGAAGGTTCGGTATACAATGGGGAAACGCAACCTCAACACTTCGTTGGAATCATCTCTTTTCCAGCCGTTTGTTCTTAAACAGTTCATTGATCTTCAGCAATTATAATTATGTTATTACACTCGAAGGAGCTAACAGGCAGATTGATATATCATCAGGTATAAGGGATTTTAATCTGAAAGAAGATTTTCAATTCTATCTGAATCCAAAAAGTACTATCAAATTTGGATTTAATTCCACTTATCATACGTTTTCCCCAGGAACTCTTAAAGATAAAAATGATACATTGCTGAACAGCCTTATATTGCAGGGAAAAACTGCCCTTGAAAGCGGTTTATACATTTCCCAGGAATATACTGTCGGTCCGGCTCTGACCCTTAATTATGGTGCACGATTATCAGTTTTTACAGTAATCGGACCCGGCACATTTTACACTTACGATTCTGAAGGAGACAAAATAGATTCGACTGTTTACAGGAACCATTCTGTTGTGAAGAACTATACAGGTTTCGAACCACGTTTATCCCTCACGTATGTTATTGATCCAGGAAATTCAATAAAGGCTTCATACACAAGAATATACCAGTATCTGCATCTTCTCTCGAATTCTACTTCAGGCAATCCTACAGATCTGTGGCTCCCTACCAGCAATAATATTAAACCACAGAGGGCTGATCAGTGGGTTCTCGGATACTTTAAAAATCTGGGCAATAATAATTACGAGGCATCGGTTGAAGTTTATTACAAATCAATGGATAATCTGATCGATTATAAAAGTGGTGCCGATATTCTCCTTAATCCAAATGTGGAATCGCAATTGTTATTCGGAAAAGGTCAGGCTTACGGGACTGAATTTTTTATCAAGAAGAAAGAAGGGCTCATCACTGGATGGATAAGTTATACTTTGTCACGTACATTCAGAGAATTTGATGGAATTGACCAGGGAAAAAAATTTCCTGCAAAACAGGACCGGATTCATGATATTTCGGTGGTTGCTATTTATAAATTATCTCAGAAATGGACCCTGGCTTCGACCTGGGTTTTTAATACCGGCGATGCAGTTACATTTCCCAGCGGGTTATACATTGTTGAAGGACTAAGAACGCCTTTTTATACAGAACGAAATGGTTACCGTATGCCGGATTATCACAGGCTTGATTTTAGCGCAACTTATCTTAAAAAAACCAGCAATAAACGTGAACACAGCTGGAACTTTTCGATCTATAATATTTATGCAAGACGAAATGCATATGCAATTAACTTCAGGCCTGATCCGGTTAATGCCTCTCAGATGCAGGCGGTAAGACTCTCGCTGTTTTCAATTATCCCATCAGTAACTTATAATTTCAAATTCTGAGTTAATGAAGAAAATAAAAATCTTTCCGGTGTTAGTTTTATTGAGCCTTATTTCCTGTGCCCTGATGATTTCGTGCGAGGATGTCATAAACGTGGCATTGAAGGATGCCTCTCCACGGCTTGTAATAGAAGGAAAGATTACCAATTTATCGGATTCACTTAAAGTTATGCTGCATAAATCAACTGATTATTTTACTCCAAAGGATATAGTCTCTGTAACAAATGGAACAGTAAGTCTCAGCGATTCTAAGGGAAATATATATCTTTTGTCCAATAACCAGAATGGAATATATACCACAGCAAATATTCATGCTTTACCAGGAGATATATTTACTCTTGATTTAACGGTAGATGGTATAGGTTATTCAGCTGGTTCGGTGATGCCCGGTATCGTTAACATCGATACGATTACTGTAGATAATCGTCCAGATCGTAAAAAAGAAAACCGGATAAATATCTATGCGAAAGATCCTGCCGGAATTGCTAATTATTATCAGATTAAGGTGTTTAAGAATGATACTCTTTTAAACAATAATAATCATTATATACTTTATTCTGACAAATTTTATGACGGCAAATCCATTATTATAACAATTAATGCCAGGCGATTTGATTTACCCCGTTTTGAGCCAAAAGACAGAATAAAAGTTCAGCTTTTTAACATTGATAAAACGATGTATGATTATTACCAGATTCTGCATGATATAACCGATGAAGGAAACTTATTATCGGCATCAACACCATCCAATCCGCCAAATAATCTGAGTAACGGTGCCCTTGGTTATTTTGCAGCTATGTCGGTAAGTGAAAAGAGCATTACTGTGAAATAGGCAGCCTTAAGTTACTCCATGGCAAGTCATTACATAAGTTTCCTTGTTGAACTTTATTATATACCTCTCGTAACGTACTTGGTAACGAGTGTAGCCTGAGAACTATTCATACCTGTTCTTGGGATCATTGCTGATAAAGCACTTCTCCATCCGCTTGCTGTATAATCATCGGGTGAATACAGATTGTGGCAGTTTCCACAGTTATTTACATACAATGCCCGGCCCTCTGTTAACTCGGCCAGTGTAGCGGTGGAAGTAACATCAACACTGGTTGGAACGTACAAATTGCCTCCTGAAGATTTCTTGGAACATGATCCCAAAACAACTGAAATAACAATCAAAATGATCAAAAATATCTTACGCATTGTCTTTTTATATTACTTGATATATGTTATAACATGATTAACAACAATTTATTATGTTTCTCCTGAAATTGGCCAGGTAGGGGAGAAATTGAGTTGAATATCGCAAACAGGGAGAGAACTTAGTAATAGAAATGTGTTGCATACATGACTGCTAAGTTTCCTCCCGCTGAGGCGGGGCAGGCTCTCCTTCAAAAGCTAATCTTTGTACACATCTTTGGCAATTCTGTTATCTAAGCCACGAAGTGGCTTAATATGAATAACCCCTGGCGAAGTCAGGGGTACGGATAACCCTCTGATCTCAAGCCCTGAAAGGGCTTAATATAATTGGAATTAATAAGGTAAATGAGTAATTTAGTCTTCTCTCGCTACATTATTAATTAATTTAAAATTTTGTTCATGTCAAGCTATCGTCAACATCTTTATCATATTGTTTTCAGGACAAAGGACAGTCTGCCAACAATCAAACAGAATAATGTTAATGAACTTTATTCATATATTACTGGGATAACAAGACAAAAGAATAGTCACCTTTACCGTATAAATGGAGTTGAAAATCACCTTCATGTTCTGACAGATATG
This sequence comes from Bacteroidales bacterium, assembly GCA_025358455.1. Lineage (GTDB taxonomy): Bacteria > Bacteroidota > Bacteroidia > Bacteroidales > VadinHA17 > LD21. The sequence continues at coordinate 14,808 of JANYJP010000079.1, forward strand.
AATCCATCGATTGCTCCTATAGACTTTGTGAGGGACATCAAGGTATCTTCCTCAATTTGGATTAAAAAAAGCAATTTATTTCCTGCATTTAAAGGATGGGCAGTTGGTTATGGTTCTTTTACCTGCTCATATAGGGACATAGACCGGTTAATTCAATACATAAAGAATCAACAAGAGCAGCATAAAAAAATATCATTTGAGGAAGAGTATAGAGATCTTCTCCTAGAGTACGGCATAACACCGGATGAAAAGTTTTTTCCGTAATTAATATATTCAGCTCCTTCAGAGCTGGGAAGCGTTTGGTGGACATCTACCCCTGGCTGCGCCAGAGGTTATTCATATTTGGCTCTTTCAGAGCCAGCTGTAATGATAATTGAAGAGCATGTTATCAGGACATAAAATGATGAGTAAATTCGTATTTTAAAAGATGTGTACAAAGATCCGGTTCAAAAGGAGAGCCTGTCCCGCTTTTGGCGGGGGGAAACTTTTTTACGCAGTTTCTCATTCATCCCAAAAGCTTAAGTTAACGCCCATGCCTTTAGGGGGAAGTCCCGATAGCTATCGAGAGCAAGGCGGCCAGGGGGTTACGAAGGCAACCTTTGTGCACTTTCCTATTTAACTATTCGAATTGCATTCAGGTATGTATTACTTATCAGTTTTTGATATAATTTTATGGACACAACTTGACTTAAAAATTCGATTATGAAAAACATAGTGGCCGGAATACTCCTGCTTTGTTCATTAACCTGCTTCTCACAAAATCAAGACTCTGTTAAAACAGAAGTCTGGAAAAAGATTTACAGGGGAAGCGCAACAAGAATTAACGACCTGGTTCATACAAAACTTGATGTGAGCTTTGATTATTCCAAATCGTGGATGTATGGCAAGGCCTGGATTACCCTTCATCCTCATTTTTATCCGACCGATTCATTGAATCTCGATGCTAAAAGCATGAATATTAATGAAGTGTCGGTAATAAAGTCAGGCAGGCACATTCCACTCAAATATGTTTATGATAGTCTGAATCTTCGTATAATTCTTGATAAAACATACAGAGCCGGTGAAAATTTTACAATATTCATTGATTATGTTGCCAAGCCTGATGATATGAAAGGCAAAGGAAGTCTGGCAATATCAGGTGCAAAAGGGCTGTACTTTATCAACCCGCTGGGCAAGGATAAGAATAAGCCTGTGCAGATTTGGACCCAGGGGGAAACTGAATCCAACTCAGGTTGGTTCCCGACAATCGATAAACCAAATCAAAAAACAACAGATGAGATCAGTATGACCGTACCCGATAAATATAAGACCTTGTCAAATGGTTTACTGATAACCAGCAAGAAGCACACTGACGGTACCCGCACTGATTCCTGGAAGATGGACCTGCCACATGCGCCCTATCTTTTAATGATGGCTGTCGGAGAATTTTCGATCATTAAAGACAGCTACAAAGGTAAAGAAGTAAGTTATTATGTTGAAAAAGAATATGCTCCTGTTGCAAGGAAAATCTTCGGTCTTACCCCGGAAATGATAGGTTTCTATTCGCATATAACCGGAATAGAATTTCCATGGCAAAAATATTCTCAGATAGTGGTCAGGGACTATGTAAGCGGCGCCATGGAAAACACCACTGCAACATTACATGGCGAATTTGCCCAGCAGGATGCAGGACAACTGGCAGATGGAAACAGCTGGGAAGATGGTATTGCCCATGAACTGTTTCATCAATGGTTTGGGGATTATGTTACTACCGAAAGCTGGAGTAACCTGACATTGAACGAATCATTTGCTGACTTTAGTGAAACATTATGGGAAGAGTATAAACATGGAAAGGATGCCGGTGATGAGCATAATTACAATAGCACGCAAAACTATCTGCGCAGCGGCAGTGATAATAAAGACCTTGTCAGGTTTTATTATAAGGATAAGGAAGATATGTTCGATCTGGTTAGCTACCAGAAAGGAGGTCGAATTCTGAATATGCTTAAGAATTATGTAGGCGACACTGCATTCTACAAATCACTGAACTTATATCTTAAAACTAAAAAATTCAATTCCGCTGAAGCCCAGGAGCTCCGGCTTGTTTTCGAAGAAGTTACCGGTGCTGATTTGAATTGGTTTTGGAACCAATGGTATTATGGGAGCGGTCAGCCAAAACTTGATATTAGCTATGATTATGATTTAACCGGTAAAAAAGCCAGAGTTCTTATAAAACAAAAACAACCGGGAACGATCTTCAGGGTTCCGGTGGCTATAGATTTATATTTCGGTGCAGAAAAGAAACGCTATAATGTATGGCTGGAACATAAGGCCGATTCATTTGATTTCCCTGCTTTAACCAGGCCGGATCTGATAAATTTCGACGGTGATAAAATCCTGCTTTGTGATAAGACGGAAAACAAAACTCTGGATAATTATATTTTTCAATATAAAAATGCCGGACTATATGTCGACAGGAGGGAGGCTATAGAATATGCAGCGGGTAAGCAGAGAGGAGATCCAAAAGCACTGAATTTCCTTAAAATAGCTCTGAAAGACAAGTATTATGGATTACGTTTACTGACACTGCAAAAACTGAATATGATGAATGATTCAGTATCTAAGTCAGTTGAACCTCTTTTGTTAGAGATTGCAGGGGATGATCCTAAATCAGTGGTACGGGCAGGAGCTATTGCAGCACTGGGAAGATATAAGAATGTAACATATAAGCCTCTGTTTCTTAAATCAATAAATGATTCATCATATGCGATATCCGGCAATTCCCTGATTGCTCTCAGCGTCATCGATTCTTCGGCAGCATTGAAGGAAGCAAGAATATTGTCACGCCAAAACTTTAAAGGCGAAATGGCTGATGCTCTGAATACTGTGTTATACACCTATGCAGGTGAAAGCGATTTTGATTCTCTTGCAGCACAATTTGATAATTTACCATTCGGTAATGCTAAGTTTAAGATACTTCAGCCCTTTTCCAATTATTTAAAACGAACGGAGGACTCTCAGAATTTCAGGAAGGGAATTGATATGATCGTTAGGTTCCGTGATACAATTCCTGAACAGATACGCCAACAGGTTGAAGGTTATTTTAACGGAATGATCCTTAACAGTATAGCAATGAGTAAGCAATCGGCAGGCAAGATTGAACAGGCAGATTATGTAAAAGCAAAACTTCCCGCCATACAAAAGGAAAAGGCCGTTTCAGAAATTCCGGAAGAGGACCTGAAAAAGTACACTGGTGAATATGATGATAATGGGACAATTGTAAAGATAGTTTTGAAGGAAGATAAAACATTGAGTATGATCTTTCCGGAACAACCGGTTATCGAATTAACACCGCTTTCCAAAGGTAAGTTTTCAATCAGGTACATGGATGGATACACTGTTGAGTTTATAAGCAATGAAAAAGGCGATGTAACAGAGCTGATGTTTAATTCATCAGAAGAACAGGCCATAATGCCCAAAAAGAAATGATAGTACCTGCTTTTATACTTTTATGATGTTGTAATGCAGCTGTGAGCAGAATAAAACCAATTTGTACATTGTATTCCGAATCGAAAATTTGGAAAATTACCCTGAAGTGAAAATATTTTCTTTCAATAAGTAATTTAAAATAACATAAATGAAAAACCGGATTATATTCCCGATATTAATATTCCTTGGCCTCATCATCCATGCCGGTACATATGCTCAGAATGGCAAAGTACCTCCTTTCAGGATGATTATGTCGGATGGAAAGATATTTAAAGCCGAATACCTTCCAATCGGAAAACCAATTGTACTTATTTATTTTTCACCCGATTGTGAGGATTGTCAGAAACTGACAAAAGACTTGCTTGAAAGGATAAATGATTTTAAGAATGTGTCTTTTGCAATGGTAACATATCAACCGGTGGAATTTGTTGGCCGGTTTATCACAAAATACAATCTGAGCAAGCATGAGAATATATATGTGGGAACAGAAGAGAAATATCAGTTTTTGAGAAATTATTACAAAATTGTACATTTCCCATTAGTTGTGCTGTATAATAAAAATGGCGATTTTATAGTGAAGTACAACACTAAAGATATTGATCTGGATAATTTATTATGGAATATTAAAACCAGGTAAATAAATTATCCGGAAATATTGCCTTCAATAACCCTGCATACATTGTTGCTTTGAATCAATATCTCGAAACACGTTGTATTTCAATGGGTCAAGTATCAAGATCTATCTCCTGATAAATTCATCAAACCTTCAGGAATATTTTCTTTTTATACAGAATATAGAGAAATGTCCACACGATGATTGTGATTCCTATGCCATCTAAAAATGGAGCCCAGTTCTCAGGGAAAAGATTCGTAAAGCCTCTAAAGAAAAATTTTGAGGCAGAATTGAAATCAATTATCCGGTTGGCGAGGTAAATTGTGATAGGATTCATTCCGATTACCACAAAAAAGAATGCCCATTTCCTGTAATTCCAGATATCAATTATAAGGTAAAACAGAGAAAATAATAGCAGGCTTAATCCTCCGACAAAGCAAACAAAGGAACTTGACCAGAGGTATTTGTTTATCGGGAAAAATATATTCCAGATCCTTCCGATAATAATCAGTGCAATTGCCGCCAATACCATATAGAGCACTTTACGAAGCGGCTTATCACTAAGGTATTGCGACAAAATAAATTGTCCTGTCAGCATACCCAGAAGTGCAGTTGCGATGGCAGGTAAAGTACTTAGAATACCTTCACTATCACCAAAAGTATAGCAGCAGAACTTGCCGGGCAGGAAATGACGGTCAATAAAGCCTGCCAGGTTTCCCTGCGTGGAAAACGGATCGAAATTTCCCAGATCGTGTGCCGGGAAGATTAACAATAGCAGCCAGTAGAAAACAAGAATACCACATACCCAGATTATCCTGAACCTAAGATTGGTATTCATGAAAATCAATGCTGCAAACATCCAGGCCAGACCAATACGACCGAGTACGCTTGCATAACGCATCCCGGGAAAATTAAAACTGACGGCATTGTTATAAATAATCCCCAACAGAACTAAAATAAGTCCGCGTTTTATTACATGTGTGTAAAGTGACTTCCTGTTCTCAGGTCCGGAATATCTTTTAGCCAGTGAGAATGCAAAACTTATCCCTGCAATAAAAAGAAACAGGGGGAATATCATATCTTCAAAATGAAAACCATGCCATGGAACATGTTCCTGTTGCATTGCCCACCATTTTAATACTGGCCATCCGGTAAGCGATGCAAGTCCGATGAAAATTCCTTCTCCGCCCATTATCCAGAACATATCAAATCCGCGTAAAGCGTCAAGAGAATAAAGCCGCTTAACGGCCGGTTTGTTTTCGTTTTCCATATAATGTTTCTTAGTTGTTATGGGAATTTTGGGATCATACAAATATAGTAGCGGAACGAGGTGGAATTGTTT
>JANYJP010000087.1 GCA_025358455.1 Bacteroidales bacterium
ATATCAAATGAATAAACCCTAAAAATGTTAATCCAACAAAGAAAATTGTTAATAACACTTGATTTTTTAACTTTAGGCACCTGCCTACTGGCAGGCAGGCTCTAAACTTTAGCTCACTTTAAGTACTGATTAGTTACAATAGTTTTTATTGAATCATGTTTTGAGTTGACCTTTTTCCCGGTTTTTGGAGGCTATATTGCTTACAAATTTCTGCAAAGACCAAATGATATATTGTTGACGGATAATTTTTTTATCCGTTACAGAAATGAACGAATTTTTCTTTCTTTCAGGGTTGGCAACAAAGGGAAAAACTTAATCGACTGCACTGCAACAGTTGAGTTTATTCAAATTGCGAACAATGTGAAACGGACTTTATACAGACGGGAAATTAATGCCCCATTAGTAGAGATGACATGGTATTTGGAAATCCGTTTGGATGGAGATGAAAACACACCAGCTCTTCAACAATTGAAAACACTAATTGCAAACCCTGAAACCTCTCTGCTTCGTACTACAGTTTCAGGATATGATTCGAATTCAGGCAACCTGGTCCATGTTTTCAAGTATTATACTATGGATAAATCAGTATATGGCGCAAAATTTTCAGATGTATATGAATGGGAAGGAGTTAATCGATCAGAGCCTGACTGGACTCAGTTTAACAAGGTTGTCCCTTTAACAGCTACTGAACAACTAATTATTGACAACCTGTTACATCAATAAATATTCCCTGTAAGCATCAGTCATTAAAGTAGTTGTCCGCTATAACCTGACAAAACACTCCTGGTAAAAGGTATGGTTTTCTTTACTATATAATTATTGTCAGGCCTCATGCAGATTTTGAGATAACAGGTATTAAATAATGGAAATGTAATGGTCCCGGCCACTCTTTACATACCTGATATTCAAATATTTAAGCAATAACTTATATTTATTAATGATTCTGGGTCAGAAGGAATTCTCTTTTGAACTATTCAGGGTTGATTTAAAGATTGACTGAGATAATTATTGAAAGTATAAGCAGCAACTTGAAAATATGTAAGTCATTGATACAGGAATGAAAAAATTATTAATTGTATGAAATCTTAATTGTCATGAAAAATTCAGAAACGAAAAATAGCAGATTAACTAAAAGATTAATATATACCATAATTTATGCCTGTTTATTTATAAGTGGATTACAGGTAATGGCCCAGGATAATGACTCCATAGGTAAGTCCGGACAAGTGAATAAACTGTTTGAGTGTACAATAAACAAACCATTTCCGGGAGCATCAGTAATTGTAATTCATCATGGGAAAATACTTCTGAATATAGGGTATGGACTTGCAAACATAGAGAAAAGCGAACCTAATACACCATTGACTGTCTTTCGTTTAGGATCGGTCACAAAACAGTTTACAGCTATGGCTATTCTGCAGTTGTATGATAAACAGATGCTGCAAATAAATGATTATGCAGAAAAGTATTTTCCCGGTACTTTGAATGGAAATAAAATAACAATAAAGAATCTGTTGACTCATACATCCGGTATAACGGAATCATTAGATGCGGAATTGGCATTTACTCCGGGTACTCAAATTAGTTACAGTAATGCAGGATATAACCTGTTAGGGAAAATTATTGAAAAGGTATCAGGTATGTCGTATGAAAAATATTTGCAGGAGAATATTTTTCAACCTCTGGGAATGAACAATACCGGCTATGAACATCGGGATATAAAAGTTAAGAACAGTGCAACCGGATATATATTCAGTGATAATGGAAGTTATACAGATACAGAGGAAGCTGATGTTTCAGGTGCATTTTCAGCAGGTGCATTGTATTCAACAGCAGAGGACATGTTTAGATGGGATCAGGCTCTTTATACTGAAAAGCTGGTAAAAGCATCCACTCTAAATCAGGCATTCTCTCAGGCGACCCTGAACGATGGCAGCACTATAAAGTATGGTTTTGGCTGGATGGTTAGCCAATTGAGAGGATTGAAGGAAGTGGGTCATGGCGGTGACATAACAGGTTTTAATTCATATATTGCCCGCTACCCTGATGAACAATTCACAGTAATAGTGTTATCAAATATTGAGATGAGACCTCCCGGTCCACTCCCGGATGCAGGTATCCTCGCACACAAAATTGCTGAAATATATTTAGCTGATAAAATCAGTGCATCGAAAGATCATGTTGCTATCAGCCTTGATCCAAAAATTCTCGATAGTTACATGGGGCAATATAAATGGATAAATGCCTCAAAAAGCTGGATAGAAGCCAGCGGTGAATTCTTTACAGTCTATAAAAAGAATGATCAACTTTTTTGTCAGAGCAGAGTAGGCGATATTGAAATAAGTGCTGAGGAGGAAAACCAATTCTTTATGAAAGATAATTCAACAATCAAATTCCTGATTGAGAAAGAAAAAGTAACCGGAATGGTATTTGATGCAATGGGGCTTGGAGTTGTAATTGTAAATGCACAAAAAGTAAACTGATAATTCTGAATTTGAAATTTGAATTTATAGAATTTTCTGCTCCTCCGGGCATTTCCCAACCCTATCATGAACATTCCGACAAATTCAAAATGCTGATTAAAATGCAGATCTGCTCCCTTCCGCAGTCCGTATTGCCGGTAAGCATAGGCAATTTTCGGGTAAATTAAAAAAATTACCCGATCTTTTTGCCAGCCATCGGGCCGGGTTTAAGAGTATGTATTTCATCTATATGAATCAAAATAACAGCCTTAGGCTTGGGCATGCCGGCTTTTAATGATAATTCCGCTGACCTTTCATAAATCTCACCCCCCGTTATTACTTTCGGTGTTCCAAGAAATCTATAGCCGTCGAGTATTTCTGTGTTGACAACCGCAACTGATATTTTGGAACCTTCCAAAATATTTTTATATGTAATACCACCTGTTCCTTCTGCATAAAAAAGGGTTTCGTCATCGAACACCCTGGTTGAACGCTTAGGCGCATTGTTCGGAACACCATCCTTGCTGACGGTTGCATGAAAACACTGCTGCGTTGAAATCATTTTCTTCATCTCTTTCGTAAGTTGTGCCATGATCAATTAACTCCTATATAATTTATTATTTCAATTTAGGTCTTGTAATTGCCTGCCCCGCGAGGTGCTGTTTCCAGGGAAAGCCTGCTTTATGCTCATCTTCATTATAGAAACAGTAATTGACATTTTTGAATTAATTACTCCAATTGGTTCAAATTAGCAGATTCTTCTGACTTTTCTCCCCTGTATACCAAATAACAGTTGGCGAAATGTTTTGTTCCAGAAGTGCAATCTGAAAATAATATCATCAGGTTAAACAAAAGGTTAAGAAATTACGTTATGCTCTATAAATGCCCAATTATGATAAAAAAGTTTATAGTCCCGGTATTATGGGGGGCCATGTTATTAAGTTGCAGGAAAGAAACAATTAATATACCAAATAGTAATTCAACTCCCGGCTCAGTTTCTGTTCTTACACAGCATAATGACAATTCGAGGGCCGGCATAAATAATCATGAAAAGACCCTGATAACTGCCAATATAAATTCAAAGCAATTCGGTAAACTTTTTACTTTATCGGTGGATGATGAAGTATACTCCCAACCCCTTGTCTATGGTAATTTAGCTATTGGCACCGGCAACCACATTGTTGTATTTATTGCCACAATTAATAATACTATCTACGCTTTTGATGGTAACAATGGTAATTTATTTTGGAAAAAAAACTATACTTCTCCGGGGATGCGTCCGCCTAATACTGTAGATATGACCTCGAACACTGATAACCCCTATATGGATTTCTCTCATAATATTGGCATTGTTGGTACACCGGTTATAGATTCTCTTTCACAAACCATTTATTTTGTATCGCGTAGCACAAATGGCGTAAGCTTTTCCCAATATCTTCATGCTGTCAATATAATAAACGGAAATGAAAAGTCCGGAAGTCCGGTTGTTATAAAAGCCAGTTCTACCGGAACAGGAGATGGTAGTGTTAATAACGTGGTTAGTTTTGATCCCCAGCACAGTAACCAGCGACAGGGATTAACCCTGGTAAAAGGAGTTGTTTATATTACTTATTCCTCTCATGCAGACTGGGCTCCTTACCATGGATGGATCCTTGGATATAATGTTGCGGATCTGAAGCAGTTAACTGTTTATAATGATACACCTAACGGCAATAATGGAGGTATTTGGGAAAGTGGTATGGGAATGGCAGCTGATGCACAGGGTAACCTGTATGTAACTACGGCTAATGGAACTGTGGGGACGTATAATGGGATTGGTGACAACATTCCCAGCCCTGACCCAACCGACCTTACAAACCGCAGTGAGAGCGCTTTAAAGCTAACACCTTCAGGGTCAACCTTAAAAGTAACAAGTTATTTTACACCTTCAAACTATGTGGACCTGAATATTGGTGATCAGGATTATGGTTCAATGGGCTCATTTCTGATTCCGAATTCCAGTTACTATCTCACAGGCTCTAAAGAAGGGAATCTGTATTTATTAAACAAGGATAATATGGGTGGGTTTTCTTCATCTTCAAACCAGGTACAACAAACCATCCAGATCCAGGGAGCCATGCATTGCCTGCCTGCCTATTATAAAGGCGTCAGTAATGAATTTGTTTATGTTTGGTCTGAGAATGATCAATTGCGGGCATTATTATTTGACAGAGGCAGCAATACTTTTTCTAATACACAAATTGTCTCAACTTCTAATGGCCCTACAGGAGAGTCAGGCGCTGAACTATCAGTCTCTTCGAATGGATCAGTTGATGGGACAGGTATTCTTTGGGCTTCCCATGCGATTACCAATGATGCCGGAAATCCGACAGGACCGGGCATATTAAGGGCATTTGATGCTAATGACATTACAAAAGAACTTTGGAACTCCGGTCAGAACGCCAACGATAATCCTGGCAACTTCGCCAAGTTTTCACCACCCACTATTGCCAATGGTCATGTCTATCTGGCAACATTTTCAAACCAGGTGGTGGTTTACGGACTGAAGTAAAATGATATAACTAATTCCTGATGCAACGAACAGATTCCCCACGCTGCTTAGGACTGCTGCTCCTTCCTACGCTGTTATTAAGTGCAAGGTAGTGGTCAAATGCGCTGAGAGATTTGCTTTCTGTTGAACTCCACCATGTACCGATACTGCCAAGGTTGAGGAATGTTCCATTCTCAACGCGATAGCCCCCCGGGAGACCCATAAAACCGGTTTCATTAGTCCCACTGTTTCCATCACTCCATCCATTTGGGCTCTTCATTTTTGAGCCGCCCATTTCTTGTCCTCCTGAATAATAAGCCAACTTTCCCCAATCAGCATCACTCGATATAACCCATCCCTCCGGAGCTAACCCTCTGAGATCATTAACTGCATACCAATTGTATAGTTTGCCATATTTAAGACCGATTGCAGGATCGTTGTTATAGTAGCACCAGGCCGGCTTCCCTGATTCACCTGCAGTTACCCACTCTTTGTTATTCCTTGCCTCAGGAATTGTATCACCATTTCTAAAGGTGCTTACATTCAGATTTGCTATTGCCCATGCCTGGGTACCAATGGTGACAGTTCCGGGATCTTTGATTTTGACAACATTTTCAGTTTTTGGATTCTGTTGTACTGATTTTGAATTCGTCTGTGTGGATTTTGAACCGGTTTGGGCGGACTTTGATTTCGCCTGGGGTGATTTTGAGCCGGTTTGTGTTGGCTTTTTTTTCGTCTGTGTAGATTTTGTTGTTGTCTGAACAGATTTGGTAGTTGTCTGGTCAGAATCTGATCCACCGGAATGATCAATATTGTCTGACATATTCCCATATGAAAACAGAAATATAAAAACACCAGGTATTATTAAAATTGATTTCGCCTTTTTCATATCTCTTTTTCAAAGCGTTTTTAATTGTCTTGTTATTCCGAATGACCCCTAAGTGATTTTATAATCACCTTTATGTTCCCATACCGGAAGTATGATAAATAGATATCACAAAACAGATCTTTTATCTATTTGAAAAACTTTAGCTTAAGTATTTGCTCATCAAATATCAAACGTATTTTAAAAGGCTTTATTATAAAAGTTAAGAGAAACCCTAAAGCGAGGTGCTAAAATCCGGCAACTTATCGATAACTTTTATCTGAAAATTCCGATAGAAAACTTCAGAGCCTTCTGATTCAATCTGAATCTTCCCCTTTATTAATGGTGTTTCTTTGCCCCCATCAGTTTGCCTCGAATTGTGTAGGATCATTGTAACTACCCCATTTACTACATGAACACTTGAATTGCCAACACAATATAAATCAATCGTATTCCATTCACCGGTAGGCTTTTCTGCATCGGGATATTTAATGCAATTCCGGCCTGTTTTACTTACAGTACTGAAGGTTAACAAATCTCCTCCCTCATTGTAGATATAAGTACTATCCGGCTGCATTTTTGCTTTAATATCAGATACCGCACCTGCACAGGCCCAATAATCGCCACAATCGCCCTCTTCGATCTGGAATTCATGTGAACGAAGCCAGAATCCACCGTCGGCTCCCTGTGCCCCTACTGCACGGTACATAAGACCACTGTCTTTTTTCCCTTTTTTGTTTGGGGGCCATCTTAGTTGTCCCCACTTAAATTGAAATTGTAAATGATAATTCTCAAATTCATTGATTGTCGACATTCCACCAAAATGCTCGCCTGAGATCCTTATCACCTTTTCGCCTCCAAGATCCACCACATCAAATACTTTCGCAGGATCAACATTTAAGCCTATTGGAATAGTATCCCACTTATTCAGGACCGTATCAAATCCCGGACCCAGGTATGTATCCCATCCGGTCAGGTCTTTTCCATTAAATAGCGATTGCCATTTTCCTTTTTCTGTGGCCTTGTTCACACAACTGCTACACAGGAAAACCAATAATACTGATTTTAATAAGTTTTTGAAAGACATGTCGTAAATGTTTTAAATAAGTCTGTCCCTCTCTGGACAAAACAAATTTAGGTTTTTCCAGCCGGATTATTTTAAGATTCTTATTAATTCATTTGACGACTTCTCTCATGATTTATTTCGCTGCAAATTTGATCAGCTCTGAATTAAACTTTTGAGTTTCCTCAAGAAACAAGCTATGCCCGCTCTTTTCAAAAGCAACTATGTGTGAACCTGGTATTCCTTTTTTCATCTGTTCAGCAAGATCAAATGAACATATTTTGTCTTTTTTGCCGTGCATGATTACCGTCGAAATCTTTATTCTTCCAAGGTCCTCTCTCAGGTCAGTATCACGTAACGCAATTAAACATTTAGCCATAGCATATGAAGAAGAGCTCAAACCAATACCATATAACCAACTGCCTATCCCTTCATTTAATGATGTTTCCGTGGCGGAAAATATCTTTGCGAAATCAGATAACAATTTTGGCCGGTCCTTATTATTAAGCTTAATTAAATCATCAACAGCACTTTGCGTAAGATTATATGGAAAATCTTTACGCTGTGTCCAGACCGGGGCTGCCGCACTGAACAAGGCCAGTTTTGAAACATGAACTGTACTATTCAATGATAGGTAACGAATCGCAATTGATCCTCCCATGGAAAATCCGCATAAAACAGCATCTTTAATATCAAGTTTCCCTAAAACCTGATTTATGTCCCTCGCATGTACGTCATAATTATAATCTCCGTAAGGCTTATCTGATTTCCCAAAACCCCTTAAAGTAATCCCAATTACCCGGAAATTATTCTCTATCAGGTCGTTATATTGATATTCAAACATTTCATCACTTAACGGCCACCCGTGTATTAATACTATTGGCCTACCTTCACCTGCATCTGTAATATGAAGACGAACGTTTGGTTCTACTTCAATATATTCTGCCCTGGTCAATCCGGCCATTAATTTATTAAGTACTTTTTCCATAATCTGAGTTATTAATTTTGTGTTTTTGAATCATTATAGGTCATTCCGCTTAGATCCAATAAACGTCATAAGCGTGGAATTGAATTCACCAGGATTCTCCATGTTACTTAAATGACCGGCATGTTCTAAAATGTGAAGGGAAGAGCCTTTTATTTTTTCATGCATAAACTGAGCTGCAGCAGGAGGTGTGATTTTATCCTCTTTCCCCACCATTATTAGCACAGGCACTCTTATTTCGGACAGCTTGCTGCAGGTTTCTTTACGAACAGATAATGCAAGCAATGTTTTTAAAAGCGTTTGTTCAGAGGTTTTCACTATCATCCCCCTGATAGCATCAATTTCATTGTACTTTACAGTGATAGATTCAGGTGCGAAAAAGTTTTTTATGCTTTCCTCTGCATATTTTTCTACTCCGTTTTTTCTGATGCTTTCAATTGCATTCATCCTTTTTTCTTTTACTTCCGGTGTATCTGCAATGCAGGTAGTATCGCACAACATCAGTGCAATAAAACGTTCCGGGTAATTTTCAATTGCATTTAATGCAATATATCCGCCCATTGACAAACCACACAACACTGCTTTCTTAATCTTAAGTGCATCCATCAATGCGAGCAGGTCCTTAACAAAAAGTTCTATCGAAAATATTTCATTTCCCGGATCAGAAGTACCATGCCCACGAATGTCATAGGAAATTACACGGCAGCTATCCTTCAGTGCTTTTAGCTGCATATTCCACATTGACCGGTTAAATGGAAAGCCATGAATAAAAATGACTGCCGGAGCTCCCTTTTCTCCTTCATCTGAATAATTTACGGCTATGTCATTTATTGTGATTTTCATATTGTATAGAGGGATTCAAGTATCTGTAAGTAAAGTTTTAACGCCAACAAAGTTCAGGTTCATTGATCTGAAAAGCATTACACAACTTATGAAAAATGTTATAATATTCACACATATGTTCTAAGTTATAAATCAGATATTGAATGAGTTAGATTTTTTATTACTAACCATTCAATTTTCCTGCAACAAAATACCTCGTTTTACTGTTCAGATTGTTATTATTTTTGGTTGCGATCAGCATAGATTTTAAACGATTCCGAGTACTTAGTAAAATAAACCTATGAAAAAAACTTCAAATAAACTTACTCGTTTCTGGAAAATACTGGGACCCGGTCTTGTTACCGGAGCCAGCGATGATGATCCTTCAGGTATTGCTACCTACTCACAGGCAGGTGCAGCATTTGGACTTACTACTCTCTGGACTGCATTCATCACATTTCCTCTTATGGCTTCTATTCAGGAAATGTGTGCAAGAATTGGCCTTGTAACTTCACATGGTCTTGCTGGCACGCTTAAGGCCAATTATTCAAAACCTGTTTTATATTTAATGTTGCTGTTTAGCTTCCCTGCCATAGTTATGAATATAGGCGCTGACATTGCAGGAATGGGAGCAGTTGGAAATCTTCTTTTCCCTTCAGTTAAAGCAACTTACTTTTCTATTGCTTTCACCATAACCCTTCTGGTATTAATTATTTATCTGCCATATCAAAAAATTGCAATGGTTTTGAAATATCTCTGCCTTGTTCTTCTGGTTTACCTGATCGTACCTTTTTTATACAAACAAGATTGGGTTGCAGTGTTGAAATCCACTTTTATTCCAACTCTAAAGTTCGACAAAGACTTTATTAGTATACTTGTTGCCATCCTTGGAACAACTATTTCACCCTATCTTTTCTTTTGGCAGGCTACCATGGAAGCAGAGGCTAAGAAGACCATGAAAAAGGATCTGGTGGTGAACAAAAGAATAATGAACGATATGAGGCAGGATGTCGATTTTGGGATGCTCTTTTCAAATCTTGTCATGTTCTTTATCATTCTTACTGCAGGTTCTGTTTTATTCAATAGCAATATTAATAAGATTGATACAGTTGAACAGGCTGCTCAGGCGTTGAAACCTTTAGCAGGTAAGGCAGCATATTTACTTTTTGCTGTAGGGATAATTGGTACCGGACTTTTAGCAATCCCGGTATTGAGCGGTTCCCTTTCTTATATTATCACTGAATCATTTGGATGGAAAGAAGGATTGGATAAAAAGTTTTATCAGGCGAAAGCATTCTATATCATCATTGCTATTTCATTAATCCTCGGATTATCAATGAATTACATCGGTATTTCACCGATAAAATCTCTGATCTATTCTGCTATTCTTTATGGCTTAACCGCGCCGGTATTAATCGCAATCATCCTTCACATTTCAAACAACAAAAAAATAATGGGCAAGAATACGAACGGCATAATATCCAACATACTTGGATTTTTGACATTAATTTTGATGACCTTCGCTGCTGTTATATTAATTTACATGCTCCTTATATAATATTAGAACACCATATAAAAACCATCCACCTGAAATTTGTTTCAGATGGATGGGCTATATTCTAAAAAAGTCAGATAAGAAGTTTAATAACCATATTGGCTATTTCTTCACAGGAGCATCAACAGGAGCTGGTGCAGGAGGAAGTTTTTTAACAAACTTTCCATCTTTATCATAAACCAGAGTCTCGGTGGTAGTTCCCTTGACAACAACTACTTCACAGGTAGCAATATTGTTTTCTGTGACACTTGTTGCTTCTTTAATAGTATAGCCGACATAATCTTTAGCAATATTGTCAGTAACCGTTTTTGGAAGATCAGCTACCATAACCGCAGCACGAAGAGGCTTTTCTTTGGTGACAGGAGCTTTGGTGGCCTGTGCATTGACTACCACAACTGCCATAACTAACACAAGAACTAATAATACTTTTTTCATAAATAAATAATTACTTGGTTTAAAAACTACTAAATACTTGATGATTTTCCTGAGCAAAACAATTGATTAAAGCGCTTCAATAATCTTATGTATTTCAGCTTTAGTTTTGCCTGGCATTTTTTGAAGTCTCCTATGCAATTCCTCTGATTTGCCTTCTTCAAGCAGCAGATCATTGTCAGTTAAGACTGCATATTTCTGTTTGAGCCTGGGTTTTTTCTCCTTCCAGTTTCCTTTTAATCCGGTAGAATTCATTTTACTATTTTTTAAATTGTGAATGAATTTTGTAGATACAAATTAAGGTCTTTAAACGCACGAATGGATTATAGTATTTTAGAAATATTTTATATAATTCACACATTTTCAATAGCTATGAGTTAAACTTATTGTGTTTGATTTGACAGGAAATGGAAAGAGGTTTTCGCTTAGAAAACCTCTTTTAAAAAAATCCATTCAAACAGGATTCATCACGGATGGATAGAATATACTTAAATAATGATATTACTCTAATTAAATTACACCTATTGACCTTTGCTGGGATATGATTAAATTTTTTTCGTCAGGTCTCAATTACTGAAAAGGGCAACGGGTCTTTCTGTCAGATTAGTTTCATGTTCACAGGATCCCAGTTAAGTATTTTTTTCTGGAAATAACTGTCATTACAGGCAAGACATGGGGCACAAGCCCTGAATCCGAATACCGGGTCCTCTACCACAGGTTTTCCAGTTCTGGCTCCTTCAAAGAAATCAGCAAAATGCTCAAGATGCTCATCATATCCTTCGGGAGACGAATACTTAGTGTCGGTTTTTACAGGCCTTTTCTGATCCTCTTTTGAGTATTTCTGATTGTATCGTTTCATTAGTTCTTCCTGCATTGCCTTGGGATAAGTATCAAAGGCATCCCATCCTCCGATCCCCGGAGCCTTTGACATTATACTGTTATGAATAACAAATCCGTTATCTGACATTTCAATAACACCTTCACTGCCAATAAACCTGGTTACTCCCTTATCGCCATTACCGCTTACAAAATTCACCCTTAAAGTAACATCAAATGAAGGATGTTCTTTAGTTTCGGGATAATGCATTAAAGCAACCATAATGTCAGGGACATCGCGTTCATCTTTCCAGTAGGAAAGCTGACCTGTAGCAAATATCTTTTCAGGGCCTTTGGAATCGGTCAGTAGATGAATACCGGATAACAGGTGGACAAATAAGTCTCCGGCAACCCCGGTTCCGAAATCACGATAGTTTCTCCACCAGAAAAATTTCTTTGTATCATAAGGCATCTTAGGAGTACCGGAAATATAACGGTCCCAATCCACCGTCTGAGGCGATCCGTCAGTTGGCATTGTATATTCCCAGGCACCAAGAGCATCCTGCCTGTCAAATGAAGCTTCAATACAATTCAACTGGCCAATGATACCGGTTTTATATAATTCTTTTGCCTTGCGATAGACAATACTGCTTACCCGCTGACTTCCCACCTGCATGGTTTTTTTAGTTTTGTCACGGGTAGCTATTACCTCTAATCCCTCACTTAGCTTATGCACCATAGGTTTTTCACAGTAAACTGATTTACCGGCATTCATAGCATCTATAGCTATCCTGGCATGCCAGTTATCACTTGTCGATATAACGACTGCATCAATATCCTTACGATTCAGGATTTCCCTGTAGTCCTTTGTTGTAAAAATATCCTTACCGTATTTCTCCTTTACTCTCTCAAGCCTTCCGGAATACAGGTCACATGCAGCAACCAACTCAACACCGGGAACTTTTAAAGCCGTGTCAATATCAACATTGCCCATAATACCCATTCCAATTCCGGCAATCCTTATTTTATCATTCGGGCTGAAGCTCCTGGTATAGGGAATAATATGTTCTTCCATGTCCTGACGGGATGCAAAGCCGGATAAAGGTGCTGCAGACAGAAGTATTGCAGTGCCACCGAGCTTTTGAATAAATTTTCGCCTAGATGTTTCAGATTTCATATGAGAATAATTAAGTTAGTTATTAATATAGATAGTACAAGCTGATTTGAAGATATGAAGATAAATATTAAACTGAAATTTTGAGTATGTGTTGGCTGATATTTATACTTAATTGCAACTCTTGTTATTCTTTTTTTAAGACGAATTAGCTGCATGCATCATAATGAAGGATAAACAGTCCTTATTTAAAACAAATTATGGTAATCAATAACGAAGATAATATTGAAAAGTTCATTCGTGAAAACAAAGACAAATTTGGTGTTCATTCTCCTCCTGACAACCATATGGAAAAATTCCTATTTAAATTAAATTACAAACTCAGAAACATTATCAGCATAGTTCCACATCTCATCAAAGTCGCAATCGTCACTATTGCAATATTCGCATTATCAATTATAGTATGGAATAATTATATCAGGAAAGACAGACGGGAAATAACCCTGAGAAATAAAATATCGCTGGTTATTGATAAAATAATAAAGTGATAGAAGTCAGGATGTCCTGATAGTGTTCAGATGACTCTCATAAAATTTAAGAACAAAACAACGGAAAAACAATAGCCCTCCGGCGCATACCAAAGCACTTATCCAGAAGATAGCAGATATAGAAATATGCTGGGCAATTACCCCTGCCATAATCATCCCGAAACCCATTCCCAGATCTACCGCGGTG
This sequence comes from Bacteroidales bacterium, assembly GCA_025358455.1. GTDB lineage: Bacteria > Bacteroidota > Bacteroidia > Bacteroidales > VadinHA17 > LD21. The sequence goes on from JANYJP010000087.1 coordinate 13,380, forward strand.
TAAAGTGTTGAATTTGCTGATCCCCGATGCGTGGATTCTGCAAGATTATTAACCATAGACTGAAATGTCGGAAATATAACACCATTGCCGAACCCGATAATTATTGCCGAAGAATAAAATAGTATTTCATTTTTTGCAAGAGCAAGCAGCGGAAACCCCAGAATCAGCAGGATAATACATATTGTAATAATCTGTCGAGGACCCTTTTTATCGAACACCTTTCCGGCTGTAAGCCGTGCTGCAGCAATACCAAAAGAAAAAATCAGAAAGTAAAGTGATGCGTTCTGAATTCCTATTTCACGACCATAAAGTGCGATGAACGAAAGCAGCCCTCCATAGGCAATCATAGTTATAAATACGTTTAAAGACGGGCGGATTGAATTCTTATCGAACATGCTGTTCCATTTTAGCTTGATCCGCTTCCCAACCACAAATCGCTTTCGCAGATGGACAGAATAGGCAAATACAAGACTTACAACGCTAATAAGACAACCTGAAACAAACATTGTGACATAGCCCCACTGGTGCCCAACAAATAAGCCGATAACAGGGCCAACAGACATTCCAAGTGTTGTTGAAAGTGCAAAATACCCGATACCTTCTCCCCTTTTCGATGCCGGTATAAGATCGACCGCTATTGTTGAGCCAGATACTGTTGTAAATCCCCATGTGAGTCCTTGTGCAAACCGAAGCAGTATTATGGATGTGATTGTTATGGCAACCAGATATCCGGTTAACAGGAAAGTGTATAATACTAAAGCCGATAAAAAGATTGTTCGCCGTCCAAACCTGTCGAGGGCGAAACCTGAAAACGGCCGAACCAGAACCGAAGCTATTGTATAAGTTCCAACAACCAAACCCACCTGCATTTTTGATGCATTAAGATCTCTGACTAAGTAAATTGGTAAAGCTGAAAGTATTGCGTAATACGTGATATACATCAAAAAGTTTGATAATATAAGGACAATAAAATCCTTATTCCATATCCTCTCATTCATAGCTCCAATACATAGAATTCGTGTCGCAAAGTTATCAATTAAACCAGAATGTCGAACCACATTTAATTGCAGGAGACTTATTGTCAGGAATTGAGGTTAAGTATTAACATTTAAGTTAACCTTGTTTATGAAATACGATAAAACCTGAACTAAAATTAACAGAAACTGTTGCAGGCAATGTAGCATTTGATACATTTGCAGACTACACAGACATATAAATAAACAAGAATGACTATAATTCAGGCAATCATCATTGCAATAGTTGAAGGACTTACAGAATTTCTTCCTGTTTCATCAACGGGCCATATGATTTTAACCTCTTCATTATTAGGTGTTGAAAACAGTTCTTTTACAAAGACTTTTGAAATTTCCATACAGCTGGGAGCAATATTTGCTGTTGCTATAATGTACATTAAACGATTTTTCAGAAGTTTTGATATATATAAAAAGCTTATCGTTGCATTTATACCGACAGCAATAATCGGATTTCTCGCGTACAATTTTATAAAGGAATATCTTTTCAGTACTCTTATAGTTTCAGTCACGTTAATACTGGGAGGAATCATTCTGATTTTAGTTGACAAAAAAGTAGTAAAACAAGTTTCAAGGTATAAGGAAGCTGAGGATGTTCCGTTAAAAAATGCCTTTTATATCGGGTTGATACAATGTATTTCAATGATTCCTGGTGTTTCAAGAGCCGGAGCTACAATAGTTGGCGGGGTATTTAATGGTTTTAATAAGAAACAGGCTATTGAATTTTCATTTTTACTTGCAGTTCCTACAATGTTGGCGGCAACAGGGTATGATTTATTAAAAACACCTATCGAATTTACACACAATGAAATTATGCTTTTGATCATAGGTTTGATAACAGCATTTATAGTAGCATGGATAGCTGTAAAAGCTTTTTTAGCTTTTATTGAAAGATTTGGATTTGCCTGGTTTGGCTGGTACCGGATACTTATCGGGATATTATTCTTAGTATTTCTTACTTAGAGAAACAGATAACTACAAAATTAAGCTCCAGGTGCGAACCAAATCAGGTTTTATGCTAATCAGGTTTGACAATATGAAGTTTAGCTTCAATTAGTGGAATTATAATTTTTAGTTTATCGGTTTCTACCGTTCTTAACTCCTCGTCCACCTTATCAAGCTTTTTCCATTTTCCTGCTCTTTCTATACTATCAGCTTTTATTCTGTAAAGTACAGCCATTCGTTCCTCAGGAGTATACAATTCCTTCATCCTGTCGTTTAATTCTGTTTCGTCCATTCTCAGTTTGTTGTATAAGGTTTGCATCTCTTCAGACGATGGTAAATGGGGTTTAGTACTGGTATTAAATAATCCGGTAGCCACCTTGAGCTGATTTTTCCAGAATCGTTCACCCTGGAGCATTGCTCTTCCTTTGTTAGCAAGTCCTTCAATTTTACCTGATTCATTAATTACCAGTGAATCTGGTTTTGAGAAGAACAGATATGCACAATAAATAAATATTGCTATCAGGATCACTATTGTTTTGTACATATTAACTGGAGTTTAAAGAGTAAATGCTATCAATTTATTTATCCTCGATTGCTGAAATAAAAATTCAACTAATAAAGAATATTTACTTAAATTATCATGTTAAAGTAATGTTTTAAGCCGATGTAAATGTATGGAAATGCATGATTCAAAAAAACATTAACAGATATAATATATTCTCAGGATTTAAAATCAGAGAACATATTCAATTTATGCACTTTCTTAATTATGAAGCTGTATAAGATTGCTGACCAGAAAGAAAACATGGCATAAATTAAGGCAGGTTTTTCCATATCAGGGTTATGCAGTAAAGTTCCGGCAACAAGGAATGCCAGTGTAGTATTATGGACAGATGCTTCAATTCCTATCGTGTAAGAGTTTCTTATACCAAGCCTGGCAATAATTCCCAAAAAATAGCCCCAGGCTGTACATAATACATTTAATAAAAGAACATATGGCAAAATCTGGAATATTTCCTTTGAATTAATTCCTGTTCCTCCTTTATTCTTGCCTGCAAAAAATAATATTATAAAGGCTATTCCAAGAGCAACTAAAAGCAGAACCTTCAATGGCTTTTGGGCTTTTAATGCAAATACCGGTTTGTAGGTTCTAATTAAGACGCCGGCAGCGGCAGGGATAATTGTTACAGAAAAAATCTGAATTATTGTTTCCAGATAGGATAAGTGTACCAGTGTAGCCTGACCATAGTAAAACAACAAACTTAAATTAACGATGAATGGTATCGTGAATAATGTCAGAATACTATTTATTGAAGTAAATGTAATTGACAGAGCAACGTTACCTTTGAAATAATATGTCAGTAAACCTGAAGTTGTACCTCCGGGGCAGGAAGCAAGAATAATCATACCAACTTTTAAAGGAAGTGACATGTTGGAAAAATAAGATATTATAAAGGCAATAATAGGCAGGATTACAATTTGAGAAGCCAGCCCAATTAATAAAGGCTTTGGAAACAGATATAAGTTTTTAAAACTTCCCGGAGTTAATGATAAGCCAACTCCCAACATAATAAATGCAAGTACAGTACTTAACAATATGTCTATTAAAGAATATGAAGCAAGGATCATTTTCTGAAAATTTAATCAAAGAAAATAAAAATTAAAGTGATTCCCGTAATAAGTTATAGTTATGTTCTGTTTAACTTCTTACTTAATTTAATTTAATTCATGTAATCACTTTAAACAGTACAAGGAGTATTTTAATTATAGAATCTTTTGTATGTAATTCCTTAAAATCTTGTTAAATATTCTAAACTTCAGAACTTCTTCAGAATCGCAGAATACTTTTAATCCTTTAAACCAAATAATTTATTAGTTATGAAAAAATTATTATTCGTTTTTGTTTTGATTATTGGTACTCTGGTTGCTAATGCGCAAGCTACAGGGACATCGACCAAGTCCTCCACTACGGCTAAGACCACAACTACCACCACCACAAATAAGAAGTCCTCACGTACTCCGGTAAAGGTAGCTGATCTTCAGAAGTCCATAACTGACAATATTGCAAAGGATTATCCTGGTTTTACTATCAAGGATGCAGCAAGTGTTAATTTAAATAACACTGAAACCTTTGATGTAGTTATTGTTAAAGGAAAAACTACTGAAACTCTTGTTTATGACAAGGATGGCAAGTTTGTAAAAAAGATGGCAAATAAAGCTGCAACGAAACCTTCAAAGAAAAGGAAATAATCACAGGTAAGCTTTTAAGTCTTAAAAAGACGGTGCCCTAAAGCATCGTCTTTTATTTTTTTGATTTCCTGCATTTGTACATTCAGCTGACCAATATATTTAGATGAATCATCTGGCTTTTCTTTAACCATCAATTTATCATTATTGATAGTTGTTTTGACGTACAATCTTCATCTGTAATTTTGACTTCGAATAAATGATGTTCTCCGGAATCTTTCTTCTTTATTAAAGTATAATGCAGCGTTTCTTCCTGGGTTACGCACTTGCATAGATGATGAATGAACGTCCTACGAGGATTGAGATCTGGTAATTCTTACAAAGTACATAAGCTTCGTACTCTTTATTCCGACATGTACATTAACACAAATTAATACAGAATTCTCGCACGTATAGTATGCGGGATATTTTTCAGATCATTAATTACTGTTTTATCAAGCTCACTTTCAGTTTCTATAATCACATATCCAATATCGGGGTCGGTTTGCAGATATTCGGCAGAAATATTTATACCTCTTGAAGTAAAAAGGTGGTTCACTTCGCGAAGAACACCCGGAACATTCTCATGAATATGCAGGAATCTTTGTTTTGAAATGTGAGGCTGAAGTGAGATCTCTACGAAATTAACAGCCCCGATGGTGGAACCCGTATCACTGAATTTTACCAGTTTTTCAGCTACTTCCAGTCCAATATTGGCTTGTGCTTCAAGTGTATTGCCTCCAATATGTGGTGTCAGAATTACATTGTGAAATTCCTGCAGTTCGTTTACAAAAGGTTCATCATTCGAAGCCGGTTCTTTGGGAAATACATCTGCAGCAACTCCGGCCAGGTGTTTCGACCGTAATCCATTTGCAACTGCAACATAATCAATAATATCACCCCGGGAAGCATTTATCAGGCAGGCTCCTGTCTTCATAAGGTCAATCTCGTCTTTTGAGATCATATTCCTGGTTAATTCTGTTGAAGGCACATGAACTGTTACGGTATCAGAAACTCTAAGCAGCTCTTTCAGGCTGGCCAGAGGTCTTGCATTTCCAAGGCTGAGTTTCTTTTCAATATCATAATAAACGATATTCATCCCCAGGCTTTCGGCAAGAATAGAAACCTGTGAGCCGATATGTCCGTAACCAATTACCCCAAGTGTTTTCCCTCGTACTTCCACGGCATTATTGGCCGATTTCATCCAGATATTATTGTGGGCAAGGGCATTTTTTTCAGGTATGCCTCTCATCAGCATAATGCACTCGGCTATAACGAGTTCAGCTACTGAACGGGTATTTGAAAACGGTGCATTAAATACCGGGATGCCTAACATTTTGGCGACCTGTATATCAACCTGGTTAGTACCAATGCTGAAACAACCAATAGTAATTAACCTGGGAGCTTTGTGAAGCAAAACTTTACGAAGTTCTGTGCGGCTCCTGATTCCAATGATATGAATATGCTTCAACTTTTCTTCAAGCTCATTTTCAGACAAAGCTTCTTTGTAACATTCAATATCACTATACCCGTTTTCAGTGAAGCATTTCAGAGCATTTTCATGAACCCCTTCAAGTAAAAGAACTTTGATTTTACTTTTATCGAGGGAATACTTTTTTGTAACCATAATCTCAAACATGATTTAAAACATAAATATAACATCAGATGGCTGAGTTGATTCAAAAAAATAAGAAAAAAGACTCCATACCTGAAAATTTTATATAAAATTGCTCTGCAAGGTTGAATAAAGGCAAGATGATAAGTGAGATCAGTCATACCGGTCTCATTCTCGTCGGTATTATTCTTGTTCAGGCCTTATTTTCCTATTGGCGCGTCAGACTCTTTGTCGAAGTAACCGAGAAAACCCTTATCCAAAATTTGCAATTGCAGCTGACTGATTCTTTTTACCCTCAGTTCGGATTGTATTAATGAACCTGAAAGAACAAAAAGATAATCACTTTATTTTATCTGGTACACCATCAGTACCTCTCCGTGCCTGATATATAGTCTCCCATTGTTTATAACAGGATGGGCCCAGAATGGACCTTCTCCTTTAGTTACCTTAAATTCACTTACTATGTCAAGTTTTGAAGGATCAGGTGTTACAAGGGCGACATGACCAGTCTTTTCCTCGAATAAATAAAGCATTCCATCGGCGGAAATAATGGAGCCCTGGCTAAACCACTTTGATGTCCATAGTGTTTTCCCGGTTGTCCAGTCTACGCAAACCCACGTCCCCACAGGTTTAGACATATGATTTGTTCCAAAAATATTATTACCAAGAAGTACAACACCTCCAAGTTGGGGATCAAAATTCCTGTTCTCCCAGATCTTCTCCACTGAATTTCCATCTGCTGAAAGTTTAAGTTTCATAGCCACCCAGTTATAACCGTTGGCAATAAGGATGCAGCCATCTCTGTAGATAGGAGTTATAGCATGATTTTTCATCACTCTTCCGGTTGCAGCATTTGCTGAAACATAATCAACCTTCCACATGATTTTGCCATCTTTTGCATTTACGGCTAAAATATCCGTCCCCATAACAGTTATAATTATTTTTTTCCCGGCATATTCAATAAGTTTAGGATTGACATACTGGGGTTCTTCATTAAGCGCTTCTGATTCCCATATCACATTCCCATCATTGATATTGAACGCAACAAGAGATGCTTTTTTACCTCCCGGTGAAGCAATAACCATATTATCAACTACAAGTGGAGATTCGGAGATCCCAAACATGAGCGGTTTGCTATCATATAACTTATAATGATTTTTCGACCATTTAATTTTCCCGTTTGAGCCAACACATACAATATCACCGCTCCCGCTTATAAGGAAAAGGTTCCCATTATAGAAGGTAGGAGTACATCTTGATCCGGTATGGTTAACCATCCAGGCCTTGCCATATACTGTTTCCCATTTTACTTTTCCATCCAGGGTAAGTGCAGTAAGAACATCAGAACTATCTTTTCTTCCTGTTACATAAACAGCATCATCTGTAACTGTTGCGGAGGAATATCCATCTCCCGTTTTGGTAGCCTCCCATAATAGTTTCGGCCCTTCTGCAGGCCATTTTTTCAGTAACCCTGTTTCATTATATATACCAGTGCGGCCTGGTCCGCGCCACTCATAAAGCTGACTGTAAACAAGCGATAAAGAAGCAGTGCTGAAGAATAACAATAGAACAAATCTGGAAATTAAAGATCTCATAAGGCTGGGGGGATTTGATTATTATGATGATTAAAATAATTATATAAAGTTTTTGCGCGCAAGCAGGACGCCAGGTTTATTGCTTAACAAACTTTAGTGATTTTCTAAAGCTTGAATTAAAAACTTCGACAATGTAAGTACCCCTGGCTGTTGTACTTACATTAATTGAAATCTGATAACGGCAGTTTGAAAGCTCTTTGATCAACTGGCCTCTTGAGTTATAAATGTTAACATTATATAATGCATCATTACTCAGAGCTACATTAAATTCGCTGATAGTTACAGAGGGCCATAAGAAAACTTCAGGGTTGCCTGAAAAATTTTCTTTCTTAACATACACATAGATATTACGACTGATATCAGTTCCGCATGTGCCTGTAATGGTTACTTTGTAAAGCCCTATACCCGCGGCATTCAAATTCTGCAAAAACAGTCCCGATGTATTACTATTGTCGATCGCTACACTATCTTTTTTCCATTCGTATATTAAATCGTGTCCCTGCGCATTTACTTTAAGGGTAATATCACCACCGAACGGAACTTCAGTATCTGGCGATACACTGATAACTTTTGTTAATGGATATACTGTGAGATTAATTGCTGTGGAAAATACAGTACCGCAAGATCCTATCACCTGGCAGGTGTAAGCTCCTGAATTATCTATAGTTGCAGATGAAAAACTCAATTGTGAAGAAGGGCCGGATTGAACGAGCGTTCCGTTTTTGAACCATTTATAAGTAAGGTTATTCCCTTCTGCTCCAATCTTAAGAATAATTGGCTGATTGGCACATATTATAGTATCACCCGACTTGTTGAGTAGCCTGGTGTTAAGCACAACCTTAAGATTTAGTCTCGACCATTCTGAAACAACAGTGTTGATCGTAACCCTCAGGAGTAAAGTTGCAGAACCTGTAAAACCAGTATTCCAGATTACTGCAGCATTTGACGTGTTACCTGAAACAACTCCCGCGTTTGCAGGATTTATTTTCCATTCGTAAGCTGTTGCTCCTGTCTGGGTTGTAACAGAATACTGACTCGATACAACTCCCTTGCAAATGATAGAGTCGCCTGTTGGGGCCGGAGGAAAGTACTCTTTTACAATTCCGGTATTGGTTCTTATCCAGTCCTCAAAAAGAGAAACCCGTGTATAGGCACCATATGTATTACAATTTGCACTTCCCCAGCTTACGATCCCCGCAATTTTATATCCGTCCACTACACTAACCGCCAGTGGTCCGCCACTATCGCCATTGCAGGCATCTTTATTACCGTTAAGGAACCCGGCCATAACATCTGATGAAGGAATACTTACCCAGACTGTTGAGGCCTGGGCATTTGTAATTACAGGCAGCTGAACTTTCTGAAGATTTCTGGGCAATGTATCCGGATTGACATGAATCAGACCCCACCCGGTTACTGTTACCATAACTCCGGGGTCCATGGCGCCAACTGCAACATCATTGGAAGTGATCAGCTTAATAGGCTTTGCATTCACAGTATTAATAGGTGTTGCTAATTTAAGTAATGCAATATCATTCAAAAGAGTCTGATCGTTATATCCCTCATTTACTATTACACTACTCACACTATAAGTCTGACCTTCGAGAGGGTTGTTAGGGTTATTGGCTCCAACCTTTACTGACATAGAAGTTGTGGGAATAGCA
>JANYJP010000114.1 GCA_025358455.1 Bacteroidales bacterium
GTCATGGCCTGGCTACCTATCCAGTTAAAACTCTATCTTTGCCAGAACACCCCCTTTCTTGTAAGAGAAAGGTCCGGGCAGGAAGTGGTAGCACAGAGCTCAGGGCTCAGGAAAAACTTCCTGCCCTTCTCTTTCAGGTTAATAATATAATAGTATTGTTTATAGGCTTTTAACATCGTTCTTTTATTCGTTATTGCAATCTCTTTAATTCTACAACCACCTCTTTTCTTGTGAAAACCTCCGAAAAATATTTAATGTCGTCAATATCATACTGATTGGGAAGAAGATAACCGTTAACAAAAAAGGTAGGGGTGCCTATTACATTACATGCTTTGTAAAGTTTGTAATTCTCGTTGCTAACCTCCTTCGAAATGTCATTTCCATCCGGGATACAAAGGGTTTCAGATATTTTACTTCTGGAATATGGGTCTGCACTAAACCACTGCTCGAGTAGATCTAAACCATCATCATCCTTATTCAGCCGGTTAAAATGATATAATGTATTCAGTATCTTAGTGTCTGAGGTAATAAGGATAATATTGATTGCCGCATCAACCTCAGACTTAAGAATATCTTTGATCTTTTCAAATGCCCTTGCACAATGTGAACATTGAAGGCTCAAAAATGCGGTAATATTTATCGGTGCATCTTTTACTCCAAAGAGGAGGCTGGAGTCAGTAACTGGAATATCATAATGTTGGTGATTTAGCAGAAGAGTTCTCAAAACATCCGGATTTTTCTTAAATCCAAGATACTTATAATAATGTAACTCATTTGACCTCTTTTCCCTAATATACATTATAACCGGGGTGTAAATAATTCCCGTAACAAGGAATGTCAGAATAAAACCTAATAAACTGGTGGATGAGAAATTCAAATTCGAAAACTTAGGAAGTAACAGGATAAATTCAATTACCAGGATTAATTGAACACCAAGACACATAGGGCACCATTTTTTGAGAACAAATCCCTGATAGTAAATGGAGAATAGGGGATATGGCAGCGAAAGAGCTGACAAGATTGCCAAAATTGAATAATCACCAGCCACTGAACCTTGCAACAAAAACAATAAGCAACCGGTAAAATATACAAAACCCACATCAGCCCAGCCAAACCATCCGAATATTTTCGAGGCTTTGTCGTTCAAGACAGTATTGCAATTTGTAGCTTTATTCAGATGACATAGTTTCTCTGTAAGTGATAAGCGAACTTCAAATTCATGAAGAACAAGAAGAACAGACAGCGCAACCCCTGATGTTTTTGTCAGAAGTAATATACCTTGCATTTTTTGAAGATGTATACCCTCCATTACAACTGAGTTTATCACTGCCAGGATTATAAAAAGTAAAAATGCAAGGATTGTCACTGGTAAAATGCCATTACTGATCAACTCATCCTGCCATTTCTTCCGGTAATCTTTCTCACCTGATCTTTCGTCAGGATTAAGTAATATAACCGCTCCCGAACATCTTTCTATGAACTCATTAAATTCTGTTTCTCTTTTTAAGATATACGATTCGTAATAAGTGACCTTCGCATTTCTGATTTTCGATACAAAAGCCAGTTGACCACCACCATCACTAAAATGCGCTATATACGGAGCAGCCAATTCTTTTATCTCTTCAGGCTCGTATTTTAATGGATAATGTTCAACTTTCCAATCATTAAGTGTGTCACAGATGCTTTTAAAAGAAGGATAATAAGAATTGGACTTAAGTGCTTCCTTTACAGAGCTTTTTGTAACCGGTATCCGAAAATACCTTACCGCTCTCTGAATAACTGATACTGTATTATCTTCCCTCACTTTTTTCATATTCTAAGATTATTTCGTTATTTCTTTTCGTAGTAAAAAACAGGTTGTTCATTTTTTCAGCCATACGGGAGGCTGCGAACCTATTTCTAAGGTTATCATAAGCTTTAATTGCATGTTCATTCCTCATTGTCTTATTCTCTGCCAGGGTGAGGATTGCCTCTGATAATTCATTTATATTAAAAGAGATATCTCCTTCTTCGCTTAAAACAGAATTTACAAATTGGCACTGATTATCATCAAGAATTTCATCAAGACCATTGATCCTTGAAGCGATCAATGGGATCTTATTTGCCATCATCTCAAGAACAGTGTAGGGACAATGATCATAGATTGAAGGAACAATACCGATATCTGCCACACGATAAAATGATGTTACTAATTCCTTTGGCAGAAATCCGGTATAAATTACTTTTCCATAAGAAGATTGAAGCCTTTTCTGACAGTCCTGAATATTTCCCTGCCCCAATAATACTAATTTGAGATTGTAATTTTGTTTACAAGCTTCTTCAAAAGCATCAAGCAGGTAAAATATCCCTTTGCAGGGATCGATCCTTCCGGAAAAAAGTACAATTGTTTCATCATTCCCGAAGCCTAATTTTTGCTTCAGGCTATCTCGCTCGTCCTTTGAAATGGTTTCATATTTGCTATAATCCAGCCCGTTAGGAATTACTGTGATTTTTTCCGGGATAATACCATAATCATTGATCAGAAAATCTTTCATATAGTGTGTCACAGAAACAATATGATCGGGAACATGATAGAACTCTTTTTCCTTTGATAATGTAAATTCTATATTGTTTGAAGGTTGATCGATATTAAGTCCGCTCAATTTTTTTCGGTTCCCCTCAAATAATTGCTGCCATTGTGCAAAGTGAACAATACTGATGACCGGGTATTTGTATTTTTCTTTAAGTTTATTTGCAACTGGAAGATCATCCAAATAATTAATCTGAAATATGACTTTGCCATTTTGAGGTATGAAATCAGTTAATAGCCTGACAACTGCAGTTGCATACTTTTTATCGGAAGAATTGTTTTGAGAGGTATGTATTAAAGGTGATGGAATGTTGATTTCCGAATATTTTTCGGTAATTGATCTTATTGAGAATTCATTACAGTTAATACTATGATAAGAAACCAGATATATTTTAATGCCTCCAATTTTCAGAAGAGCATCAGTCAACTCCCTAATATAGGTTCCAATGCCATATTGCATTCCCCTTGCACCCGATTTAAAAATAAACAGAGTAATCATTTTAGAGTCATTTTAAACCATTTCTTTTGCAGGTTTCAATAAATTCCCTGCGGTTTTGTATTTCAATTTTATTATTAGTGTACCAGTTTGTCTTTCCACGTGGGTGCCATAGGTGAAAAAGAGGTCCCTCAGTATAATGGATCGGTAAATTCATTATTTCAAGCCTCTTGAGTCGTTCTGCATCTTCAGGTCCCCAGCCATAAAACATTTCATTTTCTCCTCCTTTGTCAAGGTATTTTTCTTTACTTGTAATGAAAGCTCCTCCTGTTGAATGGTAACCATACATTAATGGCATAGCCGGAAAGAGTTTCATAAATATTTCAATATCACCTGTTTCTTTAAAAAGACTTGCTGAATATTTATCAGTCAGACAGGCTCGTCCATCGTATGGAAGGGTTAGAAAAGCCTGTTCTTTCCGTAATATGTCCACAGATGTTATTATCTGTCCAAAAGGAACAATTACATCAGCGTCCCAAACAGCAACAAAAGTGGTTTCGGCAAGGTTGATCAACCGGGAAATACACTTTGTCTTATAGAAAAACTCATTGTTATCTTCTATAAACTCGTAAGAAAAACTATCATTGTCATCTTCGGGATAATACTTCCTTGCAGAATCAGATTCCAACACAATGAGTGATGTGTCGAAATAATTTAAGATATACCTGATCAGAGCCTCTGTATTCTCTTTCCGTTCAATAGAATCAATTCGTAAGGGGATAAGGAAAGTAACGTCAGTCAGATCTGTCTTGCAGGTCTTGCAAGTCGTGCCGGTCATGCAGGTCGAATTTGTTATATTAATGTAATTAGTCTTCAATCTTAACTTTATTGTTTTCTGTTCTGATTTCTAACTTTGTTGATCGTGATTCTCCCATCATTCTTTGAAATATCAATCCCATGCCAATACCTGACAATCCCGTCAATCCTATGTTATTCTTGTTTAAGTTGTCTAATCTTCTGTTCCAGCCTTCTTCATTGTCAATTATCGAGAAGATTTTATTAAAAGTATCAACTGATTCCATGTTTGATGAAACATAAGGTTCATAAACAATCTTCTGCCATGTTTTCTTAACAAAGCTGTCAACTAAAATTTCATCTGACAATTCTTTGAGATTCACTTTTAAAAAACTACTCTGTAATAATTCAGCGAGAGAATCCTTCGTAACCAGATCGTTAATATAGGGAAGCATAAACCCAGTCAAACTAAGCAGTTGACCTGTTCCTGCAATATCATCATTGTTTCTAAGTGAATCATCTATGAAACCTGGAACCGCCTGTAAAACCTTTTCTGACTTATATGGAAAGATCTCCAGACGGTGCATTTCTAATAGAAACCAGATGAAAGAATTAATAGTATCGACGCTTAACGATTCAATATTAAACCTTTTATAATGTTTTTGTATGAGAATTCTCTCACATTCATCTGTAAGGAAAATTAAATGATATTTTTTCATGAGAGTATTCAGGTCATCATCACATATTTCCCCGCCAGTTAAGTGCATTATATAATATAACCCATATCCGAACAAATCTTTGCCATCATTGATCAGAATTGGGGAGTTTATCCTGGAACGGTAAATAGCATTATCGATTTCTGATAATGCTTCATCTGTATCGGCTTCAAGGAACTTACTTTTAACTAAATATTCAATTCCCCAGCCGATACCCGTTAAACCGTTGGCAAAATCCACAGGTGTGTTTGTGTTTATTTCTTCGTAGATTTCATCTATCAGTTCACCTGCATAGTCGCCATATATTTTGTTGCCCGTATACCGGGAATAATGGTAAAAGAAAATAGCAATACCCATTTTGCCATTAAGCAATCCGATGTTGTCAATGAAGCTGGCATTTAAGAACAATTGATTAGCTATGCGTTGCAAACAGCTATCAATCTTTTCACCATAAGATGAGACCTGCTTTACTAAGTTCATATATTTTTGACTATCACATTA
>JANYJP010000071.1 GCA_025358455.1 Bacteroidales bacterium
AATGCTTTGAGCTTTTCCGGATCAATCCTTAGAACAAATGGTTTTTTTTCACTCATCGCTAATTATGCAAAGTACCTGTATTAACAATTGGGGTAACGTCCTTATCGCCGCAAAGTACAACCATCAGATTGCTGACCATAGCAGCCTTTTTCTCTTCATCAAGCTCAACTATTTTCTTATTTGAAAGTTGTTCAAGTGCCATCTCAACCATAGATACAGCGCCTTCAACAATCTTAAACCTTGCCGATACAACTGCTGAAGCCTGCTGTCTCCGCAGCATCGCATTTGCAATTTCCTCGGCGTAAGCAATGTAGTTGATACGGGCTTCAATGACATTAATACCTGCCATTTCAAGTCTTTCCTTTATTTCCCGCTCAAGTTCACGATTAACCTCTTCTCCTCCGCTTCTAAGTGCGATTACTGCTTCATGGTCCTCAAAATTATCATAAGGATATAAACCTGCCAGCTTTCTGAGTGCCGCATCGCTCTGAACCAATACAAAATGTTGAAAATCATCCACTTCAAATACAGATTTAAATGTATCTGCAACTTTCCATACCAATACTAAACCGATCTTTATCGGATTCCCGATTTTATCATTAACCTTAATAGGGTCACTGTTAAAGTTTCTGGCTCTAAGAGATATTATTCTCGTAATGTAGAAAGGATTTACCCAAAAGAATCCATTTTCTTTAATCGTCCCCTTATAGGCTCCAAATAGTACCATCACCGATGAACTGTTGGGATTAACCACTTTAAATCCGGTGAGAGTAATAATAAATAGTAGGGTAAGAACAATTCCCAGCCAGATTATTCCAAATGCAAATCCGGCAATTGCACCGCCAATAAACATGATAGCCATCAGCAGAGCTACATAACCCGATATGGGTTTTACAGAAAATTCCTGTTTCATTTTATAGTGATATTAATTTAATATCACAAAGATATTATTTTAATTTTGAATAAAGCAAAAAAAACACAGGATAATTTCCTGTGTTTTAAATAATTTCAAACCTGCTTCCTGATTTTTTCTATCAGGGTCTTAGTCAAACCTTTTCCCGGAACAGCGTTAATATGCCCGAGAAGCGCTATCACATCAATGAATTCAGAGTTAAATCCCCAGGCATCTTCGATTAAGTCTATGTCTTCAACTTTGATTTCCTGATATGAGAGAAAATGTGTAGAATTTAATCCCATAGGCTTCATAGCATTCATTTTATTTAAAAACGAGCCTACGACATAAATTATTGTATTAAATCGAAAAATCCTTTCTTGTCCCTGGTTATAGATCATGTTACTTTAGGCGGTGAATAAATTCAACCATGACTTCTTCATGAAGTCAGGATGAACACCAAAAACAGACAAAACTAAAACTTAATTCAGGGTCAGGCTGATATTTTTCTCCTCCATTAATTTTCTCATATTTATAAGGGCATATCTCATTCGGCCGAGAGCAGTATTAATACTTACTTCAGTGATCTCCGCGATCTCTCTGAAACTCAGACCGGCATAATGCCTGAGAATAACAACTTCTCTCTGATCGTCGGGGAGATGACTGATCATTTTTCTGACATCCTGATGAATCTGCCTTTTTACCATATCGTCCTCGATATTATCTTCAGCGAAACGTTTCGAATTGAAAAGATCAGATTCATAGTTATCGCTTGATATGGTATTCATCTGTTTGATTCTTCGGAAATGGTCAATAATCAGATTATGAGCGATACGCATTACCCATGAAAGAAATTTACCATTATCTGAATATTTCCCGGCTTTAACAGACTGAATAACCTTCAGAAAAGTATCCTGAAAGATATCTTCGGCCAATGCCTGATCGCGAATATAAAGACTTATATACGCGAAAACTTTGTTCTTATGACGGTGGATTAGCTTCTCAAAGCATGGTTGCTCACCTTTTATGAACCTCATTATCAGTTCATAATCGGAAATGGATTTATTCATAACTCACTCTTTTAATTAAGTTGAGTAGATATATCCTATAGGCAATCCTCCTTTGATTTTAATTGGTTCATATTACAAAGAAAAGAAAAATTTTCTATTAAAAGTATTACTTTTACATTTTAACTGAATTTTAACATCTAATTTATAGTATCAGGTATGGCTGGGAGCATTGAAATTAAAGGGGCCAGGGTGCATAATCTGAAAAATGTAAGTTTAAAAATACCCAGAAATAAACTTATTGTAATCACGGGAGTTTCAGGTTCAGGAAAATCATCATTGGCATTCGATACAATATATGCAGAAGGGCAGAGAAGGTATGTTGAAAGCTTGTCAGCATATGCACGTCAGTTTCTGGGAAGAATGAACAAGCCTGAGGTGGATTTTATTAATGGGATCCCTCCTGCCATTGCCATAGAGCAAAGAGTAAATTCCCGAAACCCGCGATCAACTGTAGGCACTTCAACTGAGATATATGATTATATGCGTCTCCTGTTTGCAAGAATAGGAAGAACCTATTCCCCTGTATCAGGGAAGGAGGTTAAAAAGCATAGCGTTGACGATATTGTTAATTTCCTTGCATCTCTGGCTGAAGGAACTAAAGTAATTATAACATCTGCAGGAGAAATACCTGAAAATATAAAAGTATCTGAATATTTTTCATTTCTGAATAAACAGGGATTCAGCCGGATTGAGGTTGAAGGTGAGTTGATAAAAATTGACGAATTAAAATCACATAAAGGGTTTAAGCCCGGACAGCAGGTTAATATAGTGATCGACAGGCTTGTCATTGGTCATGATTCAGATAGTTTCAGCAGAGCAGCCGACTCTGCCCAGACAGCTTTTCAAACCGGAAAAGGTTATTGTCAGGTAATAGTACCTGATAATAGCGGGATTAAAAGGGAAAGTTTTTCTAATAAATTTGAAGAAGACGGAATCCTGTTTGAAGAACCAACCGAATATTTATTCAGCTTCAACAATCCTTTGGGAGCATGTCCTGTTTGTGAAGGATATAGCAAGATTATCGGCATTGATGAAAATCTGGTCATTCCTAATCAAAATCTTTCAGTTTATGAGGATGCAATAGTCTGCTGGAAAGGTGAAACAATGAAGAAATGGAAGGAAAGGCTCATTGAAAGTGCAGAACTCTTTGACTTTCCGATACATAAACCCATTTACCAGCTTACTGATGAACAGAAGGCTCTTCTCTGGAAAGGAAATAAATATTTTTACGGAATTGATCGTTTCTTTCTCCATCTTGAAGAAAAAAAATTTAAAATCCAGTACCGGGTGTTATTAAGCCGGTATCGTGGAAAAACAATATGTCCGGAATGTAAAGGATCAAGGTTAAGGAAAGAGGCTGGTTATGTTAAAGTATCCGGATATTCAATCCAGGATTTAGTTTCAGTTCCTGTTGGGAAGTTATATGAGATATTATCCGGAATTGAGCTGAATGAAACTGATTCAAAAGTTGCTGAAAGACTTTTAAAAGAAATTACAGTAAGGTTGAGGTTCCTGATTGAAGTCGGGTTGCCATATCTTACACTCGACCGCATCTCTTCAACATTATCAGGCGGAGAATCACAAAGGATAAATCTTTCCACATCCCTGGGCAGTAATCTGGTGGGTTCAATGTACATTCTCGATGAACCGAGTATAGGTCTTCATCCCCGCGATACAAACCTACTGATTACAGTTCTCAAAGAACTCAGGGATCTTGGAAATTCCGTCCTGGTAGTCGAACACGAGGAAGAGATAATCAGGGCTGCAGACCAGATAATTGATCTTGGTCCGGAGGCAGGCAGGCTTGGAGGTGAAATAGTGTATCAGGGGGGCCTTGATCTGACAACTGCCAACAAATCTCTTACTGCAGGTTATCTCAGTGGCCGGCTGACAGTACCTGTACCTAAGTCAAGAAGAAAATGGAACAGCTATATCGAAATAAAAGGAGCCAGGGAAAATAATCTTAAGGATATCGATGTAAAATTCCCTCTTCATATAATTACCTCTGTTACCGGGGTAAGCGGGTCGGGGAAATCCAGTCTCGTATCGGATATCCTCTATAAAGTATTGTCAAACAGGATCAATGGGAATAACCTTAAACCCGGTCAGTTCAGAGATATTACAGGTGATATTTCGGGTTTAACAGGTATTGAGCTCGTCGATCAGAATCCTATAGGCAGGTCGAGCAGGTCAAACCCTGTAACTTATCTTAAGGCTTATGATGAGATACGAAAGCTGTATTCCGAGTTACAGGCTTCAGTGCAGAATAATTTTAAGGCATCGCATTTCTCATTTAATATTGAAGGTGGCCGCTGTGAAGAGTGTCAGGGTGAAGGAATAATAAGGGTAGAAATGCAATTCATGGCTGATGTGGAACTAACCTGTGAAAATTGTAAAGGGATGAGATTCCGGAAAGATATTCTTGAGGTGAAATATCATGGAAAGAATATCTATGACATGCTTGAGATGACGATCGATGAAGCAATTGATTTTTTCAATGCACATCCGGGAAAGAATGAGAAAAGAATTGTAGAAAAGCTTAAACCACTATCGGATGTAGGACTGGGCTATATCAAAATGGGGCAATCGTCAAGTACGCTTTCAGGCGGAGAGAGTCAAAGGGTAAAACTTGCATACTTTCTGAGTCAGGAACGTGGTAGCGGACATATCTTATTTATATTCGATGAGCCTACCACAGGATTGCATTTTCATGATATAAATAAATTACTGAAATCAATAAATGCTCTTGTTGATCATGGTCATTCTGTGATACTTATTGAGCATAACCAGGAAGTAATAAAGAGCTCCGACTGGGTCATCGACCTTGGACCTGAAGGCGGTGAAGACGGAGGCATGATTATTTTTGAGGGGAAGCCTGAAGATCTGGCAAAATGCAAAGAATCATACACCGGAAAATACCTGGCCTCCAAGCTTGCATGATATACACGATATAAGAAAGGACGTGCCGCGACACGTCCTAACAAATCAATTCATATGAAGTAATTTCTATTTTTTCATTTTGAATCCAAACATAATAGCAACACAACCACTTGCAGGAGTATCGCCAGGCTTATTGAATGACGAAACCTTAATAACCAGTTTAAGCTGCTGGCTTGCCTGAAGTTTAAAGTCCCATGTTTTTGCAAAGTTTGCATCCTTATTTGAATAGAGCACATTTTTATCTGAATCGAGAACTCTAAACTCTACATTCGGAAGTTTATCCTCACCGCAAATGGCAACCCTGTATTCCATATCTGAATAGAAGGTTTTATATAGTTCAGCCTCTTCACCTTCGACAAGTATTGCAGCGTGATAATTTCCATCATGCGTATATGTTCCCAGTTCAGGAAGACAAACCTTCTTGGCAAATGCTTTACATTGGCCATTCATATTCAAAGATGTGCCGAATATTAACAATGCCAGGATCGGGATTATTTTGAGTATTCTCATAGCCGTAATTATTTTATGAATGTATTTCTAATCTCTGCAACTGTTGTGGCAAGTTCTTTGAATACTGCAGGAGTCATATCTGTTTTAACATCTGACTTAAGCATTGTAGTATTAGTGGCCTTGTCATATACGGGTCGTACCTTTGAGGTTGTGATCGTAATTTTGTCAAAGACTATTTTCAGCTTATTAACCTGAACCATTAATTCGTCTACCGCAGGGTTACCTTTGCTGCTTTCCAGGAGATTAAGAAGAATGCCAATTGAAAGTTTCTGATCTATTATTCTTCCAACCAGTTTATTGCCGTTAAAGTCATTCATATCAACCAGCTGTGTAGATATATATAATCCTTCAAACCAGCCACCTACAAGTACCATTGCTGCTACTGCAGGCTGACCGTTATCTTCAAGATACGAATTCGAGTTCATAAATGTCTCACTAACTATCTCCATAATTACTTCGCTATTATTTATATTCTCTTCGAGTTTGTCTATGGTCGACTGGTCAATAGCTTTAAGTATCCCGAGACCGTCCGCCATTTTTTTGGCTGAATTCATATAATCTATAATAAGCTGAGTCTGTTCGTAAAGGCTGGCAAAACTTAAATCGCAGGTATAAATACCAAGATTGAGAGCCATACTTTTACTAGTTACATAAGTATTGACATTACCAACAGGGTTAAGCAGGGCTTCATCAAACCTGGCACCGGCAGATTTAATAAGCATTGCTGATTCGAGTGGAGAGGGCAAAGCATTAAATATTTTTTCTGCCTGCTTAATATCCTCATAAACAGTTTTTGTGTCCTTAGGAGGCTCCATTTTAGCATCTTCCTTTGTCGGTTTTGTACCTCCCGAATTACAGCCGATAAGCAGACTGGTTAAAAGAAAAACTATCATTAAGATCCCTGAACTGATTCCATATTTCTTATTCATGATTAAAATATTTAAGTGTCCTGCCTAATTCCGGACTAAATTAGTATAATATTTTTATTTTTCAAAAAGGGTTTTAAGTAATTGATGGTATTTCTAACTTTGCCAAAACCTTTTTAGGGTGCCATCGCCTTGCTAACTGAATTTTTTGATCATGCCAATATATTTCCGGCAAGAAAAAGCCCTCTATCTCCCATCAACCAAAAGACGCCACTTATTCCGGAATTAATTTCAATCCCTGACGGAGAAGCAGCTGAATTGTAATTTATTGTTTTAATCCACTGAGGAAAAATATTTCATAAACTGCGTCCTCTCAAAAACGCCGGGCTTTTGGTAATTTAGCCAATTCAGCTTACCTCTGAAGTCACTTATGCTTTTAAAGTTATTTTTAGTCATCCATTCACTTATCTGCTGGTTCATTACTTTCAAAAAAGGCAACCCTTTCTGATACAAAACCGAACAGACCTGAACTGTATCAGCTCCGGCAAGAAGGTATTTAATAACATCCTCTCCACTATTGACCCCCGTTGATGCTGAGATATTTATTTTAATATCCTGTGCACTTGCCATAGCTATCCATCTGAGAATATACCTTTTTTCATCTCCGTTGCTGAATACAGACGCAGGAACAATTTCCATACTGTTAATATCAATATCAGGTTCATAAAACCTGTTGAACATAACAACCCCCTCAACACCACGCATATAAAATTGGTCAATCATATATAAGATGTTGGAAAATCTGAAACCAATCTTTAAAGCAATTGGAATTGATATTTTATCTTTAAGCCTTTCAATCAGGTCAAAGTAGATTTTCTCAGAATCGGCAGCAGATTTTTTTCTGTCGAGTGGCATAAAAAAAACATTGATTTCAAGAGCATCTGCCCCTGAATCTGCAATATTTTTAGCAAAATCAGTCCACCCTCTGGATGAGAAGCAGTTAATACTTGGAATAACGGGTATTCCGAGAGTTTTCTTTGCTTTTACGATCAGATTAAGGTATTCTTCCACAGAATGCGATTTAGTATACCAGGCAATATAGTCATCAGCTTCCGGAAAACCGGCTGATGTATCCAACGCACTGATATGATACATTATCTGCTCTTCAAAAAGTGATTTCAATACAACAGCACCAGCACCGTTCTCTTCGGCCACTCTGAGGTTTTCAATTGTTGATGTAAGCCGGCTGCTGCTTACAATAACCGGACTTTTCAAGTTAAGACCCAGGTAGCTGGTAGACAAATTTTTCATTCTTAAAAATCATTTATTTATTTTCGTTCTCCGAATATCAGGCTTCCTACCCGTATCATCGTGCTTCCTTCTTCGATGGCAATCTCATAATCACCCGACATACCCATTGAAATCTCATTAAAATGTATTTTGCCGATAAAATATTTGTCTTTAAGGATTTTAAAACATTCTGACAGATTAACAAATTCCCTTCTTACCTGGTTCATATCTGAAGTATAAGTCGCCATTCCCATAACGCCGCATAGCCTTACATTGTTCAGAATTTTAAATCCGGGTGATTCAATTACATCAGATAACTCCTTCAGATTAAATCCGAATTTTGTCTCCTCGTGCGCGATATGTATCTGTAAAAGGCAATCAACGACTCTGTTAATCTTAAAAGCTTCTGAGTTTACAATTGATAAAAGTTTGAGAGAATCTATCGACTGTATCATGGTTATGAACGGAACGATAATTTTTACTTTATTAGTCTGTAGATGACCTATCAGATGCCATTCAACGTCATTTGGGAGAAGATCTTTCTTGTCAAGTATTTCCTGAACCCTGTTTTCTCCGAAACGTCTCTGGCCAGAGTTGTATGCCTCAACGATATCAGTTACCGGTCTCGTTTTTGAAACAGCAATTAACTTCACAGATGCTGGAATACGCGATTTCAAATAGTTTAAGTTCCCTACTATACCTGACATGTGCGGTCAATTATTAAAATATAATATCAGCTCAGCAGATGAATAACTAATCCGCTTCGTAATTTTGGTTCAAACCAGGTTGATTTAGGAGGCATAATATTGCCTGAATCAGCAATTGTGATTAACTGAAGCATTGACACAGGAAAAAGTGCAAAGGCTACTTTCATATCACCATTGTCAACTCTCTTCTTAAGTTCTTTCAGGCCGCGGATGCCCCCAATAAAATCGACACGTTTTGATCTTCTCAGATCCTGAATATCAAGAATTGGGCTAAGTACCTGATTTGTAAGAATTGTTACATCGAGAACACCAATGGGATCACTGTCATTATATGTACCCTCTTTTGCAGTCAGACTATACCACCTGCCATCGAGATACATTGAAAAGTTATGCAATTTATCAGGTTTATAAGTTTTTGTTCCTTTATCAACAATTAAAAAACCTTTTTCAAGCCTGTGAATCAGATCCTGCGGAGTAAGACCGTTCAGATCCTTAACAGTTCTGTTATAATCGATAATATTAAGCTGATTATCAGGAAAATGTACTGCCAGAAAGAAATTATATTCCTCTGAACCGTTATGAGCTAAATTATTTTCCCGTTTTTCTTTTCCCACAAGGGCTGCCGCGGCAGTTCTGTGATGACCGTCTGCAACATAGGTAAAAGGAACCTTTTTTGCAAAAAGCCTCTCTATCAGCTTATTGGTATCAGGTTTTTTCACAACCCAGAACTGATGTCCAAATCCATCTTCGGCTACAAAATCATATTCTGGTTTCTCTTCTGTAACAATCTGATTAACTATATCATCAAGCTCCTTCACAGCAGGATAGGTAAAGAACACCGGTTCAATATTTGCGTTATTGACTCGGACATGAGCCATTCGGTCCTGTTCCTTGTCAGGCCGCGTAAGTTCATGTTTCTTAATTATTCCATTGAGATAATCATCAACTGATGCACAACCAACTATTCCATATTGTGTTCGGCCATTCATTGTCTGGGCATAAATATAGAAATGGGGTTTATCATCCGGAACAAGCCATCCATTTTTCTGCCATTTCCGGAAGTTCTCAACAGATTTATTGTACACTTCCGGAGAATGAGTATCTGTATCGGGGGGCAGGTCAATCTCCGATCTGGTTATATGGAGTAAAGAACACTCCTTTCCTTTTGCCATCATGGCCGCCTCACTGGTATTCATAACATCATAAGGCAGACAGGCGAGGTCACTGGCTATAGCACGGGGAGGCCTTAACCCCCTGAAAGGTTTAACAACTGCCATCTTAAATATCTTTTTACTGTTACTTATTTAGTTTGTATTTTTCAATGCCTTTTCTAAAGTAACTAATAATTTGTCTGGCTGCAGCTACTCCGGCATTTATGTTAGCTTCTTCGGTCTGAGCGCCCATTTTTTTTGCAGTAAAAATATATCTTCCCTGATATTTCTCTTCAAATACAGCTTTACAATCCGGTTCAATATCTGACAGATAACAAAAATCAGTACGCTCTTCAAAGATTTTAAGCAAACCTGCTTCATCGACAACCTCTTTTCTGGCTGTATTTACAAGTACAGCATTCTGAGGCATTTTTTTCATGAGATCGTAGCTAATCAGTTTATTGGTTCTCTCATTTAAGGGCATATGAATTGAGATATACTGGCACTTTAAATACAACTCTTCCAGGTTTATGCATTGTTTGGCACCATTATTCTTCATTACTCTTTCACTTACAAAGGGATCGTAAGTGTATGTATCCATACCGAACCCCCTTGCTATGTCTGCAACGTATTTCCCCACGTTTCCAAAGCCATGCAATCCTAAAGTTTTCATTCTGAGTTCACTACCAGACTTCTTCCCGTTGAATCCTCCCCTTATCTGAAAAAGCAACAATTCGAACACAAGTTCAGCGACCGCATTTGAATTTTGTCCGGGCGTGTTCATTGCTATAACATTGTGCTCAGTACATGACTTAATGTCAAGATTATCATATCCCGCTCCTGCCCTCACTACAATTTTTAACTGTTTTGCAGCATCCAGCACTTCATCAGTAACCATATCGCTCCTAACTATCAATGCATCAGCATCCGACACTGCTGTAAGTAGTTCTGATGTGTTTTTATAATTCTCAAGCAATGCAAGTGAGTACCCTGCAGCTTCAGTCACTTCACGGATCTGTCTTATAGCTATTGGGGCAAATGGTTTTTCAGTTGCAACAAGTACTTTCATATCTTAGTTTTAATAATTGAGACTGCAGGAAAACCTGCAGTCTCTAATTTTTGATTACTTAATTATCAGACTCAAATTCTTTCATCGCACTTACAAGAGCTTCTACGCTCTCTTTTGGCAGTGCGTTATAGGTTGATGCACGAAAACCTCCGGTTAAACGATGGCCTTCAATACCAAGCATCCCCTTTGACCTGGCAAAATCAGCAAATGGTTTTTCAAGATCCTTATAGGCTGGCGCCATTACAAAACAAATATTCATCAGAGATCTGTCTTCCGGATCGTTTATTGTAGTGACAAACAATTTATTTCTGTCTATTTCGTCATAAAGGATTTTTGCCTTTTCAATATTTTTTTTCTGGATGGCTTTAATACCACCAAGATTTTTCAGCCATGTAAGGGTCTGCTGAGCAGCAAAGACCGTAAATACCGGAGGGGTGTTGAACATCGACTCCCCTTTTATATGCACCCTGTAGTCTAACATTGAAGGAATAGGCCTGGTAACTTTTCCGAGAATATCTTCTTTAATGATAACGAAAGCCATACCCGCAGGTGCAAGGTTTTTCTGAGCACCGCCATAAATAAGGGAATATTTTGAAACATCAATGGGACGGCTGAAAATATCAGATGACATATCGGCTACAAGAGGGATTTTTACATCCAGATCCTTTTTTAACTCCGTACCATAAATGGTGTTGTTTGTTGTAATATGAAAATATTCTGCATCGGCCGGAATTGTATAATTTTTTGGTATATAATTAAACATCTTTTCCTTCGAGGATGCAACTTCAACTGCTTCCCCAAAGAGCTTGGCTTCCTTAAGTGCTTTACTGGCCCACTCACCTGTATTAAGATAAGCTGCTTTTTTGTTCATAAGGTTCATCGGGACCATTGCAAACTGCAGACTGGCTCCACCACCAAGAAATATAACCTGATAACCTGAAGGAATCTCCAGTAATTCTTTAAAGAGCGAAATAGTGTCGTTCATACAGGCAACAAATTCTTTGCTGCGATGAGATATCTCAAGGATCGATAATCCTGTTCCTGCAAAATCTTTTATTCCTTCTATAGTCTTATCAAGAGTGTATTGAGGAAGAATTGAAGGACCTGCATAAAAGTTGTGTTTTTTCATTTAGGATTTTTTTACGGTAAATAATAGATATATCAGAATTTATGCAATTACAAAAATAGATAAATATTGCTCATTCCTGTTAATTAATCAGCACACATAAAATATAGCGTTTTACACAGAATGGTCAATAAGAACCCCGTTATTTAGTACAGGAATTTTTTTTGTAAAATCAGGTGTCAGACAAAACTCGATGCAATCATCCAGACCTTTATCCTTCAGCCTGTTTCTCTGGGCAATTTTCTTTACATATCTATGCAAATCATTCCTGGCAATTGACCAGAGATCCATCCCAGCCATGGTTGAATCGCAAATTGATGTATAAAAACCGCTTTTCATTAACTTTTCTGCTATTGCTCCGGCACAGATTGTATCTTCTATATTAAACTTGTTTTTCCATCCTGCACAGAAAAGCATGACATCCCTTTCCTGGTTAATCAGCCATTCTGAAAGTGCGCTTATATTCAGGAATGAACCAATTACAGTCATGTGGGACGATGAAGCAAGTTTGATGATCCCTGTACCATTTGTAGTGCTATAAACAATAGTTTTTCCTTCAACTTTCTCCTTAGTAAAATTAAATGGAGAGTTTCCAAAATCGGCAAAATCAAGGACAAATCCATCGCGTTCCGCGGCAACCAGATAACCCTTGGACTTGTACTCCTTTGCTTTCACAATATCTTCAACCGGAATTATTTCAGTTGCCCCGTTTTCAAAAGCAGTACAAATCGAGGATGAGGCTCTCAGGACATCGATGATTATCACGATTGAATCAACACAATCCTCAGGCACATATAATGCAGGTGAGAAACATGTTTCAAGTTTTCTTTTAGTCATATCAGAAATTCTTCCCTGGTGTTTCTTTGAGTTTAGGGCCCAAAGTTGAAACCAGAAGTTTTTCTAAAGGATAAAATGATTTTCAGATCATTTATTTACTTTTGTTATATATAGGAAGGTCAACAATTTTTGCCTTAATGTCTTTATTTCTGATCCGGATAAATATTTCTGTGCCAGTCTTCCAATAGCCTTTATTAAGATAAGCCATTCCAATCCCCTGTTTCATCATAGGTGACATAGTGCCAGAAGTAACTTCTCCTATTATTTCACTTTTGGCATTCACAACTTCGTAATGCTGCCTGGGAATTCCACGGTCAATCATAACGAAACCTTTTAGCCTTTTATCGACCCCATTTTCTTTTTGTTTAAGAAGAATGGGTTTATCAATGAAATCTTTTCCGGCAGGAAATTTAGTGATCCATCCCAATCCTGCTTCAATCGGAGATGTCATATCATTTATATCATTGCCATAAAGGCAGAATCCCATTTCAAGACGTAATGTATCCCTGGCGCCAAGACCAACAGGCTTTATACCAAATTCTTTACCTGCTTCAAAAACTGCTTTCCAGAGTTTAGCGCCGTCCTCATTTTTAACGTAGATCTCGCAACCACCTGCTCCTGTATAACCGGTGGTTGAAAAGATCACATTGCTGATTCCTGCAAAGTCCAGAACCTTGAATGTATAATATTCCATATCTTCAACAGAGGTTTTCGTAAGCTTCTGCATAGCCTTAAGAGCAAGTGGTCCCTGAACTGCCAGCTGTGCTATATTTTCTGAAGCATTAATTAGATCCTTGCCGGCTTTCAGTCCGAATTTTGCTGAGTTTGCAACGCACCAGTTCCAGTCCTTTTCAATATTTGAAGCATTGACCACCAGAAGATATTTCTCCTGATTATATCTGTAAACAAGCAGATCATCAACTATACCACCTTTTCCATTAGGGAAACATGAATACTGTACCTTTCCATCAAACAGCGCTGACACGTCATTTGATGTTATATGTTGAAGAAATTTAAATGAGGAAGGACCTGTAACCCAGAATTCACCCATATGTGAAACATCGAAAACTCCCACCTTTTCTCTTACTGTAATGTGTTCTTCATTGATTCCAACATACTCAACCGGCATATTATAACCGGCAAAAGGAACCATTTTGGCACCAGCTTCCTGGTGAAATTTTGTAAATGCAGTGTTTTTCATTTATTTATCATTTTATTTTTTTTAAAAGCAGAGCTGACAGAAATAAATTTCCACAAAGAAAGTAAAGAGATTTATTAAAATGTCTGACGATTATCAAAGTTCCAGAA
The DNA here is from genome assembly GCA_025358455.1 of Bacteroidales bacterium. GTDB lineage: Bacteria > Bacteroidota > Bacteroidia > Bacteroidales > VadinHA17 > LD21. Next base: position 13,767 of record JANYJP010000071.1, read on the forward strand.
TTTTAAATTCAACTCTTCTGTTTTTGGCTCGTCCCTGAGAAGTTGCATTATCCGCAACAGGCTGCAAAGATCCGTATCCTTTAGATTCCATGCGTAACCTGACTATACCTTTCTTAACAAGATACTCAACTACAGCTTTTGCCCTCTCACCCGATAATTTAGAGTTGATGGCTTCACTTCCTGTCTTATCAGTATGTCCGGATATCTCGATTTTCATTTGATCATTTTCCTTCAAAATGTTTAGCAAACGTTCAAGTTCGGTATACGAACCGGGGGTAATAATTGATTTTCCTGTTTCAAACAGGATGTTTTTAAGAACAACTTTCTTTCCTAACTTAATCTTAATTAGCTCTATATTAAGATTATACACATCTTTTGGCCAGTTATCCGGAACATCAATCCGTTTCATATCAGAAAGGAATCCGGTAGCGCGCAGGTCAATCATATAAGTTTTCTTTGCAGGGAGTTTTACCCTGTAACTTCCATCAACATCTGAACTTGCTGTTGTGGCCACAATTTCATTAGTGCTCTTATCAATAACATCAACTTTTGCCAGTACCGGGTCGCCAGTGTCTGAGTCTTTGATTTTTCCTGTCAGGTACAAAACCAGTTCTTTAACCAGTTCCTGCTGGATAACCGGCGGTTGATTCTCCTTAACGAACACAACTGTATCGCGAACAGGCGGAGCCGGTTTAATTATCACTGCCAGAGGCTTAGGAGGCAGAATACGTCCGCTATAAATGTCAAGCCCTCCGTTTCCGCCGCTTCTGTTTGATGCAAAATAAAATGTACTGTCTTCAGTGGGTGAAGGATAAAAAAATAGTTCGTCCCAGGGCGTATTTACCGGGTATCCGCAATTTCGAACCGTGTCCCATTCACCCATTTTATTTTTAATACTATAGAAAATGTCAAAGCCACCTATTGAATTGTGACCCCTGGAGCTGAACCAAAGTGTATCTCCGGACCTGGAAAACCTCACGGATTCTTCATCCGAAGCAGTGTTGATATTACTTCCTGCATTTTTTGGTTTTGACCATTTGCGACCTGTCAGCTTTTTAATAAAGTAAATATCCTTACCACCTAAATTATCTTTACCATTATCAGTAACAAAATATATTTCTTTACCTGAAGGACTGAAACAGAATGAGGTTTCGGATCCGTTGCTGTTAATTGAAAAGGGGATTTGTAACGGAGATTTCCATATGCCTTTCTTATTTACTGAGACCTTTACATCACCACCACTTTCATAACCTGCATAAACATACATTGTGTCATTAGTGCGACTGATATAGAGAGGCGTTTCACAAAACTTCGTGGTGATGTTCTTATCTGCGCTTTTAGCTAACTCCCAGGAGCCATTAATCTTTCGTGATACAAAAATATTCTCATCGAACTTTGTATCTGCATTACGTTTACGTGAATTGGGAACCTCACGTCTTGACCCGAAGTACATTTTATTTCCATCAGAAGTTATGACTTCAGAATAATCATCAGATTCCGAGTTAATATTATTTCCCAAATTATCGATTCTGATTCTAAGAGTATCTTTTGTTACTTTTATAGCTGAATTACATTCTTCGCTATATTTCTTTATGAGGGCCATTTCCCTATCAGGCTTTGTTCCCGGTGAAGTAAGATAATAATTGAATTTCTCGATAGCTTCAGAATACCTTCCGGAAAACTGAAGTGCATGTCCGGTAAGTAACAAAATATCTTCAGCGACATCTTTTTTAAGCTCAAAAGCTTTTAGTAAAAATCCGGCAGCTTCTTCCTTATTGTCTGACAAGAGTGCGGATACCCCGGTTTTATAATTCAATTCTGCATTTGAATTATTATAAACAATTGCTTTTATATATTCATCAAATGCACTGCCATACCACACACCACCTTCATTATAGTATGAATCGCCATCAAGTACATGATTCCAGGCTTCAATAAACCCGGATTTACCAAGATTGAAATCCCTTTTGCGTATTGTGACGTCTGTCTGGGCATCTAATAATACTGAAGATAATAGAAAAAAAACGATCAGGGAATGTAGAAAATATCGCATAGCATCCTTTTTTTTATCCTCATAAAAGTAGCACTTTTCCCTAATTAAAAAAACATTCAGGGTTACAGCCATTTCGGATTGCAGTACCGATAATTATCGTGAATTGAAAATTTTGCTATATTTGTTTCTTATTCTTTGTGCTCTGATTATTAGTTTCTAACCTCTGGCAAATATGGATTTCAAATTCATAAATACTGAATACCTTGATTCCGTTTCAGGTGGAGATCCTGAGATCACACGTGAGATTGTTGAGATGTTCAGGGAACAGTCAGTTGAGATATATAATGAAATGGAATCCCTCCTTTCTGAAAAAAATTATAAATCTCTCGGACAGCTTTCTCATAAAGCTAAGTCATCGGTTGCGATAATGGGGATGGATGATCTTGCGGCAATGCTAAAATCATTTGAACTTCAGGCCAGAGATGGGATTGAATCTGAATTATATGAGGGATATGTTATCAGATTTAAAAAAGATACAGATGCCGCTGTTATTGAGCTCGATGAATTAGTTAAGAACCTGCTAAAGTAGAATAATGATGATCAGTATTGAAAAAAGAGACAAGATTGACATCATATCCTTCTCAGTCAATAAAATTAATGCCCTTATTACCGATGATATCCGTGATGGAATCAACAAACTATTTGAAAATTCAAACTCACGGGTAATAATTAATCTTACCGGCGTTGAATATATTGACAGTTCCGGTTTTGGATGTTTCCTTTCTGTTATGAAGACCGCACGGAACAATTACGGTGTTCTGAAGTTTACAAATCCCGAGCCTGTAGTCAGGGATCTGTTCCATACACTTCACCTTCACACAGTCTTTCAGATCTATGAAGATATAGAGAGTTGTATAAAGTCCTTTTAAAAGGTCATTCATAATCTATTTCTGAATAAGTCACTTAACCGGTCTTTGATGTCGGTAAGGCGACCCTCATCAAGCCCCTGCGGAAAAGTAGCTTAAGTAAAAGGATAGTATTATATTTGGACTTAAGTTATTCTGAATTCTCTAAATAAACATCACAATTAAATCAAAGAGCTGAAAAATGAGTAAACTTATCTGGAAGCCTGGTACAATGATATATCCATTACCCGCGGTCATGGTTAGTTGCGGATCTATACCCGAAGAATATAATATTATCACCATATCATGGACAGGTACAATATGTACCGATCCGGCTATGTGCTATATCTCTGTACGACCCGGACGGCATTCTTACAATATAATAAAGAAGAATAATGAATATGTCATAAACCTCACTACAAAAGAGCTTGCATACGCAACTGACTGGTGTGGAGTTAAATCAGGCAGTGATAACAACAAATTCTCTGAAATGCGACTTACTCCTGTTCCTGCCTCCAAAGTTAAAGCCCCATTAATAAAAGAATCGCCTGTAAATATTGAATGTGTTGTCAGGGAGATAAAAGAACTAGGATCTCATCACATGTTTATTTCTGAAGTGGTTGCCATACATGCAGATGAGAAGTACATTGATAATAAAACCGGACTTTTCAGGCTAAACGATGCTGTTCCGATATGTTATTCGCATGGAAAGTATTACGAGACAGGGCCGTTCATCGGCAAATTTGGGTTTTCAGTTGAAAAGAAAAAAAAACACAGAGATTGATATTTAGCTGAAAAACATTAGCCTTGATTTTTTGAACCAAGTAACTATTTTCATATCTTCAATGCGGGAATTTTAATAGTAACAATATATGAGTGAGAAGATCTTAGAAACCCTGATGCAGTTGTTTGCGATAATTGCCAAGCCTCAAAGTAACGACAGTGAAAGGAGAGGCGTAGTTGAGGCTTTTCTTAAACGCCTGCTAAACCAGGAACTGGTAAAAGAATATCTCGCCACTTATGATAAAGAGTTTGAAGAAGCACGGAAAAAGCTTGAAAAGAGTAGTGCTGAAAGACGTGAAGGTGCCATCGCAATCAGGATCAGGAAACTATGCAAAGAGATTAATGAACAGGGTCAGCTTGATCAGGAACAGAGAATTGTTGTGGTTATCCAGGTACTTGAATTCTGCAAATCCGGGGGAATGGATGTAAGTCCCCTAGAACTGGGGTTTATAAGTACTCTTGCTGAAGGGTTGAATATAACCTCCGAAGAATATGAGTTCATTGAAAGATTTGTTCTGAATCCTTTCACCACCATGCCTTCAACCTCTGATCTTCTTATAATTAACGGAATTAAAGATTTTGACCCAAAAGCTGCCAAACATGTTTACAAGGATCTTCTTAAAGGACACATCTGGATTCTATTTGTTCCGTCAGTAAATAAATATTTTGTCAGGTTTACAGGTTCCGGTGAACTTTCAATGAATGGGCAGTTATTGCAGGAAGACAAAGTATATCCGTTCAGTCAGGGCTCATCTATAAAGGGTTATAAAATAACACCTATCTACTACTGGGATGTAACCATGCAGTTCCTTAAAGAGGAATTCAGGGCTTCGAGAGTAGTATATGAGGTAAATAAACTTGAATACCGGTTTAAAAGCGGGAAAGTCGGAATTCATCACATGAGTTTTAAAGAGGAATCAGGAAGGATGGTCGGCATAATGGGTGCCAGCGGGGCAGGTAAATCGACTCTTCTTAGTGTTTTGAATGGCACAAACGATCCTTACGATGGTGAGGTTCTGATAAATGGAGCCAGCATACATAAAGATAAGGAAAAGGTAAAAGGGCTGATTGGTTACGTGTCGCAGGATGACCTGCTTATTGAGGAACTTACAGTTTTTGAGAACTTGTATTACAACGCGAAACTATGTTTTGATAATCTGACCGAGGAGGAGATTATAACACGTGTTGATAGTGTTCTCAAGAATCTGGGATTATACGAGATCAGGAATATGAAAGTGGGCAGTCCACTAAACAAAAAGATCAGCGGGGGACAGAGAAAGAGGCTGAACATATCTCTTGAACTAATTCGTGAACCTGCAATAATGTTTCTCGATGAGCCAACATCAGGTTTGTCATCACGCGACTCTGAAAATATTCTTGATCTGCTGAAGGAACTTGCACGCAAAGGCAAATTGCTCTTCATAGTGATTCACCAGCCTTCGTCTGAGATCTTTAAGATGTTTGATAAGCTTATAATTCTCGATACAGGCGGATATCTGATATATAATGGCAACCCTGTTGATTCCATTGAGTATTTCAAGAGAAAAATCGAACAGGCAAATTATAATGACAGTGAATGCTATGTTTGCGGTAATGTAAATCCGGAACAAATATTCAACATTGTTGAAACCAGAGTATTTACAGAGAGTGGTCATCCGACTGATACACGAAGGATCTCACCAGCTGACTGGAGTACCCATTATAAAGCTGAAAAGAAAGAGGATAGGCTGGAGCGGGGAACAACAATACCTGAGATCAATTTCAAAACGCCGAACAAATTAAAACAGTTTATAGTTTTTACCAAGCGCGATGTACTTTCCAAGGTTGCCGATACCCAATATCTCCTTATTACTCTACTGGAGGCACCAATCCTGGCATTTTTTCTTGCTTTCCTGATTCGCTATTTCGATGAAAGTGCAAAAAATGCTCATTATACTCTGTATGACAACAGTAACCTCCCGGTGTATATTTTCATGTCAGTTATAGTTGCCATTTTTATGGGTCTGACTGTGAGCGCGGAAGAGATTATCAAGGACAGGAAAATACTGAAGAGAGAAGCATTCCTTAATCTTAGCTGGAATAGTTACCTGATGTCAAAAGTGTTTGTACAATTTGCAATTTCGGCAGTTCAGGCGTTTACCTTTGTAATTGTTGGAAATGGGATAACCGAAGTCAGGGGGATGATGTTCGAATACTGGCTGGTCCTTTTTAGCTGCTGGGCAGGTGCAAATATGCTGGGGCTGGTTATTTCCGACAGTTTTAAAGCCGTTGTCACAATTTATATTCTTATTCCATTTCTGGTAATTCCTCAGATTATCTTAAGCGGAGTAATGGTCAAGTTTGAAAAACTCAACCCGGATATCTCATCTCCGGTGGCAATTCCTATTTATGGTAATTTTATAACGGCACGATGGGGCTATGAAGCACTTGCTGTTAAGCAGTTTATCTATAACAAATACGAGATACAGTTCTATCCTTACGACAAAGCAATGAGTAGTGCCAGGTTCAAAAAAGATTACTGGAATGTTGAAATCAAAGGAAAACTGGATAATATCCTCACCGATCTGAATAAAGACCGCAGAAGTTCCGATTTTAATGGTAAGCTTTTGGTTGTATTCAATGAATTCAAAAAAGAAAGTGTTCTCACACCGGATATTAACTTTGAATTTACTGGCAGCCTCACACCTGATAAGGTAACTGCAGATATAGTAAAATCAGCTCTTATCTATGTAGAATCGCTCAGAAAATATTACGTGGCGTACTCCAATAATGCAAAAAACCGGAAGGATGCCCTGATTACTAAATACCAGTCAGAGGATAGTGAGAGGTTCCTTAAACTAAGGGATAATTATGCCAATGAATCTCTTGAAGAGTTTGTGACCAACAAGAATGAAACCTTAAAGACAATTGAATTCAAAGGGGAAATTGTACAGAAACTTGAACCAATTTATATGGATCCTAAATTCAGGTTCATCAAATCTCACTTTTATTCACCAACAAAGCAGGTTTTCGGGATGAAGATTGATACATATATTATTAATGTTATCGTTCTCTGGTTTATGACAGTTAGTCTTTACCTCGTTCTTTACTTCAGGCTTCTTAAAAAGTTACTCGATTCCGGGGATGTTGTTATGGGTAAAAATCACAAAGGGTCAGATTAAAGAGTGACAGTATATAATACAAGAAACTGTCTCAGAAGAGACAGCCTCCTTAGTTTTTGGAACAAATGATCTGATTCAGAATAATAAAGTAACTGGCTATTCTACAATCTCAATCATTTTAAATGGTACACGGATGATTGATTCATAATCTTCGCCTGCTTCCAGCATATCCTCATCGTCCTCCTCATAATACCAGTTCACTTCAACCTCATTTTTGGCCTTATGTATTGCTTCGAGCTTTTTAAATACGTCGAGAATACACTTTGATGAACTTGTGTTGAAATATTCAAGTCGGATATTTACAACTGTTTTAGTCAGCGGAGACTCCTTATAACTGTCGAGCCAGTCAACCAATGGTTTATAGAATTCTACTGAGTTTTCTGGAATTGAACGTCCTTTAATTTCAAATACACCTTCTGTAGAATCAAATTTAACTGTTGGAGTTTTTGGGGTTCCTTCGATGATGATCGGTTCCATATTTATCAGGTTTAAAAGTTGTTTTAAATTTCTTCGTTCACTAAAATATTAAGATAGAAAAAAGAGTACTTTTTATTATATTCTTTAAATGTATATTCCAGCTTATTACCGGTTTTCCTGGCAATATCTACAAGACCAAGACCACCACCACCTTTTGCAGATATTCGCTGATGGTTGAGTATAAATTTGTATAATTCCTTAATTTCATCGTGACTTGACCGGTTGATCCGTTTTATTTTTTCTTCGAGTTTTTCAATATTTTCAGCGTGTACAAAGTTACCTGTAATAATTCTATATCCTCCTTCTACCTTTTTTACTACCAGCAAACCATATTTTTCGGAACCCTGCTCTTCAAAATCCTCAGGAACTCTGTCAACATGATGATAAAGGTTTTGAAGGCTCTCAACAAGAACATTATAGACTTTTTTTCTAAGCTTGGATTGTTCATTAACCGCTACCATCTTATCCTCAACTGTGTCAAGGACATGGTTAATCACATCAGAATCGACATTACCCTTATAAAAAAGGATAATATTCCCCTCCGAGTGATCTGAAACATAATTCTCTATATTAAAGCTCATTTAAGCTTCATTTTAGATAAGGTCAAGTTTTTCTGATAACAAATATAATAAAAATATGAAGTTACCAAATTATAAGATGTCGACTTTCCCGTTTTTTTAATTTAGCGGAAATTTTTGATAAAAGTATCTTATTGTATTGATTAACGTCAGATTTGCTTAGATTTCAGGCCTTCTCCTGTTTCTTTGTTCCCTTGTACATCTCGTATTTTAAAAGGATACATTCCAATGCGCCATTAAAAAGTGTTTGTTTTTCCTTTGGTTTTAATCCGACATGTTTTAAGGATTCTTTGTTAGAGGTAATTAACCAGGCAGTGTTCCCGGGGTAATTATGTTTCAGGGTTGATCCTATCATACTATAAAGTGAATCGAGCTCATCGGGTTGCAGTCTTTGTCCATATGGAGGATTAAGAAACACAATACCATGTTCATCAGTGCATTTAAGATCTTTAAAATCAGATACTCCAATTTTTATTAAATCACTTAATCCTGCTTTTTCAACATTGGATCTGGATTGAATTGCTGCCTGCTCAGAAATATCGCTTCCGGAGATTTTAACCGGAGAAGATATAATACCATTTTCACTATCGAGCTTTACTCTTTGGAATAATGCCTCATCGAAATCCTTCCATCGCTGAAATCCAAAAAAACTTCTGAATTTACCCGGAGGAATATTACAGGCCATTAATCCTGCCTCAATGGGGATGGTGCCTGATCCGCACATAGGATCTGTCAATGTTGATGAACCCTTCCATCCTGATAAAAGTAAAATTCCTGCAGCCAGTACTTCGTTGAGCGGCGCTACAGCCTGTTCCTGTCTGTAGCCTCTCTTAAACAATGGTATCACCGATGAGTCTAAAGAAATTGTTACCAGATCATTGCTAATATGAAGATTGATGAGCAGTACCGGATCATCAGCATCAACCGATGGACGTCTACCCGTTTTGTTCCTGAAGAAATCTGCAATAGCATCTTTAAGTAAAAGTCCGGCATAACCTGTATGTTCAAAATGAGGTGAATTGATTACAGGTACAACGGAAAATGTATCATCAGGTCCCATGAACCTGTCCCATTCAATCTTTAAACCACTTTTATAAAGATCATCTTTTGATCTTATCCTGAAATCAGCTATTGGCATAAGCACAGATAAAGCTGTTCTGGCACAGTAGTTTACCTTGTATAACAGTTCTTTATCACCATTAAACAAGACGGCGCGGTTAGCTGCCTGTACGTCAGATGCTCCCAGTGAAATAACCTCTTCAGTAAGAACCTTTTCCAGCCCATAAAGGGTCTTTGCAATAAGTTTCATCCAGTTATTAAGGAGTTACTGATTTCCGAGAATGGCATTATAGCTCTTCTTATCTGAGATTACATTCAGTGCTTTTTCAATTGCCTTATCGTTTTGATTTACAATCTGAAAATATTCACTTGTCTGCCAAATATTAGTTGCAACCAGACCTTTTAATATTAACAGCATTTCATCCTTCGATTTGTTAAATTGTTCTTCATTAAATTTCACCCCCTCAGCTTCTCCTTTTGCAATTAATACTTTAATATCATCATCACTAAACTGGAATCTTTTCTTAAAGTCATCGAATGTTTTGTACTGAGAATTAAGAGTATTTCTGTTTTTATCAAAATATTCCAGTGTAAAGGCAGTATGAATATTTTTTGCGAATAACCTGCTAAAGTAAGGAGTATTATATGATGTGTCTGCAGATACAAAAACATCAGGCATTATACCACCACCCCCATACACAACCCGATTATTAACCAATGTTTTGTATTTCAGCGAATCGGGCAAATGAATACTATCAGCCGAAACAAGTTCTCCATCGGTAAATCTTTTCAGATAACTCTCCATGTACTTGTCATATCCTTCTTTATAGGGTCGTTGTATTGATCTTCCGGTCGGAGTGTAGTATCTGGCAATTGTAAGTCGTATCATGGAACCGTCAGTAAGATAAAATCCATTTTGTACCAGACCTTTGCCGAAGGTTCTTCTGCCAAGTATTACAGCTCTGTCCCAATCCTGAAGCGCTCCAGCCAGAATTTCGCTGGCTGATGCTGAACCTTCATCAGTAAGTACAACAACCCGGGCAGAAGATAAACTGCCGGAACCAGATGATTTAAAGTCTTGTCTCGGAGTTTTTCTTCCCAAAAGATAGACCAGCAAATTCTGATCCTTAAAAAACTTATCAGCAATAAGTGTAGCAGCCTGCATATAGCCACCGCCATTTTGTCTTAAATCAAGAACCAGGTTCTGCATATTACTCTTTTTCAATATTGTAACAGCGTCTGTAAATTCTTTTTCAGTCGTTGCACCAAATTTATTCAATTTGATATAACCGGTCTCTTTATCAAGCATATATGATGCATCAAGACTGAGGATCGGGATCTTATCACGGATAATGTTGAAATCAAGAAGATCCTTCTCGCCTCTTCTGTAAACTGTGAGTTCTACTTTTGTACCCTTAGCCCCCATGAGCCTGGTACGAACACCCGTGTTAGTAAGCTTAATTCCCGTAACTTTTTCTTTGTTAATAGTAATAATCCTGTCGCCGGCCCTGATGCCTACTTTTTCCGACGGACCTCCTACAAGAGGTTCGATTATAATAATTGAGTCTCTCAACAGATTAAACTGAACCCCAATTCCTTCAAAATTACCATTTAGGGGTTCATTCATTTCTTTTACATCCTTTTCTGAAATATATGTGGAATGCGGGTCGAGATTTTTAAGGATTTCGATAATAGCTTTTTCTGTAAGCATATTCATATCAACTGAGTCAACATAAAATGCATCAATTAAACCAAATGTTCTGCCTATTTTAAAAGTCCCTTCATTCAAAATCTGTGATGATGATGATATTGCCAGCATTAAAAATGCTATCAACAGAACTGCTGTATATGCTAAATTTCGTTTCATAATTTGTTTTTCAAATCAATGTGTTATTTAAACAATTTAGAATCTTTAAAGTTTTAAAATATATATCTCCGGGGAATTTCTGATTATTACTTTCTTAACCACTAAGTTACACGGATTAACTTTTCTTTTAGTCTTTTAGTCTCTCAGTCTCTCAGTCTCTTCCTATTCCCACTCAATAGTGGATGGAGGCTTTGAGCTTATATCATATACAACCCTGTTAATGCCCTTTACTTTGTTTATTATTTCATTGGAGATCAGACCAAGAAATTCATATGGAAGATGCGACCAGTCTGCGGTCATCCCATCTGTTGAACCTACTGCTCTCAAAACAACAGCATTTTCATATGTCCTTTCATCTCCCATTACACCTACTGACTGCACTGGTAGAAGAATAACACCGGCTTGCCACACTGAATCGTACAATCCGTGTTTTTTAAGACCTTCTGTGAAAATATCATCAGCTTCTTTAAGTATTTCCAGTTTTTCTCTGGTCATTTTCCCAATCAAACGAATTGCTAATCCAGGGCCTGGGAATGGATGGCGCTTAAGTATATTATCAGGAAGACCAAGTGTATAACCAACCCTTCTCACCTCATCCTTAAAAAGAAGACGAAGAGGTTCAACAATTTTAAGATGCATCTTTTCGGGCAGTCCTCCCACGTTATGATGTGATTTTATTGTAGCAGAAGGGCCGTTAACTGATACAGACTCAATAACATCCGGATAGATAGTACCCTGTGCAAGCCATTTAATACCCTTAACTTTTTTTGCTTCTTCATCAAAAACCTCTATAAAAACCCTGCCTATGATCTTTCGTTTTGTCTCCGGATCGCTCACACCTTCCAGCTGATCGAGGAATCTGTCGGTTGCATCAACACCAATAACATTTAGACCTAATCCAAGGTAAGAATCAAGTACTTTACTAAACTCATTTTTCCGAAGCAGTCCGTTATCGACAAAAATACAGGTAAGATTTTTCCCAATTGCTCTGTTAAGCAACGATGCTGCAACAGACGAATCAACACCCCCGGATAAACCCAGTATAACTTTATCGTTGCCTAATTCCGCTTTCAGACTGGTGATAGTTGATCCTGCAAAAGAATCTGGGGTCCAGTCCTGCAAACATTTGCAAATTCCAACCACAAAATTCTTAAGTATCTGTGTTCCATCAGTAGTATGATAAACTTCAGGATGAAATTGAATCCCCCAGGTATTCTCACCTTTAATATGAAAGGCTCCTGCTTTAACATCTGCAGTTGATCCGATAATCTCATAGCCATCGGGTATCCTTGCAATAGTATCTGCATGCGACATCCAAACCTGAGTACCAATTTTAATATTCGTAAACAGCACATCATTTGTTTCGATGGAAATGAGATTGGCTCTTCCATATTCCCTGCTATTTGATGGCAATACTTCACCGCCAAAATTATGGACAAGATGCTGAGCTCCATAACAAACACCGAGTAAAGGTATTGTTCCTTTGATTTTTTTCAGATCAGGAGTTGGTGCATTTGTATCGCGTACAGAAGATGGACTTCCTGATAAAATTACCCCTTTAACACTTTTATCCGGAACCGGGAAATGGTTAAAAGGATGAATTTCACAATAGACATTAAGCTCACGTATTCTCCTGGCTATCAGTTGAGTATATTGAGATCCAAAATCAAGTATCAAAATTTTATCCTGCAAGACTTTCAGTTTTTCTTTAATTGATCGCAAAGATAGGGATTCTTTTTTATGCATCATTAATATTGCCGACATCAAAACTCTTGCCGTCAATGGCAGGGAATGTTGCCGGGAATACAGTTCTTGCCTCATCAACCAGGTATGTAATATCTTTATATCTTGCTGAAAAATGGCCGATTATGAGTCTTCCTGCTTTAGCATCCAACGCAACTTTTGCAGCATCGAGAGTTGTAGAATGTCCGGTTATAGCTGCAAGGTCGGCCAGACTTTTATCAAATGTTGCCTCATGGTAAAGAACACTTACTCCGTTTACAAAAGTTGAGAGACGTCTGAAGTACTTTGTATCGCTGCAGTAGGCGTATGACAAAGGTTCCGGCGGAGGTATTGTTATATCCTCATTCAGAATGATACTACCATCGGTGGTTATAAAGTCTTCTCCCTTTTTTATTGCCGGGATTCTTACCGAAGGAATATGATATTCTTCTATTTTTTCCTTCATTATATTCCTTTCAGCGGGCTTTTCCCTGAAAAGGAATCCAAATGCCGTGACACGGTGTTGCAGTGGAAAGGAAGTGACAGTAATATATTTATCGTCGAGAATCTGAACAGGATCTTTCCCTTTAAGTGGTATAAAATCTATATCAAAGCTTAGTTTAATATCAAAATCCTTAAGATGTGAAATAAGAATATTCTGATAGTTTTCCGGGGCATAAAGGTGAACAGGTGTTTTTCTGCCCATAAGGCTGAAGGTTGAAAGCAATCCGTATAATCCGAAAACATGATCACCATGGAGATGGCTGATAAAAATATGGTTAATCTTTCCGAATCTTATCCGGCATTTTCGAAGTTGCATCTGTGTACCTTCACCACAGTCTATTAAAAATAAGCGCTCATGCGCATTGAGCACATGAGCGCTTGGGTATCTTTCTGATGTCGGCAAAGCAGAACTACTACCAAGGATGGTCAGTTTCATCGCACTCTGCAAAGCTATCCGTTTAAGATATCATTTTTTCAGCATCTTCAACTGTTCCTGTAATTGTAAGGACAGTATCGAGCTGAGAAATAGTGATAAGTCGTTCAACAGCTTCATTTAAGCCGCACAAAACGAACGTACCACCTGCATTTTTGCATAATCTGTTGGCTACCAGTATAGCACTTAATCCTGAAGAATCGCAATATTGACACTTTTCCAGGTCAAGGATTATATTTTTTTCTCCTTTTCCTGAAACAAGCACAAGTTCCGACTTAAGTGCCGGAGCTATGTGCGTATCAAGTTTTTCTGACTGTATCTGGATGACAGTGCTGTTATTCCGGCTTTCAATATTGAAATCCATAGTAATAAAATTTTGATAGCCTAAATTTAACTAATTTTTCAATTTACGGGCAGCTTTATTCTCTTTTTCTTCCATTTGTTCTTTTAAAGCTGCGAGCTGAGAAATATCACCAAGGGTTGTTTTCTCCGAACTTGACTTCTGCTTCCTTGTAGTTTTCTTTGGAGCAGTAGGTTCAGATTTAGCAACCGGGGCCTCAGCGGCTTTCTTTTCATCTTCAAATACCCTGCTGTGTGAAACAATGATTTTCTTAGCTGACTTATTAAACTCAATGACTTTAAACATTAATTTCTCGTCAACCTTTGCCATCATGCCATCTTCCTTAACAAGATGTTTCGGGGTAACAAAGCCTTCAACTCCATAAGGAAGTGCGATAACTGCACCTTTGTCGAATACTTCTACAACTGTACCTTCATGCACTGAATCAAGTGTAAAGAGATTCTCAAATACATCCCAGGGATTTTCTTCCAATTGTTTATGACCTAAGCTAAGGCGTCGGTTTTCCTTATCGATTTCAAGTACAACTACTTCAATTTCTGAATCAATGGCTGTAAATTCAGCAGGATGTTTGATTTTCTTAGTCCATGACAAATCCGAAATATGTATCAGACCATCAACTCCTTCTTCAATTTCAACAAATACACCAAAATTGGTAAAGTTCCTGACTTTAGCAGTATGTTTTGAACCAACTGTGTATTTTTCATCAATATTTTGCCATGGATCAGCTTTGAGCTGTTTGATACCAAGTGACATTTTTCTTTCATTCCTGTCAAGAGTAAGAATTACAGCTTCAATTTCATCGCTTACTTTCAGGAATTCCTGAGCGCTGCGAAGATGCTGTGACCATGACATTTCTGAAACGTGAATCAAACCTTCAACTCCGGGAGCAATTTCTACAAATGCACCATAGTCAGCCATAACAACAACTTTACCTTTTACTTTATCGCCAATATTCATATTAGGATCAACTGAATCCCATGGATGAGAAGTAAGTTGTTTCAGACCAAGAGCAATTCTCTTCTTATCATCATCAAAGTCGAGTATAACAACATTGAGTTTCTGATCAAGCTGAACAATCTCTTCCGGGTGATTAACTCTTCCCCATGAAAGGTCTGTAATATGAATAAGCCCATCAACACCACCAAGGTCAATGAACACACCATATGATGTAATATTCTTAACGGTTCCTTCAAGAACCTGTCCCTTTTCAAGTTTTGCAATAATCTCTTTCTTCTGCTGTTCAAGTTCGGCTTCAATAAGAGCTTTATGTGAAACAACAACGTTTTTGAATTCCTGGTTGATCTTTACAACTTTGAATTCCATTGTCTTTCCAACAAAAACATCGTAGTCGCGGATTGGTTTAACATCGATCTGAGAACCTGGGAGGAATGCTTCGATACCAAAAACATCTACAATCATACCGCCTTTTGTACGACACTTGATGTAACCTGTAATGATCTCGTCCTTTTCAAGTGATGCATTAACTCTGTCCCATGAATTAATTGCACGGGCTTTTTTATGAGAAAGGAGAAGCTGTCCTCTTTTATCTTCCTGGCTTTCAACATAAACTTCAACCTTATCTCCTACTTTAAGATTCGGATTATAACGGAATTCATTTAAGCTGACAACGCCTTCTGATTTGTAGCCGATATTGATAACAACCTCACGTAAGGTCATCTGAAGTACGGTACCTATTACCACTTCATCAACTGCTACTGTAGAAAGGGTTTCATCATATAGTGATTCGAACTGTTTATACTTTGGAGAAGTGCGTTGTTCTTCACTTTCATAGCTTTCCCAGTCAAAGTCTTCTGCAGATGCAACTGTTCTGGTAACAGTCTTTACCCTAATTTCTTTTTCAGGTTCTGTTTCCGGTTCTGAAGTTGATTTCTTTGATTTTTTTTCCCTTTTACCAGAATCCAAACCATAATCTTCAGCTGTTACGGGTTCAACAGACACCTCGACCTTTTCGGTCTCTTCTGCCACAGGAATTGTAACTTCTTCAGGCGCCACGTCTAATGCGGCAATTTCCTGATCTTCTTCTGTTTCTTTAGCTTTTACTTTTTTTGCCTGTTTTACCGGGGCTTCACTTTTTTCAACAACCTCCTTTTTGGTTGTTTTCTTCTTGTTTTCAGTCATAATTTTAATTTAAAAGAACTAATAGTTAATAAGTTAGACATTATCTTGTTTCGAAAATTGGTTGCAAAGATAAGCCTTTTTTTTAATTAAGGCATAATATGCCTCGGATTTTCACGGAGTTAACCGCGGGAGCCTTATGGCAGATGTACGGCATCCGGGATCATAATAATTTCGGAATTTAACATGTTATATTATCTTTGCATAAGCGAGTAGTTATTGCCATAAATAGTATTTGATTTATCAGAATTAATGTAGTGAAACGCTAAACGCTGAAAAGAAAACTCTAAATGAAGTAAAATGAAAGGAATAATACTAGCCGGAGGCTCAGGAACAAGACTCCATCCTATCACCAGCGCAATATCAAAACAGATGCTGCCTGTATATGATAAACCAATGATTTATTACCCGTTATCGGTCCTTATGCTGGCAGGAATAAGGGAAGTATTGATTATTTCCACTCCAAGAGATCTTCCCGGGTTTAAATATCTGCTTGGTGATGGTATATCTTTGGGAATGAAATTCAGTTATAAAGAGCAGCCTTCACCGGATGGTCTTGCACAGGCATTCATCCTGGGAGAAGAGTTCATTGGCAGTGATCCGGTCTGTATGATCCTGGGGGATAATATTTTTTATGGCCAGGGTTTCGGAGAAGCTCTTATGAAAACTGCAGAATTAAAAAACGGGGCTTGCGTTTTCGGTTATTATGTTACTGATCCTGAAAGGTATGGAGTTGTTGAATTTGATAGCAGGAAAAAGGTAATAAGCATTGAAGAGAAACCGGCTATACCCAAATCAAACTTCGCAGTTACAGGGCTCTATTTTTATGATAATTCCGTAGTTAAAAAGGCAAAATCACTCAAACCTTCACCTCGGGGTGAGCTGGAAATAACCGATCTTAACAGGGTTTATCTTGAAGAAGGCACTCTTGAAATAAAACTGATGGGAAGAGGAATGGCCTGGCTCGATACAGGTACCTATGAAAGCTTGCTCCAGGCAGCTAACTTCATTGCCACCCTTGAACAGCGCCAGGGATTAAAGGCTTCATGTATTGAAGAGATTGCTTATAACAGAGGATTCATTAACAGAGATCAGTTACTGGCATTAGCTCAACCGATAAAAAACAGCCAGTATGGCAAATATCTTTTAAGAATCGCTTCTGAGGATGTAAATGTGTTTGACGGATTAAAATAAGGTCAGAAAAAATGAAAATTATTGAAACAGGATTTAAGGGGCTTACAGTACTTAAACCCAAAGTATATACAGATAACAGAGGGTACTTTTTCGAAAGTTTCAATAAGGTTGTATTAAAGGATGCCGGAATTTCATTTAACCCGGTGCAGGATAATGAATCAAAATCATCTAAAGGCGTCATCAGAGGTTTACATTATCAGTTAATGCCTTTTGGACAATCAAAACTTATAAGAGTTATTGAAGGAAAAATATTTGATGTGGCTCTCGATATACGCAGAGATTCACTGACATTCGGAAAATGGTTTGGAATTGAGCTCGACTCTGAAACAAAGGATCAGGTTTTAATACCTGTTGGATTCGCTCATGGATTTTCAGTTCTAAGCGAGACAGCAGTTATTCAGTACAAATGCGATAGCATTTATAACCCACAGTATGAAAGAGGAATATCTTTAATGGATACTGATCTTGATATTAATTGGAAACTTGGAGCAGCTATTCCTGTAATTAGTGAAAAAGATCTTAAGCATCCCCAGATGAAGGATGCTGATTACAATTTTTAATACCCGGAAAATCAATTATGGCAGTTATTCTAGTAACAGGTGCTGACGGACAACTTGGCAATGAACTTAAAGTTGTTTCAAAAAACTTCTACGGATACGATTTTATTTTTACAGATATTAATACGCTTGATTTGGCAAACCTGCCACAAACAGAAGAATTTATAAAGAAGACTGAGCCTGACTGGATAATAAATTGCGCGGCTTATAACCTTGTGGACAAAGCCGAATCTGAACCCGAAATGGCTATGCTTGTTAATGGTACAGCAGTAAAAAATATAACAGAGGTTATTAAAGGTTCTGAATGCCGTTTAATTCATATATCATCGGACTATATTTATGATGGTTCTTCAAATGTCCCTTATAACGAGTATTCAACTCCAAATCCATTATCAGCTTATGGAAGATCTAAGCTGGCTGGTGAAAAAAATGCTTTGCTTCATCCCGGTTCAATGATAATCAGAACATCATGGCTCTATTCATCATTCGGGAACAATTTTGTTAAAACAATTCTCAGACATGCTAAGGAAAAAGAATCTTTAACAGTCGTTTATGATCAGACTGGAACACCAACTTATGCTGCTGACCTTGCAGGTGCTATCATTAATATTGTAGCCAGTGTAATCAGGAACCAGTTTGCCATGAATTCCGGTATTTATAATTATTCAAATGAGGGTGTATGTACATGGTACGATTTTGCGGTTGAAATAATTAAGGAAGCCGGATTGAATTGTAACGTAATCCCTGTTCTTTCAAAGGATTATAAACAAACGGCACAAAGACCTGCATTTTCAGTAATGGATAAAAGCAAGATAAAGGAAAATTATAACCTCACAATCCCTCATTGGAGAACAAGTCTCACAAAATGTATGAAACTGTTGAAATAAAAAGATGAATATGTTATCTGCAGATGAAATCCGGAAAAAGGCCGAAAGATGGCTGGGTAAAGAGTTCAATGATGAGACCATCGAAGAGGTTCGTCAAATGCTTGATACAGATGAAAAGAAACTAATCGATGCATTCTATCAGGATCTGGAATTTGGTACCGGAGGTCTGAGAGGAATAATGGGTGCCGGTACTAACAGGATGAATATCTATACTCTTGGTATGGCTACCCAGGGATTATCAAATTATATAATCAGGCAGTGTGGAAAAAAGGGTATACGCGTCGCAATAGCGCATGATTGCAGAAATAACAGCCGGTACTTTGCAGAGACTACTGCAAACATATTCACGGCAAACGGATTTGAAGTATATCTTTTTGAATCATTACGTCCGACACCTGAACTTTCATTTGCAATCCGTAATTACAAATGCCAGAGCGGGGTTGTAATTACTGCATCACATAATCCCCCTGAATATAACGGATACAAAGCCTACTGGAACGACGGGGGGCAGGTTGTTGCTCCACATGATGACGGGATTATTGATGAAGTACGTAAAATAACGTCAGTTGGCCAGATAAAGTTTGAAGGCAAACCGGATTTGATTAAAGCCATTGGTAAAGAAACTGATGACCTGTTCCTTGGCGAAGTTCAGAAAATGAGCCTTAATCCTGAGATAATTAAAAAGTTCAGCGATATTGCGATAGTATATACCCCTATTCATGGTACCGGGATAACAATGGTGCCTCCGGCATTAAAATTATTTGGTTTTAAAAATATAATTATTGTTCCTGAACAGGCTATTGTAGATGGTAACTTTCCTACCGTAAAATCTCCAAACCCCGAGGAACCCGATGCATTGAAAATGGCTATCAAGAAAGCTGTCGAGACGAATGCCGAACTGGTAATGGCAACCGATCCGGACGCTGACAGGCTAGGGCTTGCAGTTAAAAATAAAAACGGGGAATTTATACTTCTTAACGGCAACCAGACAGGAGTGATACTTGTATGGTATATCCTTTCGCAATATAAAGAGAGAAAAAAATACAAGGGTAATGAATACATAATCAAGACAATAGTAACATCTGACCTGATAGAACGAATAGCTGAAGGATATAAAGTTGAATTTTTTAATGTTTTGACCGGCTTCAAATTTTTTGCTGAGTTGATACGAAAGCTTGAAGGAACGAAAAAATACATTGGAGGCGGAGAGGAAAGTTATGGGTTCCTGCCGGGTGACTATGTAAGAGATAAGGATGCGGTAGCCTCATGTGCACTTGCTGCTGAAGCAACCGCGTGGGCAAAAAGCAGGGGGATGTCTCTCTTTGAGCTTTTACTCGATATTTATGTAAACTTCGGTTTTTATAAGGAAAAACTTATAAATATTGTCAGAAAAGGAAAAGAGGGAGCCGGCGAGATAAAAGAAATGATGACCGGATACAGAAATAACCCTCCTGAAAAGATAAATAATAACAGAGTAATTAAAATTAATGATTACGAAGCACAGATTTCTCTCGATATCCTTACCGGCAATAGAACCCCTATTGATCTGATAAAATCGGATGTATTACAATTTTTCCTTGAGGATGGATCAAAGATATCAGTCAGACCTTCAGGTACCGAACCTAAAATTAAATTCTATTTCAGTGTAAATACAAAGCTTACATCAGCAGACAAGTTCGGGGAAACAGAGAAGGTACTTGAGAAAAGGATTAGTGACATAATAGCAGACATGAAGTTAGTTTAAGTGTAAGGTTCACGTTAACTGGGCCCTGTCCGGTCTGCAAGAAAAAACCTTAACTGCCGGAAAAGAAATCTTCCGGGAAATTCACGAGATAGACTTTATCAGTTGATCTGGTCAGGGCAGTATAAAACCAACGGAGGTAATCAATAGTAATTTCGTTCCTGCTAAACATACCCTGATCGATAAAGACCCTCTCCCATTGTCCACCCTGGGCTTTATGACAGGTAACCGCATATGCGAATTTGATCTGAAGGGCATTGAAATAGGGATTACTTTTCACTGCCTCAAATTGTTTTCTCCTGGTTTTCAGATTTATATAATCCGCAAGTACATTCTGAAATAGCTCCTTGTTTTTATCTGAAGGCAGAGCAGGTGTGTCAAGATGCAGGACATCCATCATTACCTTCGATTCGATCTCAAGCTTATAGTCTTCAAACCAGAGTACCATATCAGCAAAATGGAATCCATACTTCTCTTCATATTTTCTGATTCGCTTAACTTCAGCAATATCGCCGTTGGCAATAAACCCCGCGCCTTCTTCGTCTTCCTTAATTATAAAATAATTGTTTTTCACAACCATAACCATATCGCCAGTACTAATCTCTTCTTCCCTGAAGAATATACGGTTCCGGATCCCCTGGTTATAACGGTTTGCCTGTTTATTTGAGTTCACGATAATAATCGTCCCATCCATACCGCAAGTTCCATACGCGGTTGAAATCTCATCAATAAGCACCTCCCCTGTAATTCTGATAGTATCTTTATAATTTATGCAATCAATTGACGGATGAATCAGATCATTTTCTGCAACCTGTAACCTCACACGCGTGGCATTCATCAGTACGCCTGAAGTCTCACTCTGTCTTACAACCTGCTTTAGCTCGCATGTAATCAGTCCAAAGCCATATCCTTTAAGAGCAACAGGATCAAGAGCAGGACTGACCACTGAACCTACCGGAGGCAGCTGGGCAGTATCACCAACTAATATTAGTTTACAGTCGGTTCCTGAATAAACAAATTCAATCATATCGTCAAGTAACCTTCCACTGCCGAAAAGTGATGAGTCTGCAGAGCTGTTAGAGACCATAGATGCCTCGTCAACTATAAAAAAAGTATCCTTATGAAGGTTTCTGTCAAGCGAAAAACTTCCGAATCCGTCCTTTGAGGATTTCTGCCGGTAAATTTTCTTATGAATCGTAAAGGCCTGCCTACCGGAGTACGAACCAAGTACTTTTGCCGCTCTACCGGTTGGGGCAAGCAGAACCGACTTCATCCTTAACAAATCGAGGGTTTTTACTATTGAACTTATAACGCTGGTCTTTCCTGTTCCTGCATATCCGGTCATGAGAAAGATTACATCATTATTGTTTTCACAGATATAGCCTGCAATCTTCCTGAGTGCAACAGACTGGTCATCTGTCGGAATGTTTCCCAGATTTTTACATAACTGATTAAAGATAATGGTATCGCGCATTGCAATTTGACAGTAACTTAAATTGCTACATGGATATTTTTTATAATTTTGTTTGTAAACTTAAACAATCTTCTGATTAATAAAAAAAACGGGAATGCCATTTCTGGAACTCTTTGATGAGACACTCGATATTAACTCAACGGAAAACTATGAGCTGGTAATTCAGGTCAGTGCTGATGGATTCTCGTTCTGTTTACTCGATAGTATAAGAAACAAGTTTGTTCTGATCAGAGCCTTTGAACCTGATGAAAATAAGTACTTTAATTCTGACAGAATAGAAGAACTTATTACAAAAGATGATTTCCTTACAAAACGATATAAAAAAATCAATGTCGTAATGCCATCACCAAAGTTTACTCTTGTTCCTGCACCCTTATTTGATCCGGCCAAAAAAGATGAATATTTCACATTGAATCATGTAAAGGAAGATGGGATCCTTATACTTTCGAATAAGGTGAGTGATCCGGAGTTATTTGTTGTATTTTCTGTATCAAAACCAATTAATGATCTTATCAACAGCTATTATCCCGGAATACACCCATATATTCATATTAAACCTTTACTCGGGCATATCTCTCATATAAGGAATGGTATTAACGGTAATTACATACATATTCATATTGAAAGAGAATACTTTAATCTGATTATTTTTAACAACAACCTTTTAAAATTCTGTAATACATACAATTACAGAAACATTTCTGACATACTTTATTTCGTGCTGAATGTTTTTAAAAAGCTTGATATTAAACAGGAGGAGACTATCTACTTAAGCGGCCTCACAGAAAAATATGATGATCTTTCGTCAAATTTTTCGATTTATGTGAGGAACTTAAAATTTGCCGAACCTTCAGGTAATTTTACATTCAGTTATGTTTTCAATGATACGGATCCCCATCGTTTTATTAATCTATTCAGTTCAGTAAATTGCGAATAATCGGAGGTAAATACAGAGGAAGAAGGATTGACCCTCCTTCAAACTTTAAGGCAAGGCCCACGACTGACTTTGCCCGTGAAGGATTGTTCAACATACTGAATAACAGGGTTGATTTTGAAGCTATAAACGTATTGGATCTTTTTTCCGGGACCGGCAGTATCAGTTACGAGTTTGCATCCAGGGGAGTTGCCTCAGTTCATCTGGTCGATAAAGATCCACGGCATATAGCAAGCATAAAACGTATTATTAAGGATCTTCAGATGGAAAACATCCGGCCTATACATATTGATGTCAGGGCATATTTAAAAACATGTTCAATAAAATATGATATTGTCTTTGCCGATCCTCCATATGATCTTAAGTGGATTAATGAATTACCTGATCTTGTTACACAATCAGGGGTTATTAAAGAAGATGGATTTTTTATATTGGAACATCCAAGAGCATCATCGTTCAGCCATCATGAACTATTTTTTGAGCACAGAAATTACGGTGGAGTAAATTTC
The DNA here is from genome assembly GCA_025358455.1 of Bacteroidales bacterium. Classification (GTDB taxonomy): domain Bacteria; phylum Bacteroidota; class Bacteroidia; order Bacteroidales; family VadinHA17; genus LD21. The sequence continues at coordinate 37,042 of JANYJP010000071.1, forward strand.
AGCTTTTTCAGAGCACCGGCCTCTGGTCAGAGTACGGAATAATTATTTATCGCTTGATAATTTTACGGACAACACTACCGGCAGGTGTAAAAACTTCAAGCAGGTAGAATCCAGAAGCGTATGAGGTCATATCAAGGCTAAAGATTTCAGAATTAACACTTATTTTTCTCAATAATTTCCCCTGGAAATCAAAGAGATAAATACTAAATATTCTATCACCTGATTCTATTGTGAGATAATCTCTTACAGGAGTAGGAAATAATTTCAGATCAATTTTGTTTTCAGTATTTCCAATTGATGTAATTACCGAATAGGAGTTTTTCCAGTTTGATGCAATACTATTGTCTGAAGAAGGATCAATCAACTCAAGATACGAACCATTGCCATTCGCATCGGGCCATGGCGCAAGGTTTGAATAGCTGACACTGTCAATTATATTTCCAAAGCCGTCAGCAAGGACAAGACTTTCACCGTTGTTTGATAAATTCCTTGTAAACTGCCCGGAAGCAGGAATCCCATACTTTGCATTGAACACTTCTACATTACTGGCGAGTACCCTGGTTGAATTTGGAAATATCTGCGAATAAAACGGGAATTGATATACAAAACCGGTACCTCTGAAATATGTTCCTGTTAAATCGACTGTCGTACTTCCTGTATTTTTTATTTCAATAAATTCCTGGTCTTTACTGTTTGGATAACTTAAGGTTGAGTCGGGATTGTACATAATCTTTGTAATCACCAGAGGTGGTGTTACCACATTGCTGCAATCGGAGAACGAACCAATGTTGGCATTAATCCAGTCTGTCCTCAGCCTTAGAAAAGTTTTCATTTTCTGTATTTCACTGGAGTGATATGGTGCTGATTTCCACCTCCGGTTATCCCTGACAACAGCTTCGTTTATTGTAGAAACAGTTTTATCTATTAAAGATTCTATAGATAAAACGTTCAAAGGCTGTCCGGGTTTAATAAGCTGGTTCCATCTTTTTGACAGATAACATCTGAACACAGGGTTGAGGAACAAATCTTTCCAGAACCTTGCGCCTTCATTATCCCCATTTGAAAACTGCCAGGTATTAGTTTTAACCCGGTCAAATCCCCAAAGTGCCAGATCATAATCGTATGTCAGGTTCATGTCCCACACTGGTCCTGCTCTCAGTTTCCCGTTTCTGTCTTTATGAAAAAATGTGCTGTACTGGTAGGCGTCGGCATTTGCTCCCAGTTCATTAATTATCATATAATCAACAAAAGAGGGAATGTCTATAATGGACGGAATGCCATCTTCGAAAGACATGTTCCCTGAGAATGCCTGGGTACTAAGGTGCTCAAATACAGCATGGATATAATTATTCTGATCTTTAGTCACATTTTCAGGTTTTGGGAGGTCATGGATAAATGTCACATCATTAACCGCGATGTAGCTTGACATGGTCCAGGCGATGAGATCGTTCCCGGTAGTTTTATCAGCTTTTGTAATATATCCTCCCGTTATCTGGGGAATTGAATTATCACCTTTTTCAATTTTAACCACATCGACTCTGTCACTTCCCGCTTTTATTTTTTCCTCAAGCAGATAAAGCCCATTGTAAGATCCGTTGATCATAACTTCACAGTAAACTGTTCTTGAGGCATACTCACCGATCATCCTGGAGAGGTTATAGCTAAGGTAGTCTCTGATAAGCGATGGGTCAAAACCCAGGCCGTTCAGGATCCAGTCATTCTCTTTTGGCATTCCCAGTAAGCTTACATTATTATCTGAAATATTATCAGCCTTCAATGTAGTAAGACCAAACTGTTTCTTAGGCAGGGTCTGTGAGCTGGAGCCCCTTGTTTCAATACTTATTCTTCCGTTATAATTCAGATATTGAATTGAATCCTTATCAGTAACCAGATTTCGTAAACCTGACCCTCTGTAAATAATTTTCATAATGGCCGGGGCCCTGTATGAGTCAGGTATTTCAACGCTTCCATCAGTTGTAATAATTACAATTGGAAGGCTACTGTCAGTAAAATTCTGAGAATAAGAGAGCCTGCCAATGAGGAGAAGAATAGAAAAAAAGATAAGAAAACGCTTCATAAAAATATCCAAAAAAACAATATGTCAAAAGTATCAATTAATTGATCATTTAAAAATGAGTTTTAGATTGACATACTTTTAACCCTCGAAATCCTGAGAAAGCGGTTATTAGATTTAAAAAATAGATTTTTTAATAAAATATATTTTGCAGAGTTAAAAATTAGCTTAATTTTGCAACTCGTTTTACAATTGGTGCGGTAGTTCAGTTGGTTAGAATAACGGCCTGTCACGCCGTGGGTCGCGGGTTCGAGTCCCGTCCGCACCGCCGAAACAGAAATAATCAAACCGCAATTCATGCATCATCAATGAGTTGCGGTTTTTTCTTTGCCCTATTTCTACAACGAATCTACAACCAATCAGAAACTAAACTATTCATTTACTTTCATTGTTCAGATCTTTTATCTGCGATTCAAACTATCTCTCCAATAGGTAAAGTCACATTTACAATAAGGAGAACCCTATTGATTTGGACTGATTTCCAATCCCAAGTTATAAATTTTTGGAGCGATTTACTATATTTCGTTGACCACTCAAATCTTAATTGGATTTACGCTTTTAGTATGTTGTTTTTATTTGTTCAGCTTTTTTATCAAAGCTGCTCACTATTTTTTACCAATTTTAATTTAACAATATTCTTTAAGAATTATATCATTCTCAGTTGATTATATCTGGATTCAAGAGTTCCCTTGTAAGCAGATTTCATTTCGTCTGATAAAAAAGATTTGTTAATCCAATCAACTGCTTTTGATCTATTCTTAATCATTCGATTAAAAGCACTGTCTATTTGTTTATCTGTTAAATCCAACACTTTACCAAGATTTATAAAGTTCTCTTTCTTAAGTTTTTTCTTCTTTCCTTCCAGTGTTAACGCCATTTCCTCCGAATCTTCTGGCATAATTATGGAAACATTTAATAGGTCATATGCTGGAGCTAATACCCAACCTGTAGCACTTTTAATCATTGAGAAATTCTTAAGATGCATATCGTTATTCCCAGTCAAAAAACAAAAAAGAGATAATTCAAAATAGAATATTTTATCCAGTAAAGTATTTTCCGAGAAACTGTGTAATGCTTTGCCTATTCTTTCCATTGAACTTTTGTACTTATCGTAAGCCTCAGTAATTTGAAACATATCAAGCATATGGATCTTTTCACCATTTTCTTTTCTGTCAATTCTCTTTGTAATATATGACAATTCTCCCGACAATAATCGTATCAAACTAGAAGGAACCACTTGTATATTAAAAGCTTCCGCTATACGCATAGTTAAATGCTCATTTTGTGGCATTTCAGGGTATTTTTCGGAAGGGGGTTTAAATATATAATTACCACCAAGAGCTCCAACTACAGTTAGACGAGTGTCTGAGTTTTCTCTGGATTCTTTGATCAACGTCATAGATAATTTAGGTTGTACACCAGGAACAGCCACGCTTCGTTCTATTACTTTTAAAGCTAATTCAGCCATTTGATCTATTGAATATGGAATTTTTGGAGGATTTGAACTTCCAAAAAATGCTTTGGAACATTTTTCATGAAAATCCACATTCTCATTGAGAGTTTCATAGCAGTATAAACATTTATTCTTCATTATCTGCAGGAATTGGTAGAATACTGACTGCTCCAATACAATTTTGACAGCATGCCAAGAGCAGCCCCATGCGATCGTTGCGATTAATTTTCCAGTTTTTTGAAGCAATATCCAACAACCAACCTTCAGGTATCAACCCTTCAAAAAATGGGAATAATCGTTTATCTATATATGGCTTATCAGTAACTGGCATTGTAAATGTGATAAACTCTTTGGGATGTGCCTTTACAAACTCTATATCATATTGAAAAACATACTCACCCTCATTGGTTTCTGAAATAATCCCAGCTAAGTGGGCATTATAATATACTTTCCCCTTTCTCATTCAGATAGTTCTTTACTATTGACAGGAGCTAATTCATGTCCAAACATCTTTAACACCAAGTTGATTTTATCCATATTCAGATTTGTTTTGCCCTGTTCAATTTTCCTTAACACCGTTAATGCTACCCCTGTTCTTTCAGCAAATTCCTCCTGAGTTAGATTAACTTCTTTTCTTCGCTCTTTTACAAATTCTGCTAATCTTTTCATTATATGTCTTTAAATATAAATTAATACAAAAATAATAAATTATATGCATTTAGATATAATATATACAAATTTAATTAAATTATATGCATTTAGATATAATATAGTATATTTTCGATGTGCATAAATACTGCTAGCCATAACCTTTTAATTACAATTCGCTTGGGGATAAGACGTCTTAAAGATGTCTTAAACATGTCTTAAAGACATCCTTAATACAACCCTGTTATTTGATGTATTTTCAAATAAATTCGATCCATTTAGTACGCACCGCAAGTAAATCGAGTAGGAGGAAAATAAAGTAGTTTTCCTCCTACTTTATTTTCCGACCTCTCACACCACCGTACGTACGGATCACGTATACGGCGGTTCCTTAATACACAACTCTTACCTTTTCATAATAATCCAGCAGGAAAACG
>JANYJP010000018.1 GCA_025358455.1 Bacteroidales bacterium
TTTGTAGAGTAATTACTTAAGTAAATAATTGAAAACAGCATTAAAACATATTACAAATATTCAAACTGGAGTCTTTGCAAAACCAATTATCGAGGGTGAAATTGTGTATTTACAAGCCAGGCATTTTGATGAAAATGGGCAGCTTATAAGCTTATTACATCCCGATTTATCGGCTGAAAGTATTTCCGGTAAACATTTATTACAACACGGTGACATATTATTTGCAGCAAAAGGGACAAAAAATTTTGCAGCCTGGTATGAAAGCAAAAATCTTCCTGCAGTAGCTTCTACCTCTTTCTTTGTAATTCGTTTGAAGGAAAACACTATTGATAAAGTCCTGCCAGAATATCTTGCCTGGTATATAAATCAACCAGTTTCACAAAAATTCCTGAAAGGTAAAGCAATGGGAACTTCTATTGCTTCAATCTCTAAAGCTGTTTTGGAAGAATTGGAGATCTCAATTCCAGATCTCCAAACGCAAAAAGCAATCTTAATTATTTCACATCTGAGAAATTCAGAAAAAAATTTAAAACAGCAGATTGAAATGCTCAGGGAAAAGCAAATTCAACAAAAAATATTCAACGCTATAAAATGAAAAGAGAAAAATGAATAGTGAAAAATCAAAGAGCCCGTTGAGAGATAAGAGTAATTGGAGCATTAATTAGAGAGGCTGAATTTGCTGCCAGTAAATCCGATTTTATAAACAAACTAACTGTTTCTCTTAAAGAAGCTAACGAAACAGAATATTGGTTAATGCTTCTCTTTGACACTGAATATCTGGCAATGGATGATTTTGAAAGATTAAGACAAGAATGCAGAGAATTAATTGCTATGCTTGTCTCATCAATTAAAACCGCGAAGAAATAAAAAATGAAAAGATAAAAATGAAAATACTTCAAAAATTCTAAAAACATTCTTAATTCTTTTAATCTCATGACTCCAATAATCGACTTAAAATGATCTGCAAAACTTTTCATTTTTAACTTTTCACTATTAACTTTTAATTATTCATTCAAATGAAGAAAATAACCCAGAAAGATATAAATGATGCAGTATGGAAAGCTTGCGACACATTCAGAGGAAGCATTGATCCGAGTGTTTACAAGGATTATGTGCTCACTATGCTTTTTGTGAAATATCTTAGTGATGTGCATGATGATAAATATGATACACATCTCAAAAAATATAGTGGTGATAAGGAACGGGCTGACAGGGCAATGAAACATGAACGGTTTGTTGTTCCTGAACAAAGTCATTTCAATTATTTGTTTGAGCGCCGCAATGAACTCAATATAGGCGAGTTGATAGATATTGCACTTGAAGATCTGGTGGAAGCCAACCGTGACAAACTTTATAGTGAAGATGGCGCCGGAATATTCCAAAACATCAATTTCAACAGCAGTGTATTAGGTGATACAAAAGATAAGAATACCCGGCTGAAAAACCTGCTCCTCGATTTTAATAAAGAAACATTAAACCTTAAACCTTCACATCTTGAAGGCGCAGATATTATTGGAGGTGCTTACATGTTCCTTATTGAAAATTTTGCGAGCGATGCAGGCAAAAAAGCAGGTGAGTTTTTTACTCCGCGGGAAGTTTCAACTCTTATCGCTAAACTCACTAAATCAAAACCCGGTTCGCGAATTTGCGATCCGACCTGCGGATCAGCATCATTACTTATTAAAGCCGGAGAAGAAGTAGGTTCAGATAATTTTTCACTTTATGGTCAGGAAGCTAACGGAAGCACCTGGGCCCTGGCGGTTATGAATATGTTTCTGCATGGCTTCGATAACGCCACAATTCGTTGGGGAGATACAATCCGAAACCCGAAACTGAAAGAGGGCGATTCACTTATGAAGTTTGATACGGTGGTGGCTAATCCACCATTCAGCCTCGATAAGTGGGGAAAGAGTGATGATAAAGAGGAGAACAAAGCCAGTGATAGTTTTGACCCGGATACCGATAAGTATAATCGTTTTTGGAGAGGTACACCGCCCAAGAGCAAAGGCGATTGGGCATTTATCAGCCACATGCTCGAGACTACCTACGAAGGCAAAGGAAAAGTCGGGGTTGTAGTTCCTCACGGAGTTTTGTTCCGTGGTGCCAGTGAAGGGAAAATACGTCAGAAAACAATTGAAGAAAATATTCTTGAAGCAGTTATAGGACTACCCGCTAATCTATTCTTCGGAACAGGTATTCCTGCAGCTATTCTTATTTTTAACAAGGGGAAAGGGGATAACAAAAATGTATTATTCATTGATTCCAGCAAACATTATGAATCAGCTAAGAATCAAAATAAGCTTCGT
>JANYJP010000023.1 GCA_025358455.1 Bacteroidales bacterium
GATATTTCATACTTACAATGTTCACATTCCGGATGAAAATGAACAATGAGCACCGGGCCTTTTTTAATCTCCGATGAATTAAAAGATTCATTCGACAGTGTCATAAAAGAAAAAGATGGTAACCTCGCTATTTTTTCTGTAATTAACTTATGGTTTTGTACCTTCTTTCCCATCCCTATTATCAGAAATGAAATAAATAGAACAACAAGGACGATAACAGAACCTAAAATGACTTTCCTCATATTGAGACATCAATTGTTAAAAACATTATTAATGCTACCCATAATACAAGAGAAGGTACATATGAAAATAATACAATCTTATCTGAATCCGGTTTATCGATAAAGCAACTTTTGTTAAGGCCATAAGATATCATTATGATATATAATAGATGAAATAAGTTTACCGTTTGTAATGGATAAATCCAAAACCGACTGACCTCTGCTTTTTTAAAAAAATTGATTAAAGACAATGGATAGAAAAACCCCAGATCATTAAGATCATAGTTTCCGGCAAATAAATAAAACCAAAGAAATTTTACAAAACCTGCTGATATAAAAATTATTTCACTGGCAATTACAATTCTAAAAACAGAACTTAGAGAAATCTTACTCTGAATATTATAAAATACGATCCCTATATATAAAACTATACTGACTAAGGAAAATTTGATTAAAAGTATTATTGGAGTGAATGCATAACTAATCCATGAAAGTCTATTCATATTTTCGAATAATTTGATTGAACGTTCATACGTCAATTGCTCACTATAAGCATTATAAAAAACTACCTCATTTATTAACAGAGTCCTTGACAACCAAATCAGTATGAGGTTTGCAAAAACAACACCCATGAAAAGATGCAGTCCCTTCAAATTATAGTACCGGATTAGTAAATTCATAGCACGAGAAATATTCTTACAAACGAATTACTATAATTATAGTCCAATAATACCGGACTATTATAAAATGGAAAAAGTTATAGAGTAAAGCCCGCTTTGTTGTTGGATCTAGTCACCAGAGCTTAAAAACAACGGTAAAGGATAACCTACTTTGAATAGCGCTTAAATTGAAACTGTTGAATAACCCTGGACGTAAGCCCAAATTTTATACCAATTATCATTCTCTGCTTTTATATATTTTCTCAGTATCTGTTATTTCGGGGAAGATATTTTCCAATTTAATTTTTATTCTCCTGTTATCAGTATAATAGTATGATTGTCTGATACAGGAATATTTTATATTCACTCCCATTTCCTTCATTTCCTGCAGAGACTGAAAAAGGGTGCTTCGCCTTATTCCCAGTTTCTCCGCAAATTCTTCAGGAGTCCCTGTTGCCATCATAGATATCAACGAATCCATCCGTCTTAATCTTTCGACGTACCTGATAAGAGACTTACTTAACGAATTATATATGCAGCAAACCAGATATATGAAATATTTCAATCAGATGCTATAAAAAAGTGGATTATTTAAAGAAGAATGGAAAATAGAATAAATGGGATACCTATTATTATGTAGCGTGAGGTGTGAGGAAAAAGCTCAGGGCACAGGGCACAGGGGAAGAAGGTGCGAGGTGTGAGGCGTGAGCGTCACTAACCCCCTATTATCTCCCCACCCCATAGCATATTAAGAAATACCTGCCACGGGAGGACCATAATATTGTCTATTTGTCTGGGATATGGATCCGTGCTTACAATGATTGACTTCTTTACTTTGTACTCTTCCGCAAAACTTTTTAAACCTTTAAGATGACGAGGGTTAACCATACTTGTTGATTTTGTTTCAATAGTCACCTCGTTCTCTCCTAAAATAAAATCTACTTCAATCTGAGATGTTGTGCGCCAATAACTGATTGGATAATTAATACCGGAATAGTGACTATGAGCATATATTTCCTGATAAATAAAATGTTCAAAAGCCTTCCCAAATGCCTCACTTCCCTGTTCTATCCGGCCTCTTTTCAATAAATAGTTTGCAACCCCGATATCAAAATAATAAAACCTGGGTGCAAGAATCACCCTTCGCTTTGGTTTCTTCTGATATGATTGTAAAAACCGTCCTGTCATCGTATCCTCCAGTATCTGAAAATATTCTTTAACCGTCGGGGAGCTGACTCCACATTCTGCAGCTATATTTGAATAATTTACCATTTCTCCATTCGAAAATGCCGCCGCTTCCAGAAATCTGGAAAAAGATGTGATATTTCTGATTTTAGCCTCTGTCATTATTTCATCACGTAGGTAACTGCCAATATATGCCGATAAGAGTTTATCAGGATTGCCCGACAAATAATGCCTTGGTAATAAACCCCAATTCAGGGCTCTCACCAAATTAAAATCTGGAATCTCTGCCGAAATCAGAGGATATAATTCATGCCTGAGAGCTCTGCCTCCCAGCAGATTACCTCCTGAACGCAATATATTTCTCGGACTTGATCCACTCAGTATAAATTGAATATTCCTATTAACAATTAACCAGTGAATTTCATTTAGTAATGAAGGGATCCTCTGAATTTCATCTATTATTACCGGTCCATCTGAACTACGTGTCAAAAGTATCTCCCTCAGAAGTGATGGATTCCTCAAAAACCTGTTGAACTCGTCTGCAAGTAAGAGATCAAAATAAGGAGCATCAGGATATAAACTTTTCAGTAAAGTACTTTTTCCTGTTTGCCTGGCTCCCCATAAAAATGTGCTTTCCTTACCCAGATCATGAAAATTTTGTTTGCGGATATACATGATATTTTAAATCATTACTTTATATTAACATGATATTTTAAACTACAAATTTATAAAAAGTATTTTATCTATCCACAAGGAATATCAGATTTAAATGAAAGGCGTGAGGAAGAAGCTCAGGGCGCAGGGCACAGTGGAAGAAGGCGTGAGGAGCGAATCATTTCCCAGCTTTCAATGCAGCAACATTAATAAACGATGGCTCTATCTTCTCTGAGTGCATTTTCTTTCTTGTATCAGTAACATAGAAATAAACTATTAAGAGAGTTAAAACAAGAGTTGCGATTAAAGATCCTTCCAGACCGAATCCTTCAAATGGGAACTTAGATCCTGAAAAACTCTCTATTTTTAAGATCCCCTGAGTTCTTAAACCGCTGACAGAAAATCCAAATACCGGACCCTGGAGTAGATTCCAACTGAAGTGAAATCCTATCGGTATTGAGAGATTCATCCTTTTAAGATATAACTGACAAAAAAAGATGCCGACCAAAAGAATATTCAACATGCCAATCCAATTAAATGAGGAATTAAAAGCATGCATCAGGCTAAATATTAAAGAAGAAATAATAAGACTAAAATATTTGTTTGATTGATTATACAAATTGGAAAAAATGAAACCTCTGAATATAGCTTCTTCCGAAACAGCTACAAGAAAGAATATTGCCGTATATAGTAGAATGCTAAAGTTTAATCCATGGAAAATGATTATTATTTTTGTGGTAAGTGATAGTATCAGAATGATCAATAATATTGCTGTTGCACCAAGGACTACTCCGAAAAACATCCCTTCAGACTTAAGCATTGAGTTCAGGAATATTGGCTTCTGTTTGTCAATGACTTTGGAGACAAAGAATATGGCTGAGAAGGTACCAAGAAATACTGCTACCTGACTAGTAAGTAAAAAACCATAATCTGTCGAAATAAGTGTTTTAAACTCAGTTTTCGATCCTGAAAAAGATTCGGGATAAATCAGAAAGACTATTCCATAGAATATAGCTGAAAACAGTAACCAAAGCGGGAAAAAGAGTACGATTTTTGTCCAAATGTTCATAAAAATAAGATTGATAAGGGTTTTTAATGCTAATATTTTAATTATTTCATGTCTCCCTGGTCTTTTCTATAATTAGATATCTATCTTTCAAAACAGTAAGGTAGGCTATGATATAAAGAGCAAATGGAATAAGTGGGACCCCAGACCAACGAAATCGAGTTAAGATGAAGAGAATAGCACAAAATATGAATACAATGCCTACGATTAAAGCAAGAAATTTATTTAACTTAGGTTTTATTACATATAATATCCCTTCTTCTATTTTATCAAAATCAATTTTTTTACTCCCTGTCCATAATTGTGATACAGAGATTTTCTCTCCCTCGTTTATAGGAATGGTATATAACTCAAATCCTTTTATTAGAACTTTTTTATGCCCAACTAATACATAGACCTGACTCATTTTTGAGAAATAATTACTCTTTTTAATACTGATGTATTTCATTTTGATTTATTTTTTGAGTTATATACCAATTTACCAAAATACTCATTAATCACAAGCAGAAGGATCTGCAATAACTGATGCAAGCAAAACCAATAGCTGAAAAATCTAAAATTCCCCAACCAATTGGGTTGCTTGCAGCGAGTAAGAATGCAGCTCCGCCTAACAGGCCCATACCATCCGAAACCTGACCACATACCTTCGGTCCCTTTATCCATATTTGATGTTCCTTCATCTAGCCAGGTCAGGAAGCAAGAGTCAAGCTGAAAAGATTATACCCGTCAATTTATAATTAACATAATACAATGATGTGTTCTACAAATACTTAGTTTTATATTAACCAAAGTTCAATTAAAAAATAAAATCAAGTTCTCTTTATCCAATAACTAACTTTTATTACTCCTGCTTCTTTTCAAAATCTCAATATAAAAACTTAAACTTGTAAGAAAGCATGATATTGCAATCAATATAAAAGCAAGGCGTTCTTTATCGGAAAGCTTAAATATCAATAGGGATGCTACCGATACACCCAATGCTGTTAAAACAATAACAAACATTATACTGATAAAGTTTTTCTGCAATAGTGGTTTCATTTAAAAAAATTATTAAAATATGGGAGTTAAATTGCTCCCATATTTTGATTAATAAATTAAACTATCCTTAGGCAAAGCAAGCAAGTCCCCATCCAGCTGGAGCAACTGAATATGTGACAGCAGCAATTGCAAGTGCGGCACCCCCCGTAGCTGTTACCAAAGCAGCAAAAGCGCCAACTAATGCAATTGAAGCAATGCCACAACCAAGAGCACTTAAGAACCTTCCACCAGTAACATCCTCCATTTGTTCAAAACTTAATGTTTTCATAGCGAGATAATTTTTCTTTCGCCTACTCTGTTCAGGCTTTTCGGCATCTGCCTGCAGGACAAACTTTTTTTTCAATTCTGTTCTGCATACCAAAATAAAACATGAAGAGTCTATTAATACCGGACTCAACAAAAAAATTAATAAAAATCATCCCAAAATCTC
>JANYJP010000026.1 GCA_025358455.1 Bacteroidales bacterium
TTCTCATTACTAGTCTGGTTTATTGTTTTAAGCTCTTCTATGGTTTCATGAAGTGCATAACAGGCATCATGATAGCTTAAACCACAGATGTCCGAAATCAACCGGATTCCTCTATCTTTAAGTTTCTTATTTGTGACATCGACCCAGGTCATCCAGTTACCTGATACTCTTCCCATCACGACCATTGTTCCTGTAGAAATTGTATTTAATACAAGTTTTACGGCCAAACGTTCCATCAGGTTCAGAATTGAAGGTACAGGCGAACAGAGAATCGTATATTCTGAAGCCACCTCACATTTTCCAATTATCAAAGAAGACGTTTGTTGATACTTAGATGTAATATGCTTAAAAGAAGTTATGTAATCGTTGTATAAAGGACTTTCTATATCTCTCTGTCCAAGTATACTAATCGCAATGTTCGGTTTTCTCGACAAACGAGAATTATCTTCTTCATTTCCAATATGAAATTTTACAATTTGTTCTTTATCAAGAATTGGTGGTGCAGATGCCAGGTAGTCAGGAACTCCCATCTGCCTGTAAAGATTACTGTCCCAATCCAGGCATCTTGGTTGACGACCCAGAACATAATTCCATGTTTCCGGAGTCGGAAGAAGCGGATTCTTAATAAAAGCCCACGAAGGAGGAGATACCGGGTCATCATCTTTTTTAAATGGGGGTAACATGAAAGTAGGTGCACGCTCAGTTGAATCAGTGAATATATCCAGCAGGAATTCTTTTCCAAAATAGGTAACAAGTCCATTTTCCTGATAAATACTTTTTTCCATTTTAATATAGTCTGCTATGGTTTCTGTGTTCGTGTTCAGAAGAAGCTCATCAAGAAGCTTATTGAATGATTCAGCATAATCTATATCTCGTATATTCAGTATTTTTATTTCGTTGTCAGAGAGTTCCTGAATGAAAAGGGTACTCAGTATTGACTCCAGAACTGCCCCCACAATTAACTGCTCCGAAGTAGTTGCCTGCATTCTTGTTGAACCCGCGATAGCCATTGGCCCACAATAGAGGTCTACAACAGTAACCCGGGGATCTTCAATAGCTAATCTTGATCGCTCTATATGCTTAGCCAGAATATCTGCAGGATTATTGAATACAAGGAAAACTTTTGCGCCACGATCTGCTGCTTCGGCAACGGTTCCAAGTACTGATGATGTCTCGCCTCCTTCAGTGATTGCTATCAAAACATCACCAATGTTAATATTCATTTCCTTAGCCTGCTGCCTTCCAAATGCCTCATAGTCCTCAAAATATTCAACAGCACGGATAAGAGCATAGTCTCCACCCGTCATGATACTGAATACAGAGTTTTCGTACTTTTTTGTTTTGTTGTAAATTGCCGGATATCTCTGATGTATATCTCTAAAAAAACACCGCCAAATAGATTCAAGCAGGATACTCAATCGCCCGGTGGCTCCACAACCGGAAAAGACAATCTTTTTGCCTTTAGAAACTGCTTTTATTCCAGCTTCTACCATTGTCTTATATTCTTTACCGCTAAATATTTTTTGAGCCAGCGTATAAATATCACGATCGACTGATAACAACATCTTAACTCCCGATGCAGTATTTTCAGCAAACTTCAGGTCAAGACCATTAGTTTTACTATTTGATTGCTCTGTTGGCAACATGCCAAGATGAAATTGTGTTTCATTCCTAAGGAAGTTCTCAGCTTCCTGATGAGCTTTTGTATCCATTTATAGTTTTTTTAATTGTTTTTAATCAATTATATATCAAATATTTCACGCGTATGGCCTTGTATTGTGAAAGTCCTGGCTCCCAGCTATCACGAATTTCTTTTTCTGTGTTACCCGCGATTATTTGCTCTCTTAATTTGTTGGTGCCAGCTAAACTGTCAAACTTATCTTTCTTAAAAAATTCATCTTTGTTTGGGTAATCACTGTAAAATTCTATTAACCAGCTTAAATTAACGCGTCCAGTCTCTTTGAAAACATTTGTATTATATTCCTGTAGATCCAGTCCAAAACAATCTTTATCCAGTAGAGGTGGGTTAACACTCATTCCGATTATTGAAACAGGTTTAAACGAGAATGAGTATTTATATTTTAACTCCGGATTTCCCAATACCTGAAATGGGAAATATGTACCACGTCCCTGACTGATAACAGTTCCTTCAAACAAGCATAATGAAGGATATAATAATATAGACTGCTGAGTATTTAAGTTTGGAGAAGGCGGTAAAGGCAGGATATATTGTTTCCCGTGCATATAGTTCAACATCTTTATAACTTTCAACTTACATTTTACTTTGTTTTCCAGCCATCCTTCACCGTTAAGCATTTCAGCATATTCTCCAAATGTCATTCCATGTACAATTGGCACTGGGTCTAACCCGACAAATGACTTAAATTTTTCTTCCAGAATTGGCCCATCAACATATGAGTCATTAGGATTAGGCCGGTCTAATACTATCAGTTCAACATTATTCTCAGCGCATGCCTCCATAACATAATGTAATGTGGATGAATAAGTATAAAAACGGGTACCTACATCCTGCATATCAAAAATCATTACATCTACTCCTTTTAAATCTTCCGGTGTAGGCTTATTTGTACCTTTCCTATATAAAGATTTGATAGGGATGCCAGTTTTTTCATCTATTGTACTATAGTTGTTTCCTCCCCTGAAACCATGTTCAGGATTAAAACCGATAACCACTTTTATACCAAGGGAAATCAAACTATCGAGGCTTAACTGGTTGCCGATTATTGAACTTTGGTTAATAGCCATTGCAACATTCTTTCCCTTCAGATAAGAAAGATACTCGCCGGTTTGATCAGCTCCGGTTTTAATAACAGAATTATATTGACTAAAACTGTTTGTTAGTACCAGACTCATTGCAAGTACCAGAAACATCTTAATTTTATTTGTTTTCATATTTTGTCAATTTGTATTATACGTGTTCTAAAGTATCAAATATATCACCTTAAGTTTTAAGCAATAGTTAATTCACTAATCATACAACAAATATTTCCCTCTTAAAATCTTATATTGTGAAAGCCCAGGCTCCCAGCTATCGTGTATCTCTTTTTCAGTTTTACCTGCTATAATTTGCTCTCTCAATTTATCAGTGCCTGCTAACTCGTCAAAGTATCCCGTAAAAAATTTGTCTTTGACAGGGTAAGCTTTATAAAATTCTATTAACCAGGCTAGATTTATCCGTCCTGTTTCCTTAAAGATATTTGTGTTATAGTTTCTTAAATCAAGTCCATAACATTCTAAATTTACCTGAGGAGGATTTTCGCTCATCCCATTAATTGAAACTGGTTTGAATGAGAATGAATATTTACCTTTTAATTCGGGATTTCCCAATACCTGGAACGGGAAATAAGTGCCGCGTCCCTGACTGATTTCAGTTCCTTCAAATAAACATAATGAAGGATAAAGTAGTATTGATTGTTGGGTATTCAAATTTGGAGATGGCGGGATAGGCAGGATATATTGTTTCCCGTGCTTATAGTTCAACATCTTTATAACTTTCAACTTACATTTTACTTTGTTTTCCAACCATCCTTCACCATTAAGCATCTGGGCATATTCCCCAAAGGTCATTCCATGAACAATAGGAATTGGATCCATCCCTACGAATGATTTAAAATTTTCTTCCCGGACTGGACCGTCAACATAAAAATCGTTAGGATTAGGCCGGTCGAGTACTATAAGTTCGATATTATTTTCAGCACATGCCTCCATAACATTATGCAGGGTAGATAGGAAAGTATAAAAACGGACACCAACATCCTGTATATCAAAAATCATGATATCAACTCCAGACAGATCTTCTATGGATGGTTTATAATGGTCTCCATATAATGAAATTATAGGAATACCGGTTTTTTCATCTGTATCATTTTTAATATTAGCTCCATCACTTGCTTTGCCCCTGAAACCATGTTCAGGGCCGAATACTTTTACCACTTTCGTACCCAGGGTTAACAAACTATCAAGTAATGGTTTCATACCAATAGTCGATGATTGATTAATTGTTATTGCCACATTCTTACCCTCCAGGTAACGTAAATAGCTAAATGTTTGATCTGCCCCGGTTACAAGAACTGATTTGTTTTGGTTCTTGCAGTTTGTTAAAACGAGAGCCATCATGAGAATTACTATTATCGATATATTAATTTTTTTCATGTTTTTATATTAACTGTTTATCTGCTTTGATTTTCTTAAAATACATTAATTGTTTATCTTCATTTATATAGCAAATATTTCATACGCATTTTTTTGTACTGAGAAAGTTCCGGCTCCCAACTATCGCGGATTTCGCTTTCTGATTTTCCAGCAACTATTTGCTCCCTGAGTTTATTAGAACCTGCAAGTCTGTCAATTCTGAAGGCTCCATTTTTATTTTTACTAAAAAATTTGTCTTTGAATGGATACGCGTTATATAATTCTATTAACCAGCTTAAATTTATTCGACCTGTTTCTTTAAAAATATTTGTATTGTAGTTTCGTAAATCCAGTCCATAACATTCCATATTCTCCTGAGGAGGATTTTCACTCATTCCTATAATTGGAACAGGTTTGAATGAAAAGGAATATTTTCCTTTTAACTCAGGAGATCCCAGAACCTGAAAAGGGAAATATGTACCTCGTCCCTGACTGATAATAGTTCCTTCGAACAAACATAATGATGGATATAAAAGTACAGATTGCTGTGTATTTAAATTTGGGGAGGGAGGTATTGGCAATAAATAAGATTTCCCATGTTCATAATTTTGCATTTCGATAACTAGCAGTTTACATTTTACCTTGTTTTCCAGCCATTCCTCACCGTTTAGCATCTGAGCATATTCTCCGAAGGTCATTCCATGCACAATTGGAATAGGGTCCATACCGACAAATGATTTAAAATTTTCAACAAGTACCGGGCCATCTACATATGAATCATTAGGATTAGGGCGATCCAAAACAATAAGTTCTATATTGTTTTCTGCGCATGCTTCCATAACATAATGCAGAGTAGATAAAAAAGTATAAAATCTGACACCTACATCCTGCATGTCAAAAATCATGACGTCCACACCGGAAAGATCTTCTTTAGTAGGTTTTAATTTGTCTCCATATAGTGAAATAATCGGAATTCCGGTTTTTTCATCTTTTCCGTTTGCAATAACAACGCCATTAGAAGCATTTCCCCTAAAACCATGTTCAGCACCGAATCCCTTTACAACTTTTATACCAAGCGACACTAAACTATCCAGGCTCAGTTTTTTACCAATAATTGAAGATTGATTTATTGTCATTGCCACATTTTTACCTTTGAGGTATGGTAAATATTTACTCGTTTGAGCAGCACCTGTTACAATATTTGTTTCTGAAGGTTTCTTTATATTTGATTTAATATATTCATTACCTGATGATATTGACTTGATTTGTTTTCCACCAAAAGAGGTGGTCATCACCATTAAAAGAATTGGAAGAATTGATAATTTATATATATTCATTGTAGTTGGTTTTAATTAAAGCTTGTTTAGGGAGTCGGTCTGATAGTCTTAAATAAACCTAATGATCATACTAAAATGATTCACAAGACAGTTTTTTGGCTAAACTACCCCGAAGCAATATCTTCGGGGTAGTTAAAGGCTTAATATTTCTGGTCCCCGTAAGTGGAGGTAAAACCTTTAATATTTAAAAACTTATCATCAATACCCAGGGTTCTGATCCTGCTGTGTAATATCCGGATTGGTGTTTATTTCCTGAATTGGTATTGGCCATAATAAATGCAAGTCCTTGACAGTTTTCCCTTTATTGGTCAGAATTATTTCTTTTAATTTGGCTGTTCCTAAACGTGATAAATCAAACCAGCGTTTTCCTTCCATGAATAATTCATAACCACGTTCCTGAATTACCGTATTTCTGAATGAGTCAACAGTCCACCCGGCAGAAGGGTAATCAACCAGCGAAACAGAACTATTTGGATAACCATAACCTCTTCTCTTTATTTTATTTAAAGCTTCAAGAGCCAGAGGAGATACTCCATTATCAGCCATAACAGAGGCTTCAGCATAAATCAACAATACATCTGCATAACGAATAACAGGACGATCATTACCAAAACCGTTTACCCCGGTTGCAGCAGGATCCCTGTATTTACAACAAAGAATAGGAGTGCTGGAAGGTAATGTTTCTGTTACTCCGGTATATCTGTTAATATATTGAGAAAAAATATCAAACTTCTTTCGTAGATCATTGCTATCCCAGTTTTTCAGGAAGAGGTTTGTAGGGAGACCAAAAGTCACATAACTCCCGAAAGGAGAATATTGATCTGAACTCCAGAGTAATTTGTGCGGATACCCATATCCATCCACGTGATTGAATTTGAGATAAAAAATCTCTTCTGAAGTGCCGTTGGCGGTAGGACCAAAAACTTTATTAAAGTCATCAGCAACAGTTATGTCAACGAGTCCAAAAATTCCGGAATCAATTACATCTTTTGCTTTTTGTTTTGCCAACGCCCATTCTCCTCTGGTCAGATAAACTTCTGAGAGTAATGCCTTTGCTGCCCATTTCGATGGACGACCAGTCTGGGTAGGAACTGAGGGCAAATCGCTTTCCCCTGCTTCCAGGTCCTTGATAATGGCTGCATAAACTTCATCGACAGGTCTTCTACTTTTATCTTTGACATCTGTTTCTAAATATAATGGGACAGCACCCCATAACCTGACGATATTAAAATAATCAAATGCCCGCAAAAAACGCGCTTCTGCAATTAAAGCATTTTTATCTGCTTCTTCCAGTTTAGTCATAGCTGTAATTCGTTGTATAGCAATATTTGCATTCCTTATACTCCGATATTGGTATCCCCAGCTATTTGACACCCTGATAATATTAGTTGCATCAAGACCCTGATAAGCTGACATTGGCATTGTGGATCCCCGACCCTCCCAATAATCAGACAGTATGTCTATCATTATACTATAGTTATCATTTAAATTATCTCGCGCAGGGCTATAAATAGCATTTAGGGCAGACACAGCATCTTCACGGCTGACATAGAAATTATTTTCGGTCAGCTGATCTTTTGGTACTTCATCGAGAAACTTCTGACACGAAGCAATGGAAAGTGCCAATATTGCAAATAAGATTATTTTTTTCATGATTATATCTCCTTTATAGTATAGATATACTAAAATTTATAAACTAATTATAACTCCAAACATGATAGTCCTGGCATCAGGATATCCATACTGGTCAATCCCTTTTGAAATTCCTCCGCCATAGGTATTTTGAATAGGAGAATAAAATGAATACTTTGTTAAAGTAATCGCATTTTGTAAACTGATATAGACCTGAGATTTATTTAATGGGGAAGATCCAAACTTTTCACCTTTAAATGCGTATGAAAGTTTTACACTTTTAAGTTGAAGGTATGATCCATCCTCAATGTATCTGTCAGAACCTAAATACATGGTACTTTTGCTTACGCGTGGGTACTTTGCATTTGGATTTGGATTATCTGCAGTCCAGTAATTGCCTAAGATATCTGTCATCTGGTTCAGCCCATAGCCAAAACTATCTTCCAGGCTTACTAGATTATAGTTAAAAATATCATTCCCTTTAACACCGGAGACCAGAACTGAAAGTCCAAAATTTCTATAAGACATTTCTGAATTTATACCGAAAATAAATTTAGGGTTCGGATCACCAATAATAGTTCTGTCGGCGCTGGTAATTTTTCCGTCGTCATTTATATCAACGTACTTAATTGTGCCATCTGCTTTTAAACCGTCTTCAACATATCCATAGAATACCCCGACTGGATAACCTTCACGCACAAGACTCATAGAAGGAAGCACATAACCTATTGATGTGCCAAAAATATCACCTCCCTGTGGCAGACTAATTACTTTATTACGGTTAGCAGATAAGTTTACTCCTAAATTCAATCCAAATTGGCCATTAAGTACACGGGAATTCAAGGATATTTCAAACCCGTTATTTTGAACATCCCCTAAATTTGTAATTTGATTAGAATAACCTGAAGATAATACTACAGGAACGTTAACTAATATGTCACTTGTTTTCTTATGATAAATATCTGCTGATAAAATAATTCTGTCAACGAATAATCCAATATCTACTCCTGCATTTATTTGGTCAGTGCGTTCCCATCTTAGTTTTGGATTTGACATTGAACCTCCCGGAGCATAACCGATGAAAATGTTATCATCAAAAACAGTTCTGACACTTGATAGTGTTGAAAGGGATTGGTAGGGTGCCAGAGCTGTACTGCCAGTCTGTCCCCAGCTTGCTCTTAACTTCAAATTGTTAATTATTTTATTTCCTTTCAGAAAATCCTCTTCATTAACTTTCCATGCTAAAGCTGCCGATGGGAAATAGCCCCATTTATTATCTCTGCCAAAACGAGAGGAACCATCTGCTCTTATACTTGATGTTATCAGATATTTGCCCTTGAAGGAATAGTTTACTCTGCCTAAATAAGAAAGCAATGTCCAGTTTGTATAATCAGAATATGCCGGTACGGAATTACTTCCTGACTGAAGACTGAAGTTTTCAAGTCGATCGGTCAGAAAGCCAGTCGAACCTGCTGTTTCATTCTGAACAGTATTTATCTGTGCAGTCAACCCTCCCATAACAGTCAGTTCATGACCGTCTCCGATTTTCTTGGAATATGTCAATGTGTTCTCATTAACTAAATTGGTAAATTCAGAATAGGAGATAGAGGCATCGCCAATTTGAGAGGCTAATAAAATTGACGGAGAATAAAGATCTCCTCGTGTATTTTCATACTGAACTCCGACTGATGAATATAAAACCAGATCTTTTGTAAGTTTCCCGTTTGTAAACAGGTTAAAGTAAAGATCATTGGAATGTCTAGCCTGTTTTCTTTCGAGAGCCATTGCAACAGGATTCTCCAATCCTTCAGGGCTGAATCCATATGGTCTGGAAGAACTATACTTTCCATTGTCATCTCGAACCGAGATTGTTGGTGAAATACCTAACGAGGCACTCAAGACTCCTCTTCCTCTTTCAGTATTATTACTATAAATATTCTTATTCTCTCTTCTGCTTAGGATAGTATTCAAAGAAAGTTTCCAGTTTGGATTTATTTTAGTTTCAAGACTCGTCTTAAATTGAAGATTACTATAACCTGAATTAATGATAATTCCCTTCTGGTCAAAATAACTTCCTGAAATATTAAAAGTCGTCTTATCACTTCCCCCGGAATATCTTAATGAATGATTCTGTATTGGCGCTAATTGGAAAATTTCATTCTGCCAGTTAGTTCCTTCACCAAAAGATGCAATCTGGGAATCAGAAAAGTATGGTTTTTCTCCATCGTTTGCAGCCCTTACATTGGCAAGCGTAGCATACTCTTTTGCATTTAACATATCAATGGTTTTTGAAACTTGCTGAACACCATAATAACCAGCATATTCAAAGACAGGTTTCCCTTCTTTACCTTTTTTTGTAGTTACAAGAACGATCCCATTAGCACCTCTTGAACCATAAATTGCTGTTGCTGAGGCATCTTTAAGTATTTCAATTGATTCTATGTCATTATTGTTAAGTATATTTAATCCTGCAACCATGGGAGATCCATCTACAATATACAATGGTTCATTGCTTCCCAGAAGCGAATTACCCCCTCTGATTATAACATTTAAATCGCTACCCGGCTGACCTGAGTTTTGAATAACCTGTACTCCTGTAGCAATTCCAGACAATGCCTGGACCGGATTACCCACTCCCTGGAGGCTAATTTTATCTCCTTTAATTGAGGACACGGAACCTGTCAAATCACTCCTCTTAACAGTTCCATAACCTATGACCATTACTTCATCCAGGCTAAATGCTGATTCAGCCATAGTTACATTAATTTCATTTAAGTTGCCGATGCTAATTTCCTGAGGCTCCATACCTATAAATGAAAATGTTATGCTTTTGGATCCCGTGGGAACATCAATATTATACTTACCGGCAATATCAGTTATAGTTCCCTGAGTGGTTCCGGTAATTACAACATTAACTCCGGGGAGAGGAGCACCATCTTTTCCGATAATAGTACCGGTTATTCTGTTCTGTTGCAAAATCATTGTCAAATCTGCTTCCTTATTAAATAAAAGGATTTGTCTGTCTCTGACAGCATATTTTATATCTGTCCCTGTTATAAGTTCATCCAGAACATCAATTATGTTTTTGTCAGTGACATTGATGTCCACCTTTTTATTTACATCTATCATCTTGGAGCTATAGAGAAAAAAGAATTCGGTCTGGCCCTCAATAGCTTTAAGTACAGTTTGCATTGTAGCATCCTTCATGTCAAGATTCAGTCGTGCATTCTGCGAGTATGATATACTCCCGAATACATTGAAAACTGTCGCAAAAAGAAAAAAGGTTGAAAGTTTCATAATTCTGAAGGTTTTTTTCGAACATACTTTAAATAAAGCAATTCGTTGTAAAATGTTGAATTTTTTCATAAGTTTGAATGATTTAGACGGTTTATAACTAAATCGCATTAATCCTTGTATGTTCTGGGTATTAATGCATTACAATCGTGGCAGGGAGGTCCGGACAGACTTTCCTGCTTATTTTTACAAGAAATTGTTGGGAAAATGTTTCATAGGCAGAAGGTTCTCAGGTTTAGGGTTACTATTATACAGGTTTTCTTTTCCCCACAACAATCCTCGGTTTAAGGTATTTCTTATCATTAATTGAAGTGAGGTAATAAATTTTATAAGTTATAGGGCTTACAGTTTTTAACATTTGCATAACATCTTCAACAGGTTCATCAATAAATGTTGCTGTATATTTCAAATTTAAAAGATCATGGCTTGAAATTTCAAAACGGACATTATACTTTCTGCCGATTCTTCTCAAAACTTCCTCAAAAGGTGTGTCATTAAACCGCAGTTTATTCTCTTT
>JANYJP010000081.1 GCA_025358455.1 Bacteroidales bacterium
ATTAAAAATACCTGTTGCCAGAGCTCTTTCTTTCTTGGGAAACCATTCAGCAATTGTCTTTATTGCAGCGGGGAAGTTACCTGATTCGCTGATACCTAATAAAGCTCTCCAGAATCCAAATCCAATTACTCCTTTAGCTAGAGCGTGGCCCATTGCTGCAATACTCCATAACAAAACTGATATCCCATAGCCGAACTTTGTCCCGAATTTATCAATAAGCCGGCCTGCCAGCAACATTGAAAAACCATAGAACAACTGGAAAATAGTTACAATATTTGCATACTGAATCTCTCCAATATTAAGATCACTTTCAAGCAATGGTTTAAGAATGCCGATCACTTGCCTGTCGAGATAGTTTATAGTCGTTGCAAAGAATATTAATGCACATACAGTCCATCTGTAATTACTGATTTTTTTTATTTCTTGCATTGTACAGGTTGAGTTATAGTTAATTTATCAGACATTATAAGTTGAAGAAGAAGTTGTTCCGCCTCGTCCGGTCCAGTTTGTGTGGAAAAACTCACCTCTTGGTTTATCGGTACGCTCATATGTATGTGCTCCAAAATAGTCGCGTTGTGCCTGCAGCAGGTTAGCAGGCAGGTTTTCGCATCTGTAGCCATCAAAATATCCGAGGGCCGCTGATATTGCCGGAACAGGGATACCATTTGTTACAGAAGTTGCCACAACATTTCTCCATCCGCTCTGTGCTTTTTCAACTTTATCTTTAAAGAACGGATCGAGCAGAAGATTGGTGATTGAAGCATTGTTATCAAAAGCTTCTTTTATTTTACTCAGGAAGGCAGATCTTATAATACAGCCGCCCCGCCACATCAGGGCAATTCCGCCATAATTTAGTTTCCATTTGTATTCAAGTGCAGCAGCCTTCATAAGTGCATAACCCTGAGCATACGATACGATTTTTGATGCATAGAGGGCATCTTTAATATCGTTAATGAATTTTACTTTATCTCCTTTAAATGAAGAAGTGGGACCATTCAGTATTTTTGAAGCTTCAATTCTTTCATTCTTTATTGCAGAAAGGCATCTGGAGAAAACGGCTTCGCCAATCAATGTAAGTGGAATTCCAAAATCGAGGGCTGTAACAGCCGTCCATTTGCCTGTGCCTTTTTGTCCTGCAGTATCCAGAATTTTATCAACAAGAGGCTTGCCATCTGTATCTTTGTATGCAAGAATATCCCTGGTAATTTCAATGAGATAGCTGTCAAGGTCACCTTTGTTCCATTCTTTCATTATAAAATGCATTTCATCAGCGCTCATATGAAGAAGGTCTCTCATTATTTGATATGCTTCACAGATAAGTTGCATGTCGCCATACTCAATTCCATTATGAACCATTTTAACAAAATGACCTGCCCCATTTTCTCCAACCCACTCGCAGCATGGTGAACCATCTTCAACTTTTGCTGCTATTGCCTGAAAAATTGGTTTAACAATCGGCCAGGCTGCCTTTGAACCACCGGGCATAATTGACGGACCGAGTAATGCTCCTTCCTCCCCGCCGGAAACTCCGGTACCAACGTAGAGCAGACCCTTGCTTTCCACAAGTGCAGTTCTCCTGTTTGTATCGGGATAATGAGTGTTTCCACCATCAATAATAACATCTCCTGGTGAGAGTAGCGGGATGAGAGTTTCAATCATTTCGTCAACAGCGCTCCCCGCTTTTATCATGAGCATTACCTTTCTTGGGCGATCCAGCGAACTTACTAGTTCCGCGATTGAATGGGCGCCAATGATCTTTTTACCTTTTGCTCTTCCGGCAATAAAATCATCAACTTTTTGAGTCGATCTGTTGAAAACAGAAACCTGAAAACCCTTACTCTCCATATTGAGTACAAGATTCTCACCCATAACTGCCAATCCTATTAATCCGATGTCTGATAATTTGTTCATAGTTAAATGATTATATGTATTTAATTCTGTTTTTTCAAATTTCCAGTCCGCTCATTATTCGTTTCGTGTTTCTCGTTCAAATCCGGACTTGTTTGCTTGCACTGTCATCGCGAGTGAAGCGAAGCAATCTTTTTATCTTTTTATCTTTTGCGTTTATAGTACTCATCAACCACCTCATCCATAATCTTAGATGTTCTTGCACCTGAAATTCCTGTACTGGGTGAAGTACCTTTTCCGGTAAGCGCCTGAACTATTTTTTCTATAAGGAAAATCTGAACATTCTCAGGACGCTCATTAATAAATTCCTGTCGTCCGGAGGAATTTGTAAGTATTATAGGTTCAAAACTATAGGTGGAAAATTTTATAGATCCTTTGTCACCAATGATCTCAATTGTATCTCTGCTGCTTTCAGGCGAAACACTAAAACTCCAGGTTCCTGTTCCGACAATATTATCATGAAAAACAAATTCAGCCGTAACAAAATCTTCAGCTTTATAAAGTCCGGCATGATTAAAGACAATAGATTTCACTTTTTGGATCGGACCGAAAACATAATCAAGGTAATCAAGCTGATGGCATGCCAGATCGAAGAAATGACCTCCTCCTGAGATTGCAGGGTCAACACGCCACGGCAGTTTCCCTGATTTTTCATCAGATGATGGAAATTTGAATAATTGCATCTGCAAAAAAAGTACTTTCCCAATGCTTCCGTTTTCAATCATATTTTTGACCATATTGAATCCGGGAAGGCCTCTTCTGTAATAGGCTACGAATACAGGGACCTTATATTTTTCCGCGGCGTTGTTTATTTTCAAACATTCGGAATAGTTAATTGCCATTGGTTTCTCAATATAAACCGGTTTTCCAGCTTTAATCACTTCCAGGGCATACTCTGCATGACTTCCCGGAGGAGTTGCAATATAAACTGCATTTATATCCTTATCGTTGATCAGATCAGCTGCCTTTGAATAAAACTTTGGTACATTATGACGCCTGGCATAATCTTCTGCAAGCGATACGTCTCTCCGCATTACTGCAATTAACCTTGAATCCTTTACTTTATTAAATGCAGGTCCGCTTTTTACTTCGGTTACTTTGCCACAACCAATTATCCCCCAGTTAATCATATAAAAGAGTTAGTTTATAATATTATGTTAATCTTTCTTTTGAAGTCCATAATCCCAGAGCCGGGTTTGAGATATAGAATATTTCTTCACCATCGGCGAGTTTATTAAATCCATCCTGAAGTAGTGAAGGATCATACCTTTTCATCATTTCTCCCGGATCAGCATATCTGAAGTTTACCGATTCAATTTCCTGTCGGGTAAGATGTCCGGGACAATAGGTTATAGAAAACCTTCCTTCTGAACTGCCGTGAATCAAATGCGCGGCAGCACTTAGATTATTCTGAAGATCCTCGTTCGCTTTCAGCGATTTTAGAGTAGAGGGCATACCCTTATAACCATATTTCCTTATAAGCCTGTCAATTTCCTTATCCTCGCCAAACTCTTTCAATCCAGGGGCAAGCACTATTAGTTCACCATTATCCGCCATAGCCATCCGGGTCCTGTAAATGCTTTTATTTCCCAGCCATGTACTCTTATACTCGGATGGATCGAGGTATACTACGACTTTCTCCAGCGGACTATCGAGTATAGAAAAGTTAACCTTAAGTGATAATTCAGCTGCCAGATTGAAAACTTCTTCATCGTCACCTATGAATAATCCTCTCACAACAAGTTTACAGTCCTTCTCTCGTCCAATTACTGTAAGTACATAAATAATAGGCAGGTGTGAAGTAAAATTGGCTGATGCATAATTCAGAAGGCTTCTGACAGGATTACTGGCTTTACCCATGATCCTTTCCATCCCGTACACCGCACCAATAAAGTGACTCTTATTTATTCCTTCGGCTCCGCCGGTTCCTACAAACAGGTTCTTATTGTAATTGGCCATTCCGATCACTTCATGAGGAACGACCTGACCCACTGACAGAATAAGATCATGACCTCCATTGAAAACCAGTTTGTTAAGTTGTGCGGGCCAGGAATAACTTAGGGCTCCATCAGTAATCTCAGATACAAATTCACCGGGTACTGTACCCACTGTTACAACATCATTTCTCCAGTCATGTACGCGGAAAAGATCTTTTGGTACACCTTTATACATTATATCAAGTTCCCGGGCCGACATTGGTGAATGTGTGCCAAGTGCCGGAAGAACATCTTTTAAACCCTCTTTGTAGTAATTATATATCAATGAGGTGATTTCACCGGCTCTTGAATGATACCTTGTAAAATCAGGAGGTACAACCAGAACCTTAGTCTTTATGCCCAGTTTATCGAGAGCAGAATATAATCCCGACTCAAGGTCCTTTGTACCAAGGATTGTATTTTCCGAACCGGATTTATAATAGATCATTTTGTTCTTTTTTTACCACGGAGAACACGGAGATTCACGGAGTTTAAAATCCGTGTTTTCTCCGTGCTACTCCGTGATATCCGTGGTTAATATTATTTTTGATTTTCATCTTATCTTTTAGTCATTTATTCTCACACCTCACTCCTCACACCTATTTCCAATTCGGGAGCTCAGGAAGATAAGCCTCAAACTCCTTTATCAGTTTATCTTCGTAACTGCCCTTATAAGCTCCGGTAAAAAACCTGTCCAGACCCTCGTTAAAAAGCCTTTCCCAGGAAGCTTCTTCTTTCCCGGGGTTTATAGGGTAGAAGAGTACTCCGTTTGATTTCGCAGCTTTCAGATCACCGTTCGCATCACCAATCATAAGTATTTTGTCATCAGGATATTTTCCTTTTGAAGCATACCTGAGATGTTCTGTTTTTGTCCCATGTTCCTGACCTGCTATCATTCGCAGGAAATGGTCAATTTTGTTCTCTTCCCATTCGCGTTTCAGCGCCTCAAGAGGAGTTTGTGATACGACCATAGCATCAGCTTTAAGTCTTATTTTTTCAAGACATTCTTTCACGAAGGGAAATGGTGTAATACCAAATACCATTTTTGCAATATCCTCATTAACTTTCATCGACCATTCAAGCGTTTGAGTAATGAAAGGATCATCTACTTCTGCAGCATATTTTTTGAGTGTCGGATTCCCCAGTTTCGTTTCTTTTTTTGTCCAGTCAATAAGCGAATCAGAAGAAGGAACTGTAAAATTTCTTGCATTAACTTCAGGACGGAGTGCAAGAAGTCGTAAAGTCTCATTTACTGCCAGGAAACGATTACAGCCCCTGTTAGTAGAATAAAGATTAACAAATTCCCAGGTTTCACGTGCATATTTAGATACCGGCTGCATCCCGAAATATTTGATGAAGTTCGGGCAGAAGCATTCTTTCTGCTTAATTTCCATTGTGTCAAATGCACATCCATCGGAATCTATACCGATAAAAAACTCTTTTTGAGGTTTAAGTGCAAGTAATTGTTCGCGTGGATCCATTATTATTTTTCGTATGCTTCCAAATTATATTCAGGTAGTTTTTTATCAGCAAATTTCATATCGAATCTTGAAAATCGCTGCCTTCCGTTGATCATTGGTACAGACGGCCAGTCTTCGCCTATTAATGGTCTGACGTAGGCAAGAAATTCATCTGTTACATCATAACGGCTGGGGGCGATCCATTTTTCAGGGAATGTTCTTTCAGAGAGCGCAACTTTTTCAAGTGAAACCTTCTCATATCTCACATTATAAATAAATCCCGGCTCCCTTAATATTGTAGCCATCCAGCCATTACCTTCATATAATGCTATCTCAACAGCTTTCTGTCCGACTTTGTATGCTTCATCGAGATCAACGATTGAAGCATACGCGGTAGTATGTCGCTGATCAGTTCCCATTACCTGGCCCCTGGCAGCTCCTCTTGTTTTTAACCCTTTACTGTTGAGATAATTAACAACAGTCTGGCAAACGGAATTCTGACTCGAGCCGAATGAAGTGTGACCAAAGGCGTCTTTTACTTCTCCTATGCTTCCGGCATCGAAGCCTTCGCTTATAACAACAACACATCTTCCATCCTTTTTTATCTGATCATTGACATTATCAACCAGGTTATCAATCGATACCTTTGATTCAGCCATATAGATCTGAAGAGGCATATTTCTATCAGGATCAGCCAGACGTGCAGCTGCGGGAATATATCCTATTTTACGTCCCATCGCCTGTACTACCAGAACCGGATCTGCAGGAGCTGAGCCCATATTCTCTTCATTGGCATTTTGAATAATATGCGACCAGTATCTTGCCACGCTGCCGTAGCCCGGGGTATGATCAATAAGCTTAAATTCATTGTCACCCACATCATTATCTATTGTTTTTGGCACACCGACTGCAACCAGGTCAAACCCTCTTGTTTTTGCCAGTTCACTGACTTTAAATGCAGTATGTTGTGAATCATTTCCGCCTATATAGAAAAAATAGCCAATATTATGAGCTTTAAAGACCTCCATGATTCTATGAAAATCCTTTTGCTGTTTGTCTTTGAGTTTATAGCGACAGGTACCAATGCTACCGGCAGCAGGAGTGTTTCTCAAAAGAGCAATCTCCTCTTCTTTCTGAACTGACAAGTCAAGAAGCTCCTCCTTTAATACCCCTTCAATTCCATGCCATCCTCCATAAACTTTCCCGAATTTGTCAGGAAACATCCGGCATGTTTCAATAATCCCCCGAAGAGAACTGTTGATTACAGGCGAGGGTCCACCCGACTGGGCTACAATAACATTTTTCGGCATTGTTCTTTTATTAAGATGTATCTGTACATTTATATGTAACCATTATTTTTTGTTTCGCGTTTCGCGATTTGCGTTTTTTCTCACACCCCGCTATAAGCGCTGAATCCTCCATCGACCGGGATTACAATACCTGTAACAAATTTTGATAAATCAGATACAAGGTAGATAAGAGTGCCGGTAAGTTCTTCAGGCATACAATAACGTTCCATTGGTGTTCCGTTGATTATTTTCCTCCCTCTGGGCGTGAGATCTCCTGTTTTTTCATCAATAAGAAGGAACCTGTTCTGATTTGTAAGAAGAAACCCGGGTGCAATTGCATTTACCCTTATTCCTGTTTTGGAAAAATGTACGGCCAGCCATTGTGTAAAATTATTAACAGCAGCTTTCGCTGCAGAATAAGCAGCAATTTTAGTCAATGGCCGGTATGAATTCATTGAAGAAATGTTGATTATGACTCCGGCTTTTTTCTTAACCATATCAGTGGCGAAAACCATCGAGGGGATAAGTGTACCTTTGAAATTGAGGTCAAATACCCTGTCGAAACCCTCTATCTGAAGGCCAAAAAATGTACCTTCCAGATTTTCGCTATCATCACCGTCCATTTTTTCGACTTTTGTTGTAGCTGCCGGTGAGTTTCCTCCGGCTCCATTAACAAGAATATCTATAAGGCCGAATTTATCATGAATTTTCTCCCTGGCAAGCTCAAGAGATGCTTTATCCAGAACACTGGCTGAGACTCCAATGGAATCTGTTCCGAAAGCTTTTTTAATCTCATCAGCAACAGCAGCCGCAGCTTCCGGGTTGAGGTCGAGAATTACTGTTTTAACACCCTGTGCAGCTAACGACTTTGCCATCGTTGAACAGATAACGCCTGCACCCCCGGTTATAACTGCCACTTTATCTCTTAAATTTAAATCGTTCATATATAATATGTTATTTACTAATTGATAAGAGGTTATTTGTTAAATCCAAAATACTCTTTTGCGTTTTTATATGAGATTCCTTCAATCAGAGGTTTCAGTAGTTCTTCTTCATCAGGAATCAGTCCTTTCTCAACCTCGTCACCGATAAAGTTGCAAACCAGGCGTCTGAAATATTCATGACGGGGATAGGAGAGGAAGCTTCGCGAATCAGTAACCATGCCGATAAACCTTCTCAATAACCCAAGAGAAGCAACATCCTTAAAATGCTTCTCCATTCCGTTCTTCTGGTCGAGGAACCACCATGCGGGACCATATTGTACCTTACCTGCCGATGATCCGTCATTGAAATTCCCGGCCATCGTTATCATCATCTCATTATCTGCAGGATTAAGGTTATATAAAATAGTTTTTGCTAACTGTTCCGTATTGTCAAGTGCACTCAGAAATTTTGACATTTTAATGGCATCCTGCGTGATACCAATTGAGTCCCATCCTGTATCAGGTCCCATCTTTCTGAACATTCGGGCATTATTGTTTCTCAGGGCACCGACATGGAACTGTTGGGTCCAGCCCCGCTTATGGTTAAGTCTGCAGAGTTCCAGCATTGCAGCGGTCTTGTATTTTTCAGTTTCAGCAAATGTGATGCTTTCTCCTTTAATCAATTTTTTAAATATGCGGTCAATTTCCGATAATGTAAAACTGTCGAAGTAAAATCGATCAAGTCCGTGATCTGAAAGACGTCCGCCCATTTCGTGAAAGAACTGATGTCTTTTGTCAAGCGCTTCTATCAGAGATTCAAAGTTTCTTATTTCCACATTGCCAGCCTGTTCAAGTTTAAGAAGGTAGACTTTGAATTTTTCAGGATCTTCTGTCTTTAAAAGGTTATCGGGACGAAAGGTGGGAAGAACTGTAGTTTCAAAAGATCCTTTCAGTTTTCGATGATATTCCAGGTTATCTGTAGGGTCATCAGTTGTACAAATAACCTCCGTCTTCATCTTTCGTATCAGAGATCGTATACTATATTCTTTTGTCTGCAACATTGCACTGGTTTTTTGATAGATTGCTGATGCAGTTGAAGGTGAAAGAAGTTCACTAATATTGAAATATCTGGCAAGCTCCAGATGAGTCCAGTGATACAGCGGATTACCAATTGTTGAAGGAACCGTTTCAGCCCATTTTGCAAACTTCTCATTATCAGAAACATTCCCGGTACAAAACATTTCACTTACGCCATTTGTTCTCATTGCCCTCCATTTATAATGATCCCCTTCCAGCCAGGCCTGGGTAAGGTTATCAAATACACGATCATCTGCGATCATTCCCGGTGAAAGGTGACAATGGAAATCAATAATAGGTTGATTTTCAGAATATTTATGATAAAGATTTTGGGCAGTTTTATTTACCAGAAGAAAATTTTCATTTATAAATGGTGTCATATTTATAATTGGTTTATAAAATTTTATAAATTTGAAAATTATTGTATCGTTAACGATCACGAAATTAAAAAAATCAATTCAATTAATCAAGAAAAATAACAAAAGTTTAACATTAATCATCACTTTAAAAGTACCCGAATTGCGAAAATCAAATAGAAATAGGTTGTGT
>JANYJP010000107.1 GCA_025358455.1 Bacteroidales bacterium
ATTCTGATGATGTGCTTCTGATTGTTAAAAAGGAGGAGGAACAGAATATAAAGCAATACCTTGAAGATGTGAAGAAATCTACGAAAGAAAAATTTCTGTAGAAGTGAGCAATAATAATAGAGGAGGGTAAAGATAGTAGAGAAGGGTAAAGATAGTAGAGAAGGATAAAAATAGTAGAGGAGGGTCGCGACCCTCCTCTACTATTTTTAACTCTAAATCCCTTAACACCGGCCTTCCGATGGGCAGGGGGACTTATTGATTAAATGTTTATATTATAGCCCCTTTCAGTGGGTTGTGGGTATCCTAGTATTCCCAAAGATCGTGTTCAAAATTGAAAAGCTCATTTTTTATACGTTCAGCCTCAAAAAGGGTATATTTCCCTACCTGATATTCCTGGATCATCCTGTCATTGTACACATTGGATTCCCCGTAAATCATGCTTCCGAACCTTCTTTGCATGAAAAGGTCATCAAATGACATTCTCTGAGCGTCGTTATTACTAAGATACACCTCCTGTTTTGCAAGAGCGTCCCTGGCTTCGTTATATTTAATCCAGAATAAGGGTTTCTTAAGAATTCTTCCGGCCTGTTCGTCGAATGCCATGTAAATAGGCTGAATAGCAATTATTCTTACATCGAGTTTTGAAAGTTTCTTATCAAAATACCATTCTTCATAAAGAAGCAATTGTTTCACCTCTTCAGGTTTGGCATCCTGCTTAATTGTGGTATCTCTGGTTAACCCTGCAGCATTAATAGTAATTGATTCAGTTTTGGTAACAGCTCCCATTTTCCCTTCAATGTCTGAATATGTTGTACTTACACTTGTATTCAGAGGATCATAAGCTATTAGTCTGCCGGCTTTAATCTCTTCAAGAAGGATATTAATGAAGTTTTTTCTGCCATCAAGAGTTGTCGTAGTGGGATAGTACAAAGGTTGGTTTATCTTTTCCCTCAGGTCGATCATCCTATATATCTTTTTTGACCATACAGCATCCGCTTCTCTCAGGTAAGGGAACTCAATCTTTTTTGCATCAGGCATCGATTTCTGGTAAATATCACCGAAACTCTGAGCATTAATAACACCTGACAGCGATAGGGCAATAAATCCAAAAAGAATTTTCTTATTCATGATGGTATATTTTTTTTGTACTAATCAATTTTCAAAATTATAGGCATTAACTCCTTCGTTTTTTGATCTGGTCCCACTGCCTTGATATCCTTTATGATCAGGTTTTTTCCTCTGGTAAGCCTGCTGATCAGATCTTTTTGTTTTGGTGTAAGGTTACTGCCTGTACTTGATTCTTCATAGTCAGCTCCCTTGTCAGAATACAGTACTGTAAATCCGGTAACCTGATATTGAAGGTCAAAGTCGAAATCGGGCAATATTGCAAACACACCCTGTTGAGCCGCAGCAGTTGCCCTGGGAACACTTCCTGTACTTTTCTGTGCAAATTGCGCAACAGGAACGGGAAGACCTTTTACCCTGAATGGATATGGTGCAAACTGTACAGGTTTTCCGCTCATATCAGCAGTAACAATTATCTGAACATCCTGTCCGACAGCGTTTGGTTTGATAGCCCAGGTACCCTTGAAATTCACGCCTTTTGAGTTTTTAACTTTTTCAGTAGTAACGGTTCCGTTTACAACTTTGATCTTAATCTTATCAGGACTAACACCGGGTACTGAAACGTCAATAGGGTTGGGGATACCTGTATACATAACGTTCATTGCTGTGGCAGATACAATAACATTGGGTTCACCGACAACATATGATGCATCGAAGTCATAGTTTTTAATTGTCCCGTCAGGTGCTTTCAGGGCGATTATGCCACCCCATTTTTTTGGTCCGACTGAAGCAGCGCGGGCTTTATATATCCCTTTACCTGAATCATCAAGTTCAAGTTTATTTCCTCCAACTGTAATTTCCGGTTTCTGGGTAGTATCTGTAGCAGAGATAAATACCTGTGCTTCATAATCACTTCCCATAGTTACATAATTATTATTCGGGATAACAATTGCAGTAAGCTTATTAAACTTAAAGGAGGAGGCATCAATCTGGGAGTAGAGATAGTTAAGAACTTCCGTTTCAGCATTTCTTACGTTAACCTGGTATTCTGAAAGGATACATATAACTGCCACAAGTGGTAATGTCTGGAAATTAAGGTTTTCCCAACGTTCAGTTGCGCCATCTTTGTTTATTCCGTCATCAGTCATCAGGCTTATTTTTAAAGCTTTTTCGGCTGTTGGATTTTTTCCCTCAAGAGTGGTTACCAGGAACTCACGGTAATCTTTAAGAATAGCCTTCAGGTCGTTAGCTTTACCATTTTCGTTTGGTCCGATCATAATTTCAGAAGGGACATTGGTGTCATCAATTCTTTTAACTTCTTCAACAATTACTTCAGTTCCTTTGACGGCCAGGTTTTCAGGACCTTCAGCTTTATTGATAATTTCTATTTTGAGACCTTGAATAAAGTTAAATGCCTCGTCTGCACGTTCTTTAACTGAATATGCTGCTGTTTTATATTTTCCTGCTTTTGTGGGGTTTTCAGCTGCTGCCCTGTCGAATTCCTGATAAATGATATTATTTTTTATAGCGTAGTTAGCGATTGTCTGAGTAAGACCCTTATCAACTTTTTTAAATGCTTCAACGGCCTCTTTTGATACGTTAAGTGCAAGCATGGCGGTAAGCACCAGGTACATCATACCGATCATCTTTTGCCGTGGAGATAGCCTTTCGTGAGCCATTTTGTAGGTAGTTTAGTTAGGTATTTAAAATGCCACGTTATTTAACATTCATAGCAGAAAGCATATTTCCATAAACATTATTCAAAGCAGACAGACTGTCATTGAGTTTTGTTATCTGTTCGCGGTACTTTTTAGTATCACCGGCTGATTCTGAAAGGTCTTTCATTAAACCCTGAATACCCTTATATAGGTTTTCAGATTCTTTCATATGGTCATCAGCTCCTTTACGCTGCAGTTCATATACTGCATTAAGAGCTGAGAGATTTTTGTTCAGCGATTCAAGTTGCTGCTGGTATGATTTTCCACCTATTTCAATAACTGAGAATGAATCAGCCATATTGCGATATGTAGAACTTGTGTCATTTATTAATTTGGCAGTTGACTGATATGAATCGGATAGTTTGCCCAGGTTATCAGTAGCACCATTAACAGTATTCATATATTTTGTTGAAGCAGCGGTGACATCGCCCATTGCATTCATATTAGCTGTTGTTTCACTTAGCTTTTTCATTCCAACGCCAAGTTTCTGGAACAGGTCGGGAGTGATTTCTGCTTTCTCGAGCATCTCATCAAATTTTGCCAGAGCAACAGATCCTGCACCACCACCGATTGCGCCTCCACCACTGTAACCGCCTGTTATTCCTCCAGAATGTTTCCCGCCATGAGAGGCAAGTTCAGGCGATTCATCTTCCGGAATTCCTGCAAGCTCCGGGTACACAAGCGACCAGTCAACCTCTTCGTGCAATGGTTCAAATGCTGAGAAGAAGAAGATAACTGCTTCGGTAAGAAGACCAATAGTAAGCATGGTTCCTGCCAGTGGCCAGTGCTGTATTTTAAACAATGCACCAATAATAACGACGGAAGCACCTAAACCATAAAGTTTAGAGATGAAATTTTTCCACCCGCTGCTTTGTACTAATTCTGCTAGGCTCATATACCTGATTATTTTAGGGTTATTTCAATTATTTAGTTTACACCAATATATCCTCTTACATTGCGGAAACCAACATATGGTTTTGTGGAATCCTGATATTCATAATCTCTTGAACTGGTCTGAAGAAAATAGGCTATATCTTTCCAGGAGCCGCCACGTATAACTTTACGTTTCATAATAGGAGGATCCTGTGGCTTTGCATTGTACTGATAGTCAGGCTGAAGATCGTGCTGGAAGATATAAGCTGATGGAGAATATGAACCACGTGTCCATTCAGAAACGTTACCTGACATATCATAAAGGCCATATTCATTTGGTTCATAAGACCCTACTTTTCCGGCATACACATTTCCATCATCAATATAGTTACCGCGCAATGGTTTAAAGTTGGCAAGGAAACACCCTTTGTAGTTACGGGTATAAGGTCCGCCCCATGGGTACATGGAAAGAGCAAGTCCGCCTCTGGCTGCATATTCCCATTGTGACTCAAGCGGTAGTTCATAATTCTGTACATCAGGAATTCCCTCTTTTCTGAGTGAAGTATTCATATAGTCGGTTCTCCAGATGCTGAAAGCGCTTGCCTGAACCCACGATACACCTACAACCGGATAATCATCAAATGATGGATGCCAGAAATAAAGTGAAGCCTGGGGATCGTTGAATGAATAAGTAAAATCTCTGATCCAGCAGAGAGTATCAGGATAAACATTAATGATATTATGTTTGATAAATGATGAGCGGTCTTTTACATCGGTACGTGTTCCGTCCAGATTTGTTACCTGCCCCTCATACTTCCCGGTGTTTGTAGCATAATCTTGCTTATAATTTGATTTTGCTGCCTGTTGATAATCAACCCAGAAATAGGAATAATTCAGTTTTCTGACATCTATTTGTTTTTTGCCGTTGAATCTTTCTTCAGGAGGATAATACATCTCCTCAAAAGTTGTTTTAGTGGTTTCTTCTTCAGGATCGATTTTTTCTTCCCAGTTAATCACATTGGGCTCAATTACATTGCCGTCCTTATCTGCCATGAAGTATTGCCTGTCAGGTACGCTTGCGTTTCCAAGTTTTGTTCTGAGAATTGAATCGCGGACGTAATATACAAACTGGCGATATTTATTATTTGTAATTTCTGTCTGATCCATCCAGAAAGCATCTACTGTAACTGACTTTGATATAGCGTTATTTGCAAATAGTGCATCCTGATCGCTGGGGCCCATCATAAAATTCCCGGCAGGAATAAATGCCATCTCAAAGGGTTCCGGCTCAAAGAATTTCTTCCGCCCCTGAACACCAGTCAATTCTCCATTTTTTGAAGAATGGCAACCAGTCAACAAGAGTATCAATATTAGAGCAGATAGGGTTACCTTTTTCATAATACATTAGAATTTTATATTGCAAGTAAGTTAATTTTTTTAATAATCACAAAAATCTGATACTTTTATATTTCATAGGGCTTTTACCCATATTAAGATCAAAGCAATAATTAACCATGAATTCATGGGACCCGCTACTGCTTTTCCTAACATCCGATAAAGTAAAATCATAGGCATAACCCAACCTAATCCCATTGAACAATTCAAAGCCTACCATACCGATCAGGGCATCACCAACTCTATAAGAAACGCCACCCCATACTTTTTTATTGTATCTGATTAATGAGGTTATTGTAAACTGAGCTACTTTACCATCACTGAACGCAAAGATTGAGGGGAGTAGCTCCAGCGACGGGTTTGACATTTGCAAAACATACCCTGCTGTCAGGTAAAAATGCCTGCTGATATAGGGAGTTCCTTTTGAAAATTTAATCTTAGGTTGATTCAGGTGCGTAATCGAAAAGCCCCCATAATATTTGTCAGTTTTATAGAATACACCTAACCCCGCATCAAATGCAACATAACTCTCTTTATTTACCGGAATAAGGGGATCTCCCGATTCTGGTGTATGTGAATCACCTGTGGGGATCGACCAATGTGGAGAAAGTATTTTATTTATCATTCCCAGGCTTAGCCCGATACCAAGTTTCCCTGTGCCAAGTTCCATCAGGTAAGAATATGATGCAGAAAGGTTTATGTCTTTATCGAAGCCTATATTATCGCTCTCTACCAGTAACCCGACTCCGCTTTTAACCTTAAATGGGGCAATGGGTGCGCTGATATTAAAAACTGTTGTTGCAGGAGCTCCTTTAAAACCGACCCATTGTTGCCTGTTTAGTGCAGTGGCACAGATCATTCCGGAGGTCCCGGCAACACCCGGGTTGTATGTAAGTGTGTTGAACATATAATGACTCGACAACGGATCCTGTTGAGACAAAACAGGATGTATAATTATAACTAAAAAAAGAAATGCAATATTTAGCTTTTTCATTTCTTTACTTAACGTTGCGATACATTTTAGTTGAACGAGTAAAATAAATAAAAATCCGAATCGAATACAAATTTACCGGCGATTATTTAAAATTAAATATAATGACCATTTAGAACGATTGAAATTCTACTTTAAACTCTTTAAGATTGATAATTGCCTGTCAGATTCACATCAAACTTTATCACAAATCCTTTATACGCAGAAGACGTGTATAATGTTATATTTATTTTTTTAATCTTTCGGTAGCATTAACCCATCTGTCTGGAACCTCATTCCGGTTTGCCTTATTGTAATCCTCATGGGAACATGCAATATAAATGTTCAGGTCCTTTTCTGACGGAAGTTCAATCCACCACCTGTCGGTAAGGTTACTTTTGACAAATATAAGGTCGTCCTCGAGATCGGTAACTCTTACATGATATTTAATGAAACGTCCTGAATTACTGATGCTTAAAGCAGGTGTTTCATATTGTTTCTGCGAAAAACCTTCAAGAAAAAACCAGAGGATCTGAGCGGCGAGCCCTGATGTCTGTGAACGGATATCATATTCGGGATTAACATCAAATAATCCAAATATTTTCAGCTTATCTGATATTCCTGCATATCTCGAAAGGAGACAGATCTCTTCTCCATAAAATCCATTCGGCGATGGACAAATTGTTCCTGGTGCATCTGATTGTCTCACAGCTGAAATATCAAAGATTGTTACATCGGAGTCTCTGAAAAGAGGTTCGGTAAGATAGATTGCCTGTCTGACATCTCCGATTCTTACAAGCTCTGACCTTCGTCTCAGGAACCGGTTTATTACCTGCTGATCATTCAGATAGGTCTGGTAGCCTATATTAATGTAATGTGCAAAAGTACTTTTGTGGTTATTAATAATGGTGTTTAGGTAATTAAAGGAATCAGGCTCTTTCTTTTCATTGTTATAATCGATCCTTGGATCAACTGCAGTAAGTGTATAGTTGATCTTTTGATGCGAGAGGGCCTTGTCAAGAGCCGGAACAAGTGCACTGCTGCCGCCGATAATTACCGGGAATACATTTTCCTGTATCAATAAGGTGAGGATATCAGAAAGACCTGCAATAGTATCATTGAACGTGACGCCCTGCTTCATATTACCGAGATCGATGATCTTAGGTTTTCCGGGGATCTTTGCCAGTTTATACAACTCACCCCTGATAACATCCGGACCTTTCAGTGAACCGGCATTGGGAGAGTTCCTGCCATCAGGTATTCCTACTATGGCAATCCTGTACTTACTGATATCTTTCAGAGGGTTGTTATCAGTGTGAATGGTAATATTGTGAGGGAAACCGGCCTGAGCGTTCAGATACGCAAAATCAGGACTCTCAATGCTTACAGGGTTGAAATAGTCGTTCAGATCTACCATAGTATATTTTAAGAACTCTTTTTGGTTTTATCACTGTTTTCAATAATAGTTGAACAATCATCTTTTGTCAGTTTTTCTGCGTCTGTGCCTTTTGGAAGTCTGTAGTTTAGCTTATCCTTAACAAGATAAGGTCCGTATCTTCCGTTGAGAACCATCATATCACCAAAATCCTTAATTACCTTCTTTTTGTCACTTTCATTTTTTTCTAAAATAACCTCAACGGCTCTGTCAAAGGTCACTGTATATGGATCGTCCACTCCTTTTTTTAAGGAGAAAAATTTGCTCTTGTATCTGATATATGGGCCAAATTTTCCGATTCCGACAACCGTATCATCACCTTCATATTCACCTAATGAACGGGGAAGGCGGAACAGGTTGAGCGCTTCATCAAGTGTTATAGTTTCCAGCAACTGGCTCTTGGACAGGCTTGCAAACCTGGGTTTTTCATCGTTTCCTGAATCGCCTATTTGTGCAACAGGACCGAACCTTCCCATTCTAACCGTAACAGATTCCCCTGTATCAGGATGTTTTCCGAGTACTCTTACACCGGTTTTTCTCTCCTTCTTTTCAAGCGTGTTGGTAACAGTTTTATGGAATGGGGAATAAAATTTATCAATCATTCCGGTCCATTTAAGGTTACCAAGAGCAATCTCATCAAACTGTTCTTCAATTTCAGCAGTAAAATGGTAATCAACGATTTCTGAGAAGTTCTCCAATAAGAAATCATTTACGATCATCCCAATGTCCTGTGGGAAAAGTTTTGATTTTTCTTTCCCGGCAATCTCGGTTTTTGTTGAGACTGCCTGTTTCCCGTTAAGAAGCGTGATAATTGTTATCTGACGCTTTTCTCCGGGTCTGTCTTCACGCGAAACATATCCGCGGTTCTGAATTGTTGAGATTGTCGGAGCATATGTTGATGGTCGTCCAATCCCTAATTCCTCAAGCTTTTTAACAAGGCTCGCTTC
Organism: Bacteroidales bacterium; assembly: GCA_025358455.1. Lineage (GTDB taxonomy): Bacteria > Bacteroidota > Bacteroidia > Bacteroidales > VadinHA17 > LD21. Next base: position 8,404 of record JANYJP010000107.1, read on the forward strand.
AGTATATCTTGGAGGCGGTGTTGTGAATTTCTGTGTTGCTGTTATATTTTCATAAGTAAGAGGCATGCCTTTTACAACAGGAGGGATAACATACCTTTCATCATCTCCGGTTTCCTGATCGCTCGATTCAGCATAAACCCTGAGGAACCCGTCAAACTTAATTACCTCTCCGTTGGCCTGGAATGTAACCGGAGAGTTATTCATATCAATTGAAATAGAAGTTTTTTCTATTATTGCATCGGACATTTGCGAAGCAACTGTCCTCTTCCAAATCAGTTCGTAAAGCCTCTTTTCATTCTGGCTCCCTGAAGTTTCAGGCTGGTCGAGATAGGCAGGACGGATAGCTTCATGTGCTTCCTGTGCGCCTTTCGATTTTGTTTTAAACTGACGGGTTTTGGAATATTTTTCACCGTACTCCGATACTATCATTTCGCGCGACTTTACAAGAGCAAGTTTTGAAAGGTTAGTAGAGTCAGTCCTCATATAAGTTATTTTACCCGCTTCATATAACTTCTGTGCTACAGCCATTGTCTGGGCAACCGAGAATCCAAGTTTCCTGAATGCTTCCTGCTGCAGGGTTGATGTGGTAAAAGGCGGTGCAGGTGAACGTGTTCCCGGTTTAATGGCTATATTTGCTATTGTATATTTTGAACCGGTACAAAGCTCCAGAAATTCAGATGCTTCTTTTTCATCAGGGAATCTCTTTGAAGCTTCTGCTCTAAGAACAGCATTATCTCCGCTTGCCGTATCAATCCGGAATACAGCTGTAACTCTGAATGCAGACTCAGATTCGAAAGAGATAATTTCCCTTTCTCTTTCAACGAGAAGGCGCACAGCTACCGACTGAACCCTTCCGGCAGAGAGTGATGGCTGTACCTTCTTCCAGAGGACAGGTGAAATTTCAAAACCCACCAACCTGTCAAGAATACGTCTGGCCTGCTGCGAATTAACAAGATTCATATCAATCAGCCGCGGGGTTTCTATAGCATTTGTGATGGCCTCTTTTGTAATTTCATGAAATACAATTCTCTTTGTTGTGGCGAGATCGAGGCTAAGCACACTGGCAAGATGCCAGGCAATTGCTTCTCCTTCACGGTCCTCATCAGATGCGATCCATATATTCTTAGAACCGGAAGCGGCCTTGCGCAATTCGCTTACTACTTTTGCTTTTTCTTTCGGGATCTCATAATCGGGCGTGAAATTATTTTCAACATCTATACCCATACCCTTTTTGGAGAGATCTCTTATATGCCCGAAACTGGAAACAACTCGGAAATCTTTTCCCAGAAACTTCTCAATGGTTTTCGCTTTAGCGGGCGACTCAACAATTACAAGATTTTCGATCATTACGGAAGATATTTATTCTTTTATCAGACGACAAAGTAAATCAATTAGGTACCAAACTTCAAAATAAACCGTTAAGATTCTTTATAATTTACTAATTTTGGACCAAACTTCTGAAGTAAATGAAAGGCAATACAAACAACAAAAAATACCTGATCTGGTTCTGGTCATTGTTCATTTCCCCCTTCGTTTTTATAATAATATTATTCATTCTTATATCGAAGGAAAAGCTTGGTAAGATGCCAAGCTTCAGCGAGCTTGAAAACCCTGAATATTTCCTCGACGCCGAAGTTTATGCGGAGGATGGGGTGCTTCTGGGGAAAATAAGTATGAAAAACCTGACCTGGACTGAGTACAAAGAAATTTCGCCCTACCTGATCGATGCGCTGATTGCAACTGAAGATATACGTTATAACAGGCATTCGGGAATTGATATCCGGGGTCTTGGACGGGCAGCGATTCTTACAGTTCTTCTTGGTCAGAGTACCGGTGGCGGAAGTACGATCACCCAACAGCTGGCTAAGCAGCTATATCCGAGAGATACAGCAAGTACCTCTTCACTGGTGAAAAAAATCAGGCTCGGCGTTTCAAAATTCAAGGAGTGGCAGACCGCGGTTAAGCTCGAAAGGTTTTATACCAAAGAAGAGATCATTACTATGTACCTGAACAAATTTGACTTCAGTTATAATGCAACGGGAATCAGATCAGCTGCCAGGTTATACTTCAACACAACCCCCGATTCACTTAACCTGCAGCAGTCAGCCGTACTCATTGGGATGCTTAAAGCTTCAACAAAATACAATCCAAAAAGGAATTATGACGTTATGATGCTACGCAGGAACGTGGTTATCTCCCAAATGGCAAAATACGGGTATATTACTCCTTCCGTTGCGGATTCGGTAAAGAAATTGCCAATAGTGGTTGATTTCCGAATTGTAGATCACAATACCGGTCTTGCCACTTATCTCAGACAGTACCTTACAAAAAGAATGAGAAGGCCGGAGCCTGACCGGAATAAATATGTGCAGCAGTCTTCGTATGATGATGATTTATGGGAATGGGAAAACGACCCGCTCTATGGATGGTGCAACAAAAATAAGAAACCCGACGGATCGAATTATGACATCTATAAAGACGGGTTAAAAATTTATACCACTATCAATTCCCGTATGCAAAAATATGCCGAAGAGGCTCTCGCAGAACATCTTTCAAAAGAGGTGCAGCCCGATTTCTATAAAAGAGCGAAAGGATTTAAAAACCCACCCTATTCAAATGATGTAACAAAAAAGGAAGTCGATGATCTGATTATGGCGTCTCTTAAACAAAGCGACAGATATTATGTTATGCGTGCAAGAGGTTTTTCGGAAGATTCCATAATGCTGGCCTTCAATACTCCTGTAAGTATGAGAGTTTTTTCCTGGAAGGGCGACAGAGATACTACAATGACACCTCTCGATTCCATACGATATTATAAGTACTTTATCCGTTCTGCATTTATGGTTGAGGATCCACATAACGGCCATGTCAAAGCATACGTGGGAGGACCTGATTTCAGATATTTCAAATATGATGCGGTAACACAACAGAGAAAGCAGGTTGGCAGTACAATAAAGCCATTTCTTTACGCCATAGCGATGCAAAACGGATATTCTCCCTGTTACGAGGTAGAGGACATTGCCCGTTCATTCGATATTCCGGGAGATTCAATTTGGACCCCAAGAAGCTCGGGGCCTAAGGACTTCCATGGTAAAATGGTTACACTGGCCTGGGGATTAGCCCAATCAGAAAACTATATTTCGGCATGGCTGATGCAACAATTCAAACCAATAGCTGTCGCCGACCTTATGCACAAAATGGGGGTTAGAAGTTTTATTGACCCTGTGCCTTCAATATTTTTAGGGACTTCCGATATTAAACTCGAAGAGATGGTGGGTGCCTATGGGACTTTTGCCAACAAAGGTGTGTATACCAGGCCGTTATATGTAACCAGGATAGAAGACAAAAACGGTAATACGATATCAAAGTTTACTCCGAAGATAGAGGAGGTTCTGAGCGAAAACCAGGCTTTTCTTATGCTTAACCTGCTACAGGGAGTTGTAAGGACAGGATCAGGAAACAGAATGAGGAGGGAACCATATAACCTTATGAACCAGATAGGTGGTAAAACCGGAACAACACAGAACCATTCCAACGGTTGGTTCATGGGCGTCACACCCAACCTGGTGGGAGGTGTATGGAGTGGATGGGAAGATCAGGCGATACATTTTGAGACACTTGGAGAAGGACAGGGAGCTAATATGGCACTGCCGATTCTCGCAATATTCCTGAAAAAGGTTTACAATGATCCGGAGTTTGGAATAATGGAGACAGATGAGTTTGAGCGTCCCTCTAACTTTAATATGGAGCTGGATTGTGATAAGGTAAGGAGAAGTAATTCCCGTAGTGAAAGTTCACGTAGGGTGAAGTATTAAGACGACTAACGACTCACGATAAACGGCAACCGGTTCCTTTTTCCCTGAGTCGTGCGTCCTGAATCGTACACCATATTTAGACGACTCCCGACTCATGATAAACGGCAACCGTTCCTTTTTCCCTGAGTCGTGCGCCCTGAATCGTACGCCGATTTTACCCAAACAGCGACCTTACCAGATTCTCAATCTTAGCTACAGGTATCACTTCAATATTAAGCCCATTTGAGGCAACATTCCTGTGATATTTAGAAATATATATTTTTGTGAACCCCATTTTTGAGGCTTCACGAATACGTTGCTCGATCCTTGATACCGGTCTTATCTCACCGGATAAACCCGTTTCCCCGGAAAAACAAATCTCTCTGCCAATAGGGATATCAAGATTAGATGATAAAACTGAGCTTATAATTGCAAGGTCAATTGCAGGATCATTTACCTTAATTCCTCCCGCAATATTCAGAAAAACGTCTTTTACCCCCAGCCTGAATCCTGCTCTTTTTTCCAGAACTGCAAGAAGCATGTTGAGCCTTCTGATATCGAAGCCGGTGGAACTTCTTTGTGGCGTACCGTAAACAGCACTGCTGACAAGCGCCTGGGTTTCAATTAAAAATGGTCTGAGGCCGTCGACTGTTGCCGCGATAGATATCCCACTTAATGCTTCATCGTGCTGATTGATAAACATCTCTGAGGGATTATCAACTTCTCTCAAACCGGTTTCAACCATTTCAAATATTCCAAGTTCTGACGTTGATCCGAATCTGTTTTTAACCGAACGCAGAACGCGATAAACATAATTATTATCCCCTTCAAAATAGAGAACCACATCAACAATATGTTCGAGTACTTTCGGACCTGCAAGTGTGCCATCTTTTGTAATATGGCCAATCAGGAAGACCGGGATTCCCGTTATCTTTGAATATTTTAATAACAGAGCAGCGCATTCCCTTACCTGCGAAACAGATCCTGCCGAAGACTCAAGTAAACCGGTACTTATTGTCTGAATGGAATCTATTATAATTAATCCCGGTTTAATATTCTCAGCATGTGTCAGTATGCTTTCGAGTTCCGTTTCACTCAGGATATAGCATTGAGGGTTAGTATTCTTAAGTCGTTTTGCCCTGAGGCTGATTTGTTCTTCACTCTCTTCACCCGAAACATAAAGGATATTTTTTCCTTTAAGGGCAAGTGCAAGCTGAAGGGCAAGGGTTGATTTTCCAACACCTGGTTCTCCACCCAGAAGTATAAGTGAGCCGCCAACTATACCCCCGCCAAGTATTCTGTCCAGTTCAGCAATACCTGTTTTTTGGCGGCCATACTCATCTGATACTATACTGTCAAGAAGCTCGGGTTTTCTTTTTTCCTGGTTCACAACGAACCCTGCTTCCCGCGAAGAGGCCGGAACGATTATCTCTTCATGGTAAGTATTCCATTCTTTGCATGAAGGGCATCGACCGATCCACTTTGCCGATTCAACTCCGCAGTTCTGACAGACGAATATTGTTTTATTTTTTGCCATTTTGGATAACAAGAAATTTTCCTGGTGATTCCTTGGTGTCCTGGTGTCTTAGTGGCATGATTTTATTTTTTGCCACCAAGGCTCCAAGGAACTAAGGGGCACTAAGTATTGTATATCAAATATAGGAAAAAGTCATGTTATTTCGTTCTTGGAATGTTTTTTGAAAATCATGAAGAAGGAAATTGCCCCGGTAATCACTACAAATATTAATTGTGATTCGTGTGTAAGAGTTGCATATGCAAATCCATCCTCAAGGGGGATACCCTTGACATGGTAAAGTCCCTGCTGAACAATATAATGAAAAGCGCCTATTCCACCTGAAACGGGAGCTGACATACCAAGTCCCCCAATCACCAGAATAAAAATACTGTCGCGGAAGGTGAGAAACGAAGTGCTTTCCAATGAAAAAAATACTACCCATGTCATCAGGGCATAGTTAAACCAGATGAAAACAGTATGAAAAACAAATTCCCATTTTCTCTCCATGTTGGTAATCGTTTTCAATCCGTTAATGATTCCTTTTGCCACATCGAATATTTTAGAGAAAAATCTTATATTACGGAGTGAATTTTTAAATCTAACAGCCAGAAAAAGTGCAACTACTGCCATTACAGATAACATTGATAAAAGCCAGATTACCCATATTTCACCAAACATATTTTGAATTGGGAGCTGAATACTGTTTTTAAGAAACGGACCGATTTGGTCGCTGCTTGTAAAAATCAGAATTATCATTATAATCATCAGAGATATAAAGTCGATTGTCCGTTCAACAACAACTGTTCCAACTAATTGATCTACCGGTATCTTTTCTTTTTTACCTAACGCCACACAACGTGTTATTTCGCCCATTCTTGGTAAAGCAAGATTGAAAAGGTAACCTGTCATAACTGCATAAAAAGAGTTTATTAATGAAGGTTTATACCCAAGTGGATGTATTAGCAAAATCCATCTGCGTGAGCGGCTTACAAATGCAAAAAACCCAAACAAAACCGACAATAACAGCCAATAGTAGTTAGCTTCTCTTAAATCAGCAATAAACTTTGTGGTATCTACCTTCCTGAAGGCAAGCCAGAGCAAAAGTATTCCAATAGCAAGGAAAGCAGTGAACTTTAATGTTTGTAGAATCCCTTTTCTCAATTTCAGATCAGTTTATTTGTTTTTGTATCAGGGAAGATAACTGTTGGTTTGAATAATTTTGCTTCCTCAAAATCCATTAGGGCAAAAGACATAATTATAGTTATATCACCAATTATCACTTTTCTTGCTGCGGCACCATTCAGGAATATATCACCTGTACCCCGATTCCCTTTTATTACGTAAGTTTCAAGACGCTCTCCGTTGTTCAGATTTAAAACATGAACTTTTTCATTTTCAATTAAATTAGCTGCATCCATGAGATCCTCATCAATTGTGATACTCCCAACGTAGTGCAGGTTTGCTCCCGTGATGGAAACCTTGTGTATCTTGGATTTTACAACTTCTATTAACATATGATGATATCTTGTTGACATTAATTAACGTGCAAAGGTAATTAACCTTTTGGTTCAGTCAAAAGCAATGTTGATATTATCTATCAATCGTATTTTTCCTGCTTTAACAGCAATGCATCCGTAATATTGCCTGTCAGGTTTTATATCTTCTTTTTTTCTTACCGGAATTAATTCTGAATCATCAACAACCTCGAAATACTCCAGGCTGAAGCCGGGTATATTGTTTATGCTCTTTTCTACAAAGGAAACAATCTCCGGTATATCGTATTTCCCTGCCATTACTGATGCGGCAGAGAGGGTTTTATAGATTACAGGAGCATGGTTTCTTATTTCTTTATCCAGAAGCCTGTTACGACTGCTCATTGCCAGCCCGTCCTTTTCGCGAACTATCGGGCAGGGTATAATTTTTACTTTGTTGTTAGTTTGTCCTACAAGATTTTTTATAACAGTAAGCTGCTGGAAATCTTTCAGGCCAAAAACAGCAATATCTGGTTTCACCAATTCGAAAAACCTGCTCACCACCTGGGCAACTCCGTTAAAATGTCCTGGCCGGTGAAGTGCTTCCATAACATTGTCGAGATTCCCGAACAGGAATTTTCTTGTATCTTCCTGTGGATAGATTTCTTTCTCATCGGGAGTAAATACAATATCAGTTTGCCTGAGAACGGTTCCAAGAAGAGCCAGGTCGCTGTCAATTGTACGCGGGTAATTCTTCAGGTCATTTTTATCATTAAACTGGGTGGGGTTTACAAATATGCTCACTACAACCAGAGGACATTTTTTTATAGCAATGTTAACCAGTGCAAGATGTCCTTCATGAAGAGCCCCCATTGTTGGTACAAAACCAAGCGGAATAAGATTTGTCTCTTCGATCAGGTTATCCAGCTCAATTACGGTACTTATTACTCTCATTCTTTAAAATTTATTACAAACGTAAAAGAAATTATTTCAACCGGGAAATATATAACATCATAATATACCGGGGACAAAATTCTATCAATGGTACTTTATTATAAAGATTCACATTGTTTGGTGTATTTATTTATGTAATTTTTTATTACTATCTTTGCACCTTAAATCGAAATGGCATATCCAGGCAGGAAAAGAGATGGAAAGCAGGAAGGTATTATTCATTTCACAAGAGATCACTCCATACCTTGGGGAGACGAAGTTGTCGAAGATAGGTAGGTTTCTCCCTCAGGGCATTCAGGAAAGGGGTAAAGAAATCAGGACTTTTATGCCAAGGTATGGTTGTATCAATGAGCGAAGGAATCAGCTTCATGAGGTTATAAGACTTTCCGGGATGAACCTGATAATAGATGATACCGATCATCCTCTTATAATTAAAGTTGCTTCAATACAATCGGCTCGGATGCAGGTGTACTTCATTGATAATGATGATTATTTCCAGAGGAAGTATATTATAAGTGATTCTGCCGGGCGCGAATTTGAAGATAATGATGAAAGGGCTCTGTTCTTTGCACGTGGTGTAATCGAAACTGTTAAGAAGCTCCGATGGGCTCCCGATATTGTTCATTGTCACGGCTGGATGTCAGCTCTGGTTCCGGTTTATCTCAGGAGCATTTACAATGATGATCCCCTGTTCCATAATTACAAAATAATCTATTCGGTTTACAATAATGATTTTAAAAATCCGTTTAGATCAACATTCGCGGATAAACTTCGTTTCGACGGAATAGATGGCGAAAGCCTCAAAATGGTTAAGAAACCCGATTTTGTTAATGTTTCAAAACTGGCAATCAAATATTCTGACGGCATAATTATCGGCAGCGAAGATGTAAATGAGGAATTGACAAAATATATAAGTACGATTAACAAACCGGTTCTTGAATTTAAGGATGAGACCGAATATATTGATGCCTATAATGACTTTTATGACAAGATATTATAATAGTTTCCAAAATACCTGCAGATTTATTTCTAAATCTCATTTACCTTTTAAAATATATCCCCTCATCCTCTTCACACTGGTGATTTTTTTTATTATTTCATGTGAGAAAGGACCAACACAAATTGGTAATAAAATATTGCCCGGAAGTGATTCTGTTGATATAAAATCAATTGATACACTGAGCACAAGGACGTTTACATTATTTGATGATTCAATTCGTACTGATAATCCAACTTTTATTTACCTGGGATCTGTTTATGATCCCTATTTCGGAACCGCAACCGCGGGGTTTGTCTCTCAGATAAGACTTTCATCCATATGGGACAAAATGCCATTCACACTGGATTCCATCAAACTATACCTTCAGCTGATTGATGTCAAGAGAACAACTTCAACTGTTCAGCATTCAATAAAGTTATCGGAGATTTCGGAACAGATTTATACTGATAAGAATTACTATTCTAACACTGTTGTGCCTCTTACCGGTTATTCTATTGATGTTGACCTGCCTGCGCTTAAGGCTGATACCATAAATGATGTGGCATTAACTCTTCCCAATTCATTCGGGGAATACATTTTAAGGGACACTTCAAAATTATTTTACGCTGTTGGGCAACAGGATTTCCGATCATATTTTAAAGGATTATATTTCCAGATGGATCCGGGTAATGATCCTCTGCTTTTGACATTAAGCATAGCCCCAAAGAGCGGTGTTTATAGTAATACAATAGTAATTTACCTGCACGATAACAATAATATTAAGAAAGAATATTTCTTCGCGCTCGATGCTACAAACAGGAATGCAGCCTTTAATAAATTCGTTCACGATTTCAGTACTGCCCTACCTGACAAGAAAATCAAACATATAAATGATAACTTTCTGGATACACTAACATTTCTGCAGAGTCTTGATGGCGTTTATACCAGGATATTATTACCCGGTCTTGAGGTGTTAAAAAATGATGGAACTCTTAAAGGAAGTGCTGTTAATAAGGCAAGGCTGAGTATTCCTGTCTATTTCGACGGAGATCTCTATAGGCCATCAACAGCTCCTGTACAATTGTTTCTCAGATACAGAACAACCAGTGGCGCGAAGTATATAGTTCCTGATTATAATCTGGCAGGTGATCAGCAGTATCATTTATTCTATGACGGTAGAATTGATACAATAAATAAGGTCTATTATTTTAATATTCCAACCTTTGTCCAGTCATACCTGGAAGATGCTACGGGTCAAATAAAACCTGAACTGGAATTGTTTGAGCGTGGAGGAACCAGAAACGTTATTCTCAAAGGAAATAAGAATAAATCTCCAATAAAATTCGAATTAACTTATACTAAGTTCTAGATTTTGTGAACCAAAAGGCCTAACTTCGTGTTTATTGATTAAAAGATAATCACTATGTGTGGAATTATTGGCTATATCGGATCAAAACCTGCCCGAAATATAATTATAAATGGTCTGAAAAGACTTGAATACCGTGGATATGATTCTGCTGGTATGGCAATTGTAAACGGAGAAACAAAAATCTTTAAGTGTGCCGGAAGAGTTAAGGATCTTGAAGAGATGGTTGACAAGTCGAGTTTTAATGGAACAACCGGGATGGGCCATACAAGGTGGGCCACTCATGGTGAACCAAATGAACTTAATGCACATCCCCAGGTTTCCTACAAAGGCAACTTCGTAGTTGTTCATAACGGAATAATTGAAAACTATGCCAGTTTAAAAAGGCATTTGCAGGGAAGAGGAATTGTCTTTACCAGCCAGACTGATACCGAAGTTCTTGCAAATCTGATTGAACATCTGTATATCGAGGGTGACTTAACTGCCGAGCAGGCAATCACTTCTGCGCTTAACAGGGTGGTGGGCGCTTATGGACTTGTTATTATTTGTACAAATGAACCAGACAGGTTGTTCGCGGCTAAAAAGGGAAGTCCACTGGTAATTGGAGTAGGCGAAGGAGAAAATTTTATTGCATCTGATGCAACACCTATTGTAGAGTTTACACAGAGAGTGATATATCTGAACGATGACGATCTGGCAATTATTAAGAAGGATGAATTGATACTTAAAACATTGAGGAATGATCAAATTCAGCCTGAAGTTAAAGAAATTGATCTGAAGATCGGGGAGATAGACAAAGAGGGATTTGCTCATTTTATGCTGAAGGAAATTTTTGAGCAGCCGAGGGCAATTCATGATACTTTCAGAGGAAGGGTATTACCCGATTATTCAGGAGTAAGACTTGGGGGACTTCACAAACTTCTTGAAACAATTTCCGAATCGGAAAGGATTATAATTATCGCTTGTGGCACTTCATGGCACGCCGGACTACTGGGAGAATACCTTTTCGAAGAATATACCAGGATTCCTGTTGAGGTGGAGTATGCTTCTGAATTCCGGTATAGAAATCCAATAATAAAAAAAGGAGATATCGTAATTGCGATCAGCCAGAGTGGTGAAACTGCTGATACTCTGGCAGCCATTAAGATGGCAAAAGGAAAAGGTGCAAAAGTATTGGGAATATGCAATGTAGTTGGCAGCAGTATTCCGCGGGAAACTGATGCAGGCGTATATACACATGCCGGTCCCGAAATCGGGGTTGCCTCTACTAAAGCATTTACTTCGCAGGTAACAGTACTTGCAATGATGGCTTTTGAAATAGGGCATAAAAAAGGTGTCATTTCCGATTCAGCATACAAAGACCTTATAACTGAACTGGTGTCAATACCTGGTAAGATTGAAAAAGCTCTTAAAGTTAACGATCAGGCTCTTGAACTCGCCAAAATATTTCAGAATACCCATAATGCACTTTATCTTGGAAGGGGTTATCTCTTCCCGGTAGCACTCGAAGGAGCTCTTAAACTGAAGGAGATATCGTATGTACATGCCGAGGGCTATCCAGCTGCTGAAATGAAACACGGTCCCATCGCGCTTATTGATGAAAATATGCCTGTTGTAGTAGTTGCAACGAAAGACGACACATACGAAAAAATTATAAGTAACATTCAGGAGATTAAGGCAAGAAAAGGTATTGTGATTGCTATTGTTACCGAAGGAGACGAATTAATCAGGAAAATGGCAGATTATGTTCTTGAGGTACCTGAAACAATTCCGGCATTTTCAGGATTACTGGCCGTTATTCCACTGCAGTTGCTTTCTTATCATATGGCAGTTTTAAGAGGTTGCAATGTTGATCAGCCAAGAAATCTGGCTAAATCTGTTACTGTAGAATAATCCTCATCCAGATAAGAATGCCAGGTACAGAAGGAGATTACCGGATTATAACCAAAGCTGAAATTGAAACCCTGAAGCTTAACGGTTGCAGTTGTGACGACTGGAGCAGTGTAAGAGTAAAAGAGGGATTTAAGCCGGCCAGTTGCAATAATGTAATTTTCTCAGGTAATATATTACTTGGTGTATTTGAAGAACCATTTACTGATGAATCCGGCGTAAGTATTCCAAGTGGCATTCTGAACGCAAGGCTTCATAACTGCACAATCGGGTCCAATGTTATCATTAATAATATAGGTGACTATATTGCAAATTATAATATTGAAGATTACGCGGTAATTAAAAACTGCGGTAAAATTCATACTGAAGGCATTTCCACTTTTGGTAACGGAACATCAGTGGCGGTCCTTAACGAAACAGGAGGGAGATCAGTCAGAATATGGGACAGACTTTCAGCGCATGAGGCTTATATAATTGCCCTGTACAGGCACAGGAGTGAGGTAATAAGTATTATGCAAAAGATGGTTGAGGACTACTCGGTGTCAAATTCCTCCGGAACAGGTACAATTGGTCAATTCTCAAGGATATTTAATTGCAGCAATATTCGCAATGTAAAGTTTGGTCCGTACAGCCATGCTGAAGGAGTTATAACACTCGATGAAGGATCAGTTAACAGCTGTAAAGCTGACCCGGTTTTAATCGGACCCGGTGTGATAATGGAACATTTTATTGTTTGTTCGGGCTCAATAGTTACAGAATCGACCCTTATTGATAAATGTTTTATCGGGCAGGGTTGTGTACTGGCAAAGCATTATTCTGCTGAAAACTCACTGTTCTTTGCTAACTGCGGCGGATATCATGGCGAGGCATGTTCGATATTTGCAGGCCCCTATACTGTTACGCACCACAAATCAACATTACTTATTGCAGGCATCTTTTCTTTTATGAATGCCGGAAGCGGATCGAACCAGAGTAACCATATGTACAAACTTGGTCCGATACATCAGGGTATAATGGAAAGAGGTTCTAAGACAACCAGCGACTCATATATGTTATGGCCGGCCCGGATAGGCCCATTCACTCTGATTGTAGGGCGTCATAATAAGAATCCTGATTCATCTTCCCTTCCATTTTCATATCTGATTGAAAACAATCTTGAGAGTATCCTTGTCCCCGGGGTCAACCTCAGAAGTGTCGGTACTATAAGGGATGCACAGAAATGGCCACTTCGCGACAGAAGGAGGGACCCTTTAAAAATTGATCAGGTAAACTTTAACCTGCTGAGTCCGTACACAATCAGGAAGATGATAGAAGGAAGGGAAATACTGAAAAAATTAAAATCAGATCAATCAACCGGTGTATTGCCATATACTTATAATAATATGCTGATAAACAGGTCTTCCCTTGAAAGGGGGATTGAATATTATCAGACAGGGATCAATAAATTTCTGGGTAACTCAATAATAAAACGTCTGGAAGACGGAGAATTCAGTACAAATGAAGAATTGAGAAAAAGACTTGCTCCTGACCAGCAGATTGGAAAAGGAGAGTGGGTTGATCTGGCAGGATTAATTGTACCGAAAACCGAGGTTGACAAATTACTCGACAATATTGAGTCGCGTAATATAAGTTCAGTTGAGGAATTGGCAAAGTCATTTAGTGATATGCAAAATTCATATTATGACTGGCAATGGACCTGGTCGTGTGAAATGATAGAGGAGGAAACGGGGATCGCGGTAAATAAATTAACTGCTGTAGATGTTACCGGTATAGTTAAAAGATGGAAAAAAAGTGTTATCGACCTCGATAATCTTCTCTATGAGGATGCAAGAAAGGAGTTCACGTTATCTTCAATGACCGGATTTGGCATCGACGGAGGTGATGAGGTTAAAAAGCTTGATTTTGAGAAGGTCAGAGGTGAATTTGAATCAAACAGCGTAGTGACTGCCATCAAAGACCATACTGAACAAAAGCGGTCTCTCGGAGATGATTTAATTGCACGTTTGAAAAGAATAGTTTAACTGGTCTTCTATCTGCCGGAATACATCAGGTCATAATATTTTCCGTATTCACCCGACAACACGCTATCGAGCCATTTTGTGTTCGTCAGATACCATTCAACAGTTTTTTCAAGGCCATCTGCAAATTCAGGAATAGGTGACCAACCAAGCTCATTCTGTAATTTCGATGAGTCAATTGCATATCTGAGGTCATGACCTGGTCTGTCCTTTACGTAGGTTATAAGCTTCTCAGAGCTTCCTGCAGTACGGTTAAGTTTTTTATCCAGTATCTTACAAAGAAGCTTTATGAGATCAATATTTTTCCATTCATTGTTGCCCCCTATGTTATATGTATCGCTAACCCTTCCTTTATGAAAAATAAGATCAATAGCGGAGGCATGGTCCTCAACATATAACCAGTCACGGATGTTTTCTCCTTTCCCATAAACAGGAATAGGTTTATTATTTTTGATGTTGTTTATTGCCAGCGGGATGAGTTTCTCAGGGAATTGATTGGGGCCGTAATTGTTTGAGCAGTTTGATATTACAACCGGAATTCCAAAGGTATGGTTATAAGCTCTTACCATGTGGTCAGAACTTGCTTTTGATGCTGAATAAGGACTTTTTGGATCGTAAGCCGTTTCTTCAGTGAAGAGGCCTTCTTTTCCGAGTGACCCGTATACCTCATCGGTTGAGATATGGTAGAACAGTTTTCCTTCATATGCATTCTTCCAGCTGGCAAGAGCAGCATTAAGCAGGTTGACTGTTCCAACAATATTCGTAAAAACAAATTCGTCCGGACCGGTAATAGAACGGTCAACATGTGACTCGGCTGCCAGATGAATCACACCATCAAAACTGTACTTTTTGAACAGATCGAGAACAGATTGCTTATCAACGATATCTATTTTTTCAAACTTGTAATTTTTTTTTGTCTGAATATCAGTCAGATTTTCAAGGTTCCCTGCATAGGTAAGTTTATCACCGTTTACTATATTATAATCGGGGTAGTTGTGAACGAATCGCCTTACTACATGTGAACCTATAAAACCTGCACCCCCGGTTATTAGAATTGTTTTTTTCATGCATCTTTCTTTTTTTCTCTGATCTTTTTTTCCCAGTCCCATGCAGTTTTCATTGCTTCATCGAGCGAACTTAATGTTTTCCAGCCCAGCTCTTTATTGGCAAATGATGGGTCGGCCCATATTTTTTCAATATCCCCTGGTCTTCTACCGACAATCCTGTATTTTATCTTAATACCTGAAACCCTCTCAAAAGATTTAATAGCATCGAGAACTGAAACTCCATTCCCGGTTCCCAGGTTAAAGACTTCGTAGTTCTTCAGGTTTCTTCCTTCTATGAGTCTTTTAACAGCTACAACGTGAGCTTTGGCCAGATCGACAACATGCAGATAATCTCTTATGCAGGAACCATCAGGGGTGTCATAGTCATTACCGAATATCTTTAATTCATCTCTTAATCCATAAGCCGTCTGGGTTATGAATGGAACGAGGTTTTCCGGTACTCCTTTTGGAAATTCGCCAATGAGAGAGGAGGGGTGTGCCCCGATTGGATTAAAGTATCTTAAGGAAATTGCTTTGACATTTTTATCAGAAACTGTTGTATCCCTTATTATTGTTTCGCCCACCTGTTTTGTATTTCCATATGGAGAAGTGGCCGGCTGCAATGGAGCATCCTCTGTTACAGGAAGTTTATCAGGTTGTCCGTAAACAGTACATGAAGAAGAAAAAACAAAATCATGTATCCCGTTATGTTGCATTGCATCCAGAAGATTTACCAGCGACATCAGATTATTTCTGTAATAATCGAGCGGCTTGTTAACGGACTCGCCTACAGCCTTATATGCTGCAAAATGAATAACTGCAGAAATATCTGTATGCTTATTGAAAAATGTGTCGACTTTTCCTTTGTCGCAAAGATCAAATACTTCAAGAACAGGTTTTACCCCTGTTATATTTTGGATCTTGTCAACTACTCCGGCTTCCGAGTTATAAAGGTTATCTATTATTACGACATCAAAGCCCTCTTCAATAAGTTCAACTGATGTATGCGAACCGATATATCCGGTTCCGCCTGTTACCAGGATTTTCTTTTTCATCTAGAGGCTCCAGTATGGATGACTATTTATTTTACCGCGCAGGACTCCTTTCACATCGATAATAATACCTTCTTTATTGAGAAATGAGCTAAACCATTTCTCCTCAAATTTAATGTATTCCCTATGGCTCACTGCCAGTATTATTGCATCGTACTTGCCTGATGGCTGATTTTTCAATTCCAGCTTATATTCTTCATGAACCTCATGAGCATTTGCCCCCGGATCTATTACATCAACGGTTATCCCGAATTCGGTAAGTTCGGTGATTATGTCAACTACCTTTGAGTTACGGATATCCGTAACATCTTCTTTGAAGGTGATTCCCATAACAAGCACCCTTGCTTTATTAGGATTCATGCCGGTGGCAATTATTTTCTTAACAGTTTGTTTCCCTATGTATCTTCCCATACTGTCATTAATGAAACGGCCCGAATCAATCATCTGTGGATGGTACCCGAGCGCTTTTGCCTTAAAAGAAAGATAATATGGATCAACACCTATGCAATGCCCTCCTACAAGCCCGGGGTAGAACTTTAAAAAGTTCCATTTTGTACCGGCAGCTTCGAGTACTTCAAATGTATTTACCCCTAGACGATTAAAAATCAGTGACAATTCATTCATAAAAGCGATGTTAATGTCGCGCTGGGTATTTTCAATTATTTTAGCTGCCTCTGCAACTTTAATAGAACTTGCCCTGTAGACGCCTGCTTTAATGATGATCTCGTATATTTTCGCAATATTTTCAGCTGATTCCGGATCACAGCCACTTGTTACCTTTATAATTTTAGTAAGAGTATGGTTTTGATCGCCGGGATTTATCCTTTCCGGAGAGAATCCGACTTTGAAATCCTTTCCTACGCTGAGTTTGGAAAATTTTTCAAGAACAGGAATACAATCTTCTTCGGTACAGCCCGGGTAAACCGTTGATTCATAGACAACATAATCACCTTTCTTTAATATTTTCCCTACTGTTTCAGACGCTTTAAGTACCGGAGTAAGATCAGGCAAATTGTAGATGTTTGTTGGTGTTGGTACGGCAATAATATGAAAAGATGCCTCCTTCAGATCCTTTGGATCGCAGGTAAAAAGTATGTCAGAATTTTTAAATGCATCTGACGTGAGTTCATTACTTGGGTCAATTCCTTTTTTCATCAGGTCCACTCGTTCGGGTTTGATATCAAACCCGACAACCTTAATTTTCTTTGCAAACTCGAGTGCTATTGGCAGACCAACATATCCCAGCCCGATTAGAGAGAGTTTTGTCTCTTTGTTTATAAGTTTATTGTACATATTATAAGATTGATTTTAATATTGGATGATAGTCTCCCTGTAATCCAACAGGTTTTAAATTTCTGATTATGTATGCTGTTTCAACTGACTGTCGGGCATCTTTCAGTCCGAATCCTTTTCCTGCCAGTATCTCCTTGTAAGTCTGGGTATGCAGGTCGGCAAACCCCTCACTGAATTCTATCTCTTCTCCATTAACAGTAATTGACCTGAAGGTTCTCTTCCCGCACTCCCTGATTTTTTTAGGTATATCATTATAATCAAGACTGAGGAACCATCGGACCCTGGCATTTTCAAGTTCGAGATACCCAGCAGCCTTATGGGGCTCTGAAATGTGAACAATATTATTCTTGGCAGCGCCAAAAATCCAGGAAAGCATATCGAAGAAATGAATACCGATGTTGGTAGCCACGCCACCGGATTTCTGGATATCCCCTTTCCAGGAGATTGAATACCAGTTTCCCCGGCTGGTTATATAAGATAAATCAACATCATAAACTTTACCTTTCGGACCATTTTTGATTTTCTCCCTCAACTCCAGTAACTTTGGATGAAGACGAAGCTGAAGCACTGTATATATATTACGTCCGGTCTCATTCTCAATCTCCTGCAATGCATCTATATTCCATGGATTCAGAACTATAGGTTTTTCGCAAATTGCTTCAGCCTGGTGACGCAAAGCAAAACGGATATGTGAATCGTGCAAATAATTCGGAGAACAGATACTTACATAATCAATTTTTGTACCCGTCCGTTTCAGCTTATCAAAATGTCTGTCAAACCTTTCAAATTCCACAAAAAAATCGCTCTCAGGAAAATAGCTGTCTATTCTTCCTACACTATCAAACTTATCGAGGCTGGCAAGGAGGTTATTTCCTGTTTCTTTAATTGCATGCAGATGCCTGATGGCAATGTATCCTGCCACACCAATTATTCCGAAATTTTTTGGATTATCATTCATCCTGAGATCAAAATTAATCAATAAAATTAAACAATTTTAGAAACAAGACCGTCCTTCAAATGGTATCTCTCATTACTTTCAGTACAATACGCAAAGCCTTTGTCATCAAATATGAGTTTATGACCATATTCGCTTATCCATCCGGTCTGACGGGCCGGGTTTCCAACAACAAGGGCATACGGCCTGACATCTTTTGTTACGACGGCTCCGGCTCCAATAAATGCATATCGTCCTATAATATTGCCGCAGATAATTGTTGCGTTAGCGCCAATAGAGGCGCCTCTTTCTACAATTGTCTCAAGGTACTGGTCTTTCCTTGCTATCGCACTTCGTGGATTAATTACATTTGTGAATACCATTGAAGGCCCCAGAAATACATCATCATCGCAAATCACTCCCGTATAGATCGATACATTATTCTGAACCTTCACATTATTGCCAAGCTTAACTCCGGGAGATATAACAACATTCTGTCCGATGTTGCAGTTTTCACCGATTTCCGAACCGGGCATAACATGACTAAAATGCCATATCTTCGTTCCTTTTCCAATTTTACTACCCTCATCAATAACTGCCGTTTCGTGGGCAACGTATTCTTTATTCATGGTAATTATTAGTTGAAGAATTTCAATACATTATCTATAATATAATCAAGCTGATCCTGTTCCATGTCGGGATGCATCGGTAATGACAGAACCTCTTTGCAAAGAGCTGCTGTAACAGGGAAATCATTCTCTTTATATCCCAGGTATCCATAAGCCTTCTGTAAATGGAGTGGCCCGGGATAGTAAACCATTGCGGGAATATTATTTGATTCAAGGAATTTCTTCAGTTCATCTCTTTTGCCGTCCTTAACTTTTATTGTATACTGATGATATATGTGAGAAGAATATCTGGCTTTTTCAGGAACAGCAATTGAATGACATCCTGAAAATGCTTTATCATATTTATCCGCGACTGCTTTTCGTGCTTTATTGAATTCCGACAGATATTTTAGCTTTACCCTCAATATTGCAGCCTGAATTGTATCGAGCCTGGAGTTAACTCCTATATCGTCATAGTGATATCTTACTTTCATACCGTGATTGGCAATACTTCTTAGCTTTCTGGCAAATGTATCATCGTTTGTATAAAGAGCACCTCCGTCACCATAACAGCCAAGATTTTTTGAAGGGAAAAACGAAGTAGTACCAATATGCCCGATTGTCCCAGCTTTCTTTTTAGTACCATCACGGTAAAAATAATCTGCACCGGTGGCCTGTGCTGCATCTTCTATAACAAAAAGGTTATGTTTTTGTTCAAGTTCCATTATACTCTCCATATCGGCACATTGTCCGAACAGATGAACCGGCACAATGACTTTTGTTGCCGGTGTAATAGCCTTTTTAACAGCTTCCACAGAAATGTTGAAAGTACCAGGTTCCGGATCAACAATAATAAGTTTCAGTCCCAGCAGGGCAACGACCTCAACAGTAGCAATAAAAGTAAAGTTAGTTGTTATGACTTCGTCTCCGGGTTTTAGGTCAAGAGCCATCATCGCGAGATAAAGGGCATCGGTGCCATTAGCGCAGGAGATTACATGTTTTACACCCATATATGCCTGAAGTTCTTCTTCAAATAACCTGACATCAGGGCCTTTGATAAAAGCTGTTGATTCAAGTACCGATTTTATAGCTTTATCAATTTCCGGTCCGATCTTTTCGTACTGAGCCTTCAGATCGACCATTTGTATCTCTCTCATGGCGCTTTAAAATTTTGAATTACGAAGATAATAATTTTTGTGACTAAGCTTTTTATTATTAAGTTTGTATTGATCAAAAGAATAATTGGAAGTGGATATTACAGCTTTTATACGGGAATTATTATTCGGACACGATTGTGTAATTGTTCCGGGTTTTGGAGGGTTTATTGGGAATTATACCCCGGCCCGCATTGACAAGAGCTCCGGGACATTTTATCCGCCTGTAAAGCAGATTTCATTCAACCGGAACCTTAATCATAATGATGGTCTCCTGGTAGGAAGGATTTCCGGATCAGCAAATATCAACTATGGTGACGCCAGAAATTTAGTTGAAGAATTTGTAGCTGACCTTCGCAGAAAGATTGAAAAGGGAGAAAAGGTTGTTTTCGATAATATCGGAAGTTTTATCAATAATCAGGAGGGCAATATTCAGTTTGAACCCGACAGAAATGCCAATTATCATCTGGATTCTTACGGGCTCGAATCATTCCAGTGTTTGCCTCTTGAAGGATATGACGTACGAAAACGGATTGTAAGACATATCGGGAAGGATCCTGTAAAACAGGCCTCGTTGAAAAAAATACTTTGGAGAGCTGCTGTTATTATCCCCCTGCTTGCAATTATTGTTGCAGTTCCCCTGAAAACAGACCTTTTTAAATCAAAAATAGAGGCTACTACAATGAATCCTTTGGTAACGGCTGAGTTTGAACATAACAAAATAGCTGTAGATCAGAATGTTAAGGATGATTCTTCGAATATAGCAGAGAATATATCACCGGTGTTGGAAGAACCGGTTACCCCGGTAATTATTGAACCGGTCGTTTCTGAAGGTAATTCATATTTTGTGATTACCGGTAGTTTCAGGTTGGAGGAAAATGCAATTTCGCAGGGCAACTTGTTGAAAGCTGAAGGTTTTGCACCTGAAATCGTTTCTGCAGGAAATGGATTTTACAGGGTTTGTGCAATAATGTGCAATGATCTTAATACAGCCTTATCCAAAAAAGACAGTATTGCACAAAAATTCCCCGGATCCTGGATTTCACGAAAGAGATAGTATAAATTCCTATTTTATCATACTCCCGTTACTTACCTTACCTGCCGGTGAAACCATAACAAGTTTTCCGTCTTTATCTTCTGCCATAAGTATCATTCCCCGCGACTCAATTCCTTTAATCTTTCGTGGTTCAAGATTAGCGACTATTGAGATCTGTTTTCCAATAATAGCTGCAGGTTCATAATATTCTGCTATACCTGATACTATGGTACGTACATCTATTCCGGTATCAATTTTGAGCTTAAGCAGTTTTGTTGTTTTCGGCACTTTTTCAGCCTCAAGAATTGTAGCTGTGCGGATATCAATTTTGGTGAAATCATCAAATGTAATTGCATCTTTCCCCGGTGCCGTTTTTGCGCCTGCAGCTTCATTTGCTTTTTTTGTTGCGAGAAGCTTATCCATCTGTCTGGTTATCTGGTCATCTTCGATTTTCTCAAAGAGCAACCCGGGTTTATTTATAACATGACCGGGTAATAGCAGTTCAGGACTCCCGGCATTACTCCATTTCAGATCCCTGAAATTAAGCATTCCGCGCAATTTCTCCATTGAGAAAGGAAGGAAAGGTTCGCAGACAATTGTAAGGTTCGCGGTAATCTGTAGAGCAATGTTCATAATTGTTTTTACCCGTTCCGGATCAGTCTTAATAATCTTCCACGGCTCAGCATCGGCAAGATACTTATTGCCAAGACGTGAGAGGTTCATAGCCTCTTTAAGTGCTTCACGAAATCTGAATGCGTCAAGGCTTGATTCCACGTTTTCCTTAATACGCGCTATCTCTCTTAGTACTTTATCATCAGTTTGATCTGTTTTTCCTCTTTCTGGCACCTTGCCGTCATAATAATTATTCGTAAGTACAAGAGCTCTGTTTACGAAGTTTCCAAGTATAGCCACCAGCTCGTTGTTATTCCTTGCCTGAAAATCTTTCCAGGTGAAATCGTTATCCTTGGTTTCAGGTGCATTGGCACAAAGGGAATATCTTAAAACATCCTGTTTCCCGGGAAAATCTTCCAGGTATTCATGAAGCCATACGGCCCAGTTCCTGGAAGTTGAGATTTTGTCATTTTCAAGATTCAGAAACTCATTGGCAGGAACATTTTCAGGAAGGATATAGCTGCCTTCTGCCTTTAACATGGCAGGAAAAATAATACAGTGGAATACGATATTGTCTTTCCCGATGAAGTGAATCATTTTGGTATCGTCATCCTTCCAGTATTTTTCCCAATCGGGAGTAAGCTCTTTTGTAGCTGATATGTATCCGATCGGGGCATCAAACCAAACGTACAGAACTTTTCCTTTTGCACCCTTCACAGGTACTGGTACACCCCAGTCGAGATCGCGGCTTACGGCCCTGGGTTGCAATCCCTGATCAAGCCATGATTTGCACTGGCCATAAACGTTTGTTTTCCAGTCCTTATGATCTTCCAGGATCCATTTTTTTAACCATGGTTCGTATTTATCCAGCGGGAGGTACCAATGCTTTGTTTCGCGAAGCACTGGCTTACTGCCACTTACAGTCGAGTGAGGATTTATAAGCTCATTCGGACTTAACGAGGTTCCGCATTTTTCACACTGGTCACCATATGCATTTTCGTTTCCGCAATGAGGACAAGTTCCCATTATATATCTGTCGGCAAGGAAACAATTTGCTTCTTCATCATAATATTGTTCGGATGTTTTTTCTGTGAATTCACCCTTATCATAAAGAGTTCTGAAAAATTCAGATGCTGTTTCGTAATGTACTTTATTTGATGTGCGGGAATAGATATTAAATGCAATTCCAAAGTCCTCAAATGCCTTTTTATTCAATGAGTGATATCTGTCAACAATCTCCTGTGGAGTAACGCCCTCTTTTCGTGCCTTAAGCGTTATTGGTACACCATGTTCGTCAGAACCACATATTGAAATAACGTCTGCTCCTTTCATCCTCAGGAACCTTGTATATATATCAGAGGGTATATAGACCCCTGCAAGGTGGCCTATATGAATAGGTCCGTTAGCATAAGGAAGGGCAGATGTGATAAGATATCTTTTGAAATTCTTCATGATTCTGATAATGAATATTAAGCAAATTTTTAAAAACCCAACAAAGATAATAATTTTAAATTCTTTGTTCTCCTTCGATCTTTAGTGTCTTTGAGGCTATTTCTTTTGATTACCTTTACATATTAATTATTTTGAATGCTCACAAATAAAATACGACCAGATTATTTGAAGGCCGGTGATGTGGTTGCAATCATCTCTCCGTCATTCTGCATCGATGAGGATAAATTGGCTGAAGGTGTAATCTTTCTTGAGAAATGGGGATTGAGCGTTCGTGTAGGTAAGAATGCATCGAACAAAAAAGGCCCTTTCGCGGGAACGGATGAAGAGCGTTTAGCAGACCTGCAGGAGATGACCAATGATCCTTCGGTAAAGGCAATTATCTGTTCAAGAGGCGGTTACGGTATATCTAAGATTATCAACAGGGTAGACTTCTCGGCACTTGAGAAAAATCCTAAGTGGTATGTGGGTTTCAGCGATGCTACAGTACTTCATATGTGGTTAAATGAGGTGTGCGGTATAATGTCGGTCCATGGCGATATGCCTCTAAACTTTAATAATCATGAAAAGACAAAAAGTACATTCATCTCATTGAAAAAGGCATTATTTGGCGATCTTCAGATGATTGAATGGAAAGGAAAATTCTTAAGACCCGGAAATGCATCGGGACAGATAACAGGTGGAAATCTTTCATTAATATATAGCCTTACCGGAACAGCTGCTGAGCTGAATACAAAAGGAAAGATATTGTTTATTGAGGAGGTTGGAGAATCTTATTATCATATCGACAGGATGATGACATCTCTAAGGCTTGCAGGAAAGCTTGATGGTTTATCTGCTCTGGTAGTAGGGGGAATGAATAAGATTGAAGAGGCAAAAGTACCTTGGGGGCAGAGTATTGAAGATACGATCTATGAGATAGTCAAAGAATATACTTACCCTGTTTATTTTAATTTTCCTGCCGGACATGTTTCAGATAACCGGGCTTTCTATTTAGGAAGGCAGTCAGAAATTGATGTTACAGGCAAAAAGGCATTACTCGTTTTTGCCTGATGATCAGAAAGCAGAGATAAGAAGATCGAGATCTTTTGATATTATCCCGAACTTTTGTCCCAGAGTTTCATTAGTGAGCATCCCGTTAAATAGATAAGCTCCGTTTCGTAACCCCTCCTCATATTTTAGCAGGTTGGTAATGCCTCCTGCATCAGCCATGCTCTGAAGCAGCGGTGTGAAAATGTTGCTGAGTGCTATGGATGCTGTTCTAGCCACCCGCGAAGGAAGATTCCAGGCTGAAAAATGGATGACCCCATGTTTCTCATAAACCGGATCTTTCAGTGCTCGACATTCAGTTGTTTCAATGCAGCCGCCACGGTCAATGGAAAGGTCTATTATGACAGCTCCCCTTTTCATACTCCTTACCATATCTTCAGTAATATAGTACCATGGTTTAAGATCTTCAAGTTCAATTGCCCCTATGAGTACATCAGCTGATTTAAGAGCTTTCTTTAGAACCTGTGGATGAAAGGTTGAGGTCTGGAGACGCTGACCCACTATATTCTGAAATCTTCTTAACCTGGGCAATGAGTTGTCGAATATTTTAACAGTTGATCCCAATCCGATTGCTGCTCTTGCCGCGGCTTCCCCGGCAGTATTTGCACCCAGAATAAGTACTTCTGTAGGAGTAACACCTGTAATTCCTCCAAGCATTACACCCTTGCCACCATGAAGATTACTGAGATATTCCGAAGCAATAAGGAGTGAGGTTATCCCCGATATTTCGCTCATAGACTCCACTACAGGCATCTCCCCGTTACGATCGCGGATCTTTTCAAATGCAATAGCTGTTACTTTTTTCCGGATAAGTTTTCCAAGAGTTTCTTCACTGAGTTTCAGGACATTAAGGTAGGACATAACAACCTGATTGCCTTTAAGATAGTCGGTATCATTCTCGGTAAAGGGAGCAACCTTTATTACAACATCGGCACTGTAAACCCGTGCCGGAGAATCACTTATTATGGCTCCATTCTCAGAGTAATCCTTGTCAGTATAATTGGCTCCAAGTCCTGCGCCTTTTTGAATAATGACCTCATTGTCACTTTCAATAAGCAGATTAACAGACTCCGGTGTCAGAGCCACTCTCTTCTCATCGTCTTTTATGTCGCACGGGATTCCTATGGTAATTCTCTTGTTCCTGACAACAGTTTCCAGAAGTTCCTCTTTCGGCATGAAAGCTGTATTCCCAAAAGTGACTTTCCCGCTCTTACCTTTATCATTCATAATTAGGCTGGAGTTATTTCTTCAAAGGTAAATAATTTGGAATACAGAGCAAAATCAGTTATTACAATGATATTGAAAGGGTTCGTTGCTCCAGGTTATCAACTGTAATTCTGATCTTAACAGTTTCAGCTGGCAGGAATTCTTCAATAAGTTCAGGCCACTCCATGAAACAATATGAATCGCCTGTGAGGTACTCTTCAACTCCAAAATCAAACACTTCCTCCTGTTTCTTTATTCTGTAGAAATCGATATGGTATATTGATTCTCCGGCGGATGTTCTGTATTCGTTTACAAGAGTAAATGTAGGACTGCTGACAATATCAGTAGCATTAAGGACTCCACACAGGGCTTTGATTATAGTTGTTTTCCCGGCACCCATCGATCCGTAAAAGGCAAGTATTTTCTTATCTCCTGTATATTTCAAAAGCTGTTTCGCCGCAGAAGTCAGATGCTTTTTATTTTTTATTATAATTTCCATTTCTTTTTATCAGGCAGGTTCAATGAGAGCTACAGGCAACATTACTTCCTGCATAGAAATGCCTCCGTGCTGGAAAGTATCTTTATAATAACCCGCAAAATGGTTATAATTATTCTGGTATACCAGAAAATCTTTATTTAGTGCAAAGATATATCGGGAACTTATATTTGTTTTAGGCAGCATTGCTTTTTCAGGATTTATAAGCTCAAATACTTTTTTGGGATCGTAATCGAGGTTTCGCCCCATTTTATACCTCAGGTTGGAAGAAGTTTTCCTGTCGCCTATAATTTTTATCGGATTCTGAACCCTGATAGTACCGTGGTCGGTACTGAAAACCACTTTAACCTGATGCGAGGCGAGAGTTTTAAGCAATTCGAAAAGAGAAGAATGAATAAACCATGAGCGCGTAAGGCTTCTGTAGGCTCGTTCATCATTCGCCATGTCGCGGATAACACCAACATCAGTTCTGGCATGCGATAACATGTCAACAAAATTAAATACAAGAATATTTATATCGTTTTCAAGCATTGACCTCACCTTGTCATTTACTTTTTTACCGTCTGCACTATTGAATATTTTATGGTACGACCATTTGTATTTCAGCCCTTTATGAATAAGCTGGCTGTTAAATAGTTTTTCTTCAAAATTATTTTTCCCCTCCTCTTCATCATCATTTACCCAGAACTGAGGCATTGTTTCAGCTATCTGGTTTGGCATAAGCCCTGCAAAAATCGAGTTTCGGCCGAACTGTGTGGCAGTTGGTAAAATACTGTAATAAACATCCTCTTCAATTACTCTGTATAAACCTGAAAGTTCATTTGAGATGGTCTTCCACTGATCAAATCTCATGTTATCTATAAGAATAAAAAAGAGGGGTCTGTGTTCCTTTACATTAGGAAATATTTTTTTGGCGAAAAGAGCAGGGGAGAGTATTGGTTTATTAGTAGTTTCAGGTTTGAGCCAATTGAGATAGTTGCTCATCATAAATTTTGAGAAGGAATTATTGGCCTCATTCTCCTGCGTTTTAAGAATCTCATCCATGCCTGAATCTGTCGATTTTTCCAATTCAGTTTCCCAGAACACGATTTTCTTATACAACTCAGTCCAGTCATTGAATGTTGCTGCTGCTGAAATCATGTTACTGATCACACTGAATTCCTGCCTGTAATCAGTGGTTGTTTTTTCTGTTATCAGACGCCTTTGATCGAGTATTTTTTTTATTGCAAGAAGCACCTGCTTGGGCTTTACTGGTTTTATCAGATAATCAGCTATTTCAGCCCCGATAGCCGTTTCCATTAAATCCTCTTCCTCACTTTTGGTAATCATCACAACCGGGATGTCGGTCCGCACCTCCCTGATAAGTCTGAGTGTTTCAATCCCGCTTAGTCCGGGCATATTTTCATCAAGAAAAATAAGATCGTATCTGTTCTGCCTGACAAGGTCAATCGTATCATTGCCATTTGAGCAGGTATCAATCTCATAACCTTTTTCCTTAAGGAAGAAAATATGAGGCTTCAATGCTTCAACCTCATCGTCAGTCCAGAGTATTTTTATGGTTCTCATTTTAATAATTTCTCCTTAAAGAACAGATCATAGCGTTCAGGTTTTTTATCATTCCCAAGACTTTTAAGATTCTCATTGCTGATAACAAAGGTCATCATTCTTGCTCCTTTTAAATTTCTGATTAGTTTATCAGTCTTGAAAGCGTTGTAATAACTGAGCGCCTGTGTATAATCAGGAAACCCCGAAACAGCTATCATTATATATTTGTTGTCAACAAGGGTTCCTTCGGTCTTGTAATTTTTATTGGTGTAATTATCAATATTATAGCTTATCACATCAAAGGTTGCCTGGTTAATATTGAATGAAGGATCGGAAATAATCAATACAAAAACACGGGTTGCTGTTGTATCGGCAACATATAATTCAGAAGCAATTACTTTATCTTCTTCGACTTTAAGCTCAGGTATTTTCTGGTTCAGATATGTAATCAGTTCTTCTGCTTTCTTGCTTTCAGTTGTTCCGGGCCAGGTTTTAATAAGTTTGTTAAGGTCATCTTTGAAACTTCGTTCATCGCTTAACCTTGCAATAACGTATGAATGAAGCAGCATAAATTTAGGTGCCAGCAGATTCTGAGGGTATCTTTTTATAGCATCATCGCAAATTGTGATAGCATCATTGAATTTTTCGCTGTAATATGAGGTGTAAGCATCCTCGTAAAGTCTTTCGCTTATTTTCAGATCAGCTATCCTTTTTTCGTAATAAGCAGGATCAGAAAGTATTTTCGCAAACTCACTTTCCGGATACATCTGGAGTAACCTTTGCCTGTAAGATTCTGCCCGGGTATTATTCCCTTCTTTATTTATATTATACATATTATATAATGCTTCCGGAATAAGTTCGCTTACAGGGAAACGTGTGATAAGAGATTCAAATGATTCAGTTGCTTTTACCTGGTCAGACATCCTTTCTGAATAAGCCTTGCCTGCATTTAGGAGCGCATTTGCTATTTTTTCATTTGAAATCTTCTTTAACGAATCAGTCAATGGCAGGTTCTTCAGATAAAATTCCGGCTTCTTATAATCGATAACAGCCCTTGATGTGTCAGTCTTTGTTTTTGATGAGTCACCCGGAGTTACAGCTGCCATGTTTAAATTGATTCTATTCCTGTTTGATCTCCTCCAGTTGTCTTCCAGCTTTCTGTCACCCCACCGGCGGCGGAATTCAGTACGTCCGAAAGTCAGAGCCGCCTGATTATAGAAATACCATTTACCCTCCTGGTCAATATTACCCTGAAACCGTCTCTCATTCTCATAATACTGCCCAATGTTATATCTGTCAGAATATTCTGAGGTCTTTCCTTCGCTTTCGTCCTTTATTATTTTTGCGATTATTGTCGAGATAAGGGCATTTCTTTCCTGTTCGGTCATTGATGCCACTCTTTGGAGACTATCTTCACGCTGTATGATTACAAGTTGTGAAACCAGCGCGTTAAGGCTTTGGGATTTTGTTTTCAACGCAAGATATTCGGGGTGTTTTTGATCAAGGAAAAAGACTGTACTGTCATAGTACTTTCCGGCCTTCATATAATCAGGTTTCTTATAATAATAATCTGCAAGGGCTAGATAGGACCTTCCTTTCTGATTTTGATTCTGTGAATTAGCTGATGCTGATTTCTTAAAGAATTCCAATGCCTCAGTCTCATTCCCCTCCCTCATTGACAGATTACCGAGAGCAAAATATATCTGGTCCTGAAATTCCTTGTTCTTTGAATCCTTCAGCATTTTTTCAAGTTCTTTTTTTATTTCCTTTGGATTTCCTGTACTAACGTCAAACACACCGGCAATGTTAATTCTGGCATTAAATTCAACATCATACGGGGGATTCATATTAACAACTTTTCGATAAAGGGCGGTCGCTCTTGCCGCGTTCCCGGTCTGCTCACATAATTGAGCCAGAAGGTATGTGAGCCTGTACCTTGTTCTTTTCCCTGAAACCAGTTCGATTGATTTACTCAGCGGATCGATTGCATCGGAGTATTTTTTCTGTTTGATGAAAAGATCTGCCAGTGTTGTGTAATACATCGATTTCAGGACTTTGTTAAAGTCCGGAGTAAGCTCGAGCTCACTGATTAACCTGAATGAGTCGCTATATTTTTTAGTTTCACTGTAAATTCTTGCAAGCCAGATAGAGGCCTCAGCTTTAATCGCCGGGTCATTTGCATTTGTTATACAATAATTAAATATGGCAGTTGCCTCATTGAACTCATGTTTGTAAAATCGTGCTTTCCCGATAAGAAGATAACTGTCATCAACCCACTCATTATATTCCTTTCTGTCAAGCAGTTGCTTTTCTTTTTCAGTGATCTCACGCTTACCTTTAAATACAGGTTTAGCAGTGATCGATTTTAATGAGATCAGCTTCGACGCTTTCTGAATTGCTCTTTCCATGTCGGAGGAACAAAGATTAACAGTGGAAGGATCGCTGAATTCAAACACCTTAAGTATTTCAGCATAGTCATCACGGTAACTGTTGGATATCTTAACCAGACCGGCTTTAAAGCTCTCATATCCATTAAAATAAATATTAAACCTGGCGGTCATGCCATTATAAAACCTTGTCGTGTCCGTGTTTTTTTCAACCGAACAGGTTGTCATGATCAATGACAATCCAATTATCGCCAGATACTTATATATTGTTTTATGCGAAGCCAATAAAAGACCTTTAATACTATAACTGACCATGTATGACTATAGTATTTCAAAGTTAAATAAAATTGAGCTGATAAACTTTCTCAGGCCGAAATAACTCTTTTTATTTCCGGTACTTCCTTCATAATTGCCTGTTCAACACCTGCTTTCAGAGTTTGCATACTATATGGGCACCCATGACATGCACCTGTTAG
This sequence comes from Bacteroidales bacterium, assembly GCA_025358455.1. Lineage (GTDB taxonomy): Bacteria > Bacteroidota > Bacteroidia > Bacteroidales > VadinHA17 > LD21. Next base: position 38,737 of record JANYJP010000107.1, read on the forward strand.
CTTCACCTTAACTGTCATATCTTCAGTTACATCTATAAGGTCTATATCTCCTCCATCTGATTGAAGATAAGGTCTCACTCTATCGAGCGCTGTAATAACGCGGTCTCTTATACTTTTATTCTCTGTCATATCTTTCGTAAATTTTAATTAAACAATTAAAAGCTTAAAACTGAATCATTCATTATTTTTTTATCTGAAGCTTCATAGTCGGCATCTGCTCCCTGTTTCTTTGTTCCACTTTTTCAATCACCATCGAAGCCAGATCCATAAAGGAGTTTCCTGTTAACGAATCTGTAAGGGACACCGGCTGTCCATTATCACTCCCCTCACATATACTTTGAACAAGAGGTATCTGTCCGAGCAGCGGAACATTCATTTTTTCCGATAGTTTTTTCCCGCCATCCCTTCCGAATATATAATATTTGCTTAAGGGCAGTTCGGCAGGAGTAAACCACGACATATTTTCCACAAGTCCAATTACCGGAACATCGATTTTATCGCTTCTGAACATCGCTATACCTTTAATTACATCTGCCAGAGCAACGTCCTGGGGTGTAGTTACTACAATAGCTCCGGTAACGGGAACTTCCTGAACCAGAGTGAGATGGATGTCACTTGTCCCTGGAGGCAAATCCACCAGGAGATAGTCGAGCGGACCCCATTCTCCCTGCATAATAAGTTGCTTAAGAAAGTTTGAAGCCATAGGACCTCTCCAGATAACAGCATCGGCAGGATCAACAAAAAAACCTGTGGAGAGAACTTTAACTCCATACTTTGTTAGTGGTATAATTGAGTCAATATTGTTTTCTCTTCTTACTTCAGGCTTGTATTTTTCCTCATTGAACATTTTTGGAACTGAAGGCCCATAAACATCAGCATCAAGAAGCCCTACACTGAATCCTTTTCTCACCAGCGATATAGCCAGATTAACAGCTATTGTTGTTTTCCCAACTCCTCCTTTGCCCGATGAAACAGCAATTATATTTGTTACACCGGGTAAAACGGCCCGTTCTTTTTCCTGTTTTTTCCCAACAATAACCTTGGGTTGCACTTTAATTTCGTTAATAACCGTTTCAGGACCGAGCACATCTTTTAAGGTTCTGACAATGGTGCTTTTAATTGAAGAGATAAAAGGATCGTTTGATTTTTCAGGAGTAATTGTCAGGGATATGCCTTTATCTCCGGATTCTATTTCCGAAATCATCCCGAGTGAAACTATGTCTTTGCCTTTATCAGGGTGTATTATATGCGATAAAGCTTCTAATATCTTGTCTTTAGGTAACATAGGCAAATTCATTTTTGCTGGCGAACTGATTATTGTATATTATTATAACACAAGCAATTAATATGTATTATCTTTTCTTTTTTCACTCCCCTTGTCCACAAATGGGGGGTTGAGGGCTAATCAAGTGGTTAATATTTAGCGTAAAACACCTGATTAATACAGCTATTTTTATTTAATTTAAATATAAACAAGATGCAATTTTACCAAATATTTGCCAGAATGCAAAATTTCTACTTCAGTTCTGTGATGGGATCCCAGAATTTTTCACTGAAGTTGATTATCAGGTCGTCTTCAATTACGATACCTTCGTTTTCCAGAAGTTGTTCCATAGTGGTGGAATTTCCAAAATGATGTTTCCCGGTAAGCAGACCTTTCCGGTTGACTACTCTGTGAGCCGGAATAAAGTCAGGATTGTTGTGACAAACATTAAGGGCCCATCCAACCATGCGTGCTGATCTTCCTGAACCCAGAAATCGGGCAATGGCACCATATGAAGTTATCCTTCCGTGGGGGATAAGCTTCGTAACTTCATATACCCTTGAAAAAAAATCATCATTCACTTTTTTCTTTTCGCGAGACATCTTCAATTATTTTATCTTTATCGAGGCGGAAAGTGATATAGTTTATTTTTAGTGCGGCTTTAAGAAAAATCTTCTCATAATGGGTTTTTATTGAAAGAATATCGTCGGGAAGATCTTCTGAATAGAGGTCGTTTGATGAGAATACAATTTCCAGATCATTATAACACGCGACTGTTTTAGTGTAGTTATAAAGCTCAGTATTATCAGTTTTAAGATGAATTATGCCTTTATTTTTCAGAAACTGTCTGTAGGAATTAAGATACCAGGGGGAAGTCAACCGCTTATTTGAATTACTTCTTCCCGGATGAGGATCGGGAAATGTTATCCAGATCTCATCGACCTCATCTGTTATGAAAAAAGAATTGATGAACTCAATTCTTGTACGCAGAAATGCAATATTGGATAACTTCTGTTCATTGGAAGTCTTGGCTCCCCTCCATATACGGGCCCCCTTTATATCGATCCCGATATAATTCTTTTCCGGAAACCTGGTTGCTAGTCCTACAGCATATTCGCCCTTACCACACCCAAGCTCAAGGACAATAGGATTTTCATTTTTAAAGAGTTCTTTATTCCATTTGCCTTTCATAGGGTGGTCCTTTCCTGAAACGTCCCTGATTGTTGGCTGGATTACATTGTCGAATGATCCCAACTCAGTCCACCTGGCAAGTTTATTCTTTCCCACTGATAGAATTTATTTGCTGATCTTTTCAACTCTTAACCCGATATCGTAAACCCCTTTAAGATCTTCGGTACGCATACCGTGCTGAATATTAAACTGGTATATGCCTTTTACCGGGAAATATACATTTGATTTATACGGAAGATTAAGTTCATGTATATCTCCAAATCCGTTGCCAAACCATTTTCCTTTTTCATCAGCAAGATTATACTGAAGTGTATCAGTAAGGCTCTTTCCGTCAGGAGATATAGTTGTTACAAAGAAATATATATTACGAAAAGGATAAGAGGAACCTGTTCTGATGGTAAAAATGACATTATTGCTTTTCAGAGTATCTTTAACCGGAACCTTAAATGTAACGATATTCAGAAGGTTCCAGGTGTTTTTATTCATCGCCCTCGAATCGGTATATACAACATTGCTGGAGCACGCAGACAACAATATTAATGATGTCAGAATTAAGGAGAATGAATATTTATTTAATCCTTTTTTCATTGAATCTCCTGTTTTTTCTCCTGTTAGGATTTTTAGTCTGCTGATTTTTAGTGTCAGGAGGATCGAACCTTGTAAGACTGTTATTTTTTAAGAGATCCTGTGATTCTGGTGTTATCTCCCACGATTCATCAACCAGTTTAAGTTTATCGACTTTTTGTCCTTTTCTGTTGATCGCCTGAATTTCCTTTACTCTTTGAACAGGCAGAGCGATAAGATTTGCTGAGGAATGCTGATCGGTAGAATACCAGTATATACCCTTGTGAACTTCCATTTTAAAGAAATAAGCAGTACAGTCAAGTGCTTCAAGAGGAATCTCTCTGGGAGGGAAAGACCTTTGGGCATCAACGTAACAATCGAGTTCAAAGATGAGGCAACACTTTAGTTTACTACATTGTCCGGCAAGTTTCTGGGGGTTTAAAGATAATTCCTGATATTTTGCATGTGTTGTTGTGACCGACACAAAATTAGTGATATGGGTTGCACAGCATAATTCTCTTCCGCATGAACCTATTCCGCCGATCCTTCCTGCTTCCTGACGAGCCCCAATCTGCCGCATCTCTATCCTTACCCTGAATTCATCGGCAAGAACTTTAATGAGCTGACGGAAATCCACTCTTTCATCGGCTATGTAATAGAATATCGCTTTTGTTTTATCTCCCTGATATTCAACGTCTCCGATCTTCATATTAAGTCTGAGCTCTTCTGAAATCTTTCTGGACCTTAACATTGTGGGAGTCTCAAGCTTTTTTGCTTCTTCCCATTTCTGGATATCTACAGCTTTGGCTTTGCGATACACCTTTTTCATGTCATCAACGGGTGTATGGACTTTAATTTCTTTTAATTGTTCATCCACAAGGTATCCAACCATTGAAACCCTGCCAATATCATGACCAGGTGAAGCCTCAACTGCAACAACATCACCGATCTCAAGCCTTAAGCTGTTAACATTCCTGTAGAATCCTTTTCGGGTGTTTTTAAAACGGATTTCTACAATTTCATTTTCATCCGGAACATCTGGCAGATCTTTAAGCCAGTTAAATGAGTCAAGTTTGTTATATCCGGGTTTATATGTTATGTCGGGCATTCCGGGCTCTTCACCAGCCTGTCCTTGAATATCTTCGTTTTCTGTCATAAAACTCTTATGCTATCGAATTACGCTGCAAAAGTAGTGAATAAAAGCATTGTTTCAACAAACATGTTAATGATCAGCGTATGAGTCGTGTGACTTTCAATGCAAGGTCAAGAAAAATGATTTTTGCATTTCCGTTTGCTTCAATATGGGAATAAACAAGATTAAACTCGTCAGAGATAGGATAGATATTATTCTGATTAATGAATGGATGAAAATTTTTTGAGAAAGCCGCCTCTTCACCTGCAAGGAATACCAGGCCGTTTTTTTTCTGATCCAGAGAAAGCATCAGGTTTTCCCGCAAGATTCTCAGGGAAAATGATATAAAGTTCTTCTGAGCCTCCCTTCCTTTAGCAGCGAGTTCCTCTGACCACGTAATAATTGAAATAATATCCCGTTTCCAGGCAAATCTCATCAGACTCTTAAAACTCTCAAGATTTGCAAGAGAAGAATCTTCATTTTCACATAATTCAATTGCCCGGTTAACATTACCAACCGAAACCCGGGCTATATCTTTAGCCTTTTCCTCAGGCACATTGAACCTTTGTTTGAGATAATTTTCAATATCACGGCTGTTGAATTTCGGTATTTTTACAAGCTGACATCTTGAGAGTATTGTAGGAATCACCTTGTCGGGTTCTTCCGAAACCAGCAGGAAGAGGGTCTTCTCCGGGGGCTCTTCAATCATCTTCAAAAGCTTATTAGCTGTTGCCTGATGCATTTTTTCAGGAAGCCAGATAATCATTATCTTAAAGTCCGACTCAAATGATTTGAGACTTAGTTTTTTTATTATCTCAGAAGCTTCGGAAGCAAAGATCATTCCCTGTGCATTTCCGACCTCGATAGAATCGAGCCAGTTATTGAGAGTAAAAAAAGGCGACTTATTAACAAACTCCCTCCATTCTTCAATGTAGTTGTCACTAACCGGGTCGGTGGCTTTTTTCCCTTTTATAACAGGAAAAACAAAATGCAGATCAGGATGAATTATCTTCTCGTATTTAACACACGATTTACAAATTCCGCAGGAGTCATTTTCAGTACGGTTTTCACAATTTATGAATTTTGCATAGGCGAGCGCCAGAGCCATGCTGCCACAACCTTCAGGCCCAGCAAACAATTGAGCATGGCTTACCCTTTCTTCATGAACTGACCTGATCAGTTTTTCAATTATCTCTTTTTGACCTGGCACCTGCGAAAAATTCATCTTCCAAAAATCCTTTCCGGAACTAAAATTGTTATTTTTTCTTTAGCTTATTTATAATGCTGCGAGTGCAGAATCATAATCAGGTTCCTGTGATATCTCTGGAACAAGCTGTGTATAAGTAACTTTCCCTGTTTCATCGACGATCACAATACTGCGGGCATATAGACCGGCCATCTTACTATCCATGATATCTACTCCATAGGCTTTACCGAATGTAGCATCACGGAAACCTGAAAGTGTAATAACGTTTGTAATTCCTTCGGTAGAGCAAAACCTGCCGTGTGCAAAAGGAAGATCTTTTGAGATTCCCAACACAACAGTACCTGTCTTTCCTGCTGCAAGCTGATTGAATTTGCGCATCGCAGTAGCACAGGTTGATGTATCAAGACTGGGAAATATATTAAGTATAAGTTTTTTCCCTTTAAGTTCTGATAGAGAAAGGCTTGAAAGGTCTGACTTTACAAGGGTAAAATCGGGAGCCTTACTACCTTTTGCCGGGAGGTTTCCCGAAGTATTTACAGGGGTTCCTTTTAATGTAATTTTTGCCATAACTTTTTCCCCAAATTTAGTCAATCTTTTGAACTTTAATACTCATTTCAGTTCCTTCCTTTTGCTAGCCTGACGAAGGCGGGCGCGGCCCATCCAGAATTAACATTTTTTACAAAGAATTATTTCCAAAAAAAATGTAGGTTTGTAGTAGCAAAAATTAACAGTTAATTAAAAATATGTGATCTATGAAAATGATTCAGGACTTTAATTTCAATGGAAAGAAAGCGATAGTCAGGGTCGATTTCAATGTACCCCTTGACAAAAAGACTTTTACAGTAACCGATGATACCCGCATAAAGGGAGCATTGCTTACAATAAACAAGATAATTAACGATGGCGGATGCCTGATCCTTATGTCACATCTTGGCAGACCAGAAGGCCGTATGGAGAAATATTCACTTAAACCTGTTCTTCCTGTTCTCGAGAAACTACTGGGTAAAAAAGTACTTTTTGCTGACGATTGTATGGGGGAATCTGCTGTAAAAATGTCAGCAGCTTTGAAAGCTGGTGAGATTCTTCTTCTTGAGAATGTCCGGTTTTATCCTGAAGAAGAAGGGAAACCTATTTTGCCTGAAAACGTAACTGATGAGGTGAAGAAAGCTGCAAAAGCCGATATGAAGGCCAAACAGAAAGAGATGGCAAAAAAACTGGCAGGTTATGCTGAAATATATGTCAATGATGCATTCGGTACAGCGCATCGAGCTCATGCAACCACTGCAGTTATGGCTGATTTTTTTCCAGAGGACAAGAGGATGTTCGGATTTCTCATTAACAGTGAACTGGCCGCTATGGATAAAGTTCTTAAGGATCCGAAACGTCCCTTTACTGCAATTATGGGGGGAGCTAAGGTTTCTGATAAGATTATGCTGATTGAAAACCTGCTTAACAAGGTTGACAATATTATTATCGGGGGAGGGATGACCTATACCTTTATTAAAGCAATGGGTGGGAAAATAGGTAAATCACTTTGTGAGGGGGATAAACTAGATCTGGCCCTGAAACTTATTGAAAAAGCAAAGGAAAAGAAAGTAAAAATATATCTGCCTGTTGACAGTCTTAATGGTGATAAGTTTGATAATGATGCCAATACAGAGGTCACTGCTGTTGATTCTGTTAAAGACGGTTGGATGGGATTGGATATCGCTGAAAAAACCATTAAAGAATTTTCTTCAGTAATTGAGAATTCCAAAACTATTCTCTGGAACGGACCGATGGGGGTATTTGAAATGGAAAAATTCTCAAGAGGAACGACTGCAGTTGCAAAAGCAATCGCCGAAGCTACCTCTAAAGGCGCTTACAGTCTTATTGGAGGAGGCGACTCAGTTGCAGCTATCAACAAGAACGGGCTTGCCAATAAAGTAAGCTATGTTTCAACGGGTGGCGGCGCAATGCTTGAGTATATGGAAGGGAAGAAACTACCGGGGATTACTGCAATAAGAGGCGAATAGCAAGCTATACTGCCCACTTACACCCTGGTATCAGGTAGATAGTTTTACCTTCCACAACTATCTTATCCTCCTGATCAAAAGTAATTATAGTTCCAAAAGAGAGATTTAGTTTTTTCATAGCTTCAAGAAGACCTTCAATCTCTCTTTTTTCATTTAACTGATCCACCTTCCATGAAACCTGAATGGCGGAATATTCTTTCTTCCCATACCGGCATATAAAATCACATTCTTTTTTACCTTTAAAGTACCATATTTCATACCCTTTGCGTCTCAACTGCAGATAAATTGTGTTTTCAAGTAACCTTCCCCTGTCAGGAGAACCTGAAACGGAATAGAAATTCACAAGTCCCTGGTCTATGGCATAAACTTTTCGCGGATTCCTTGCCTGTACCTTCAAAGAAGTATCATATCTGGGAACCAGAAACAAAAGATATGCATCGGAGAGGTAGTTAAGGAAGTCCATAACAGATGAGGTAGAACCCACCTCAAAAGTATTTTTCAGATTATTAAATGAAATCTCCTTTCCGGTGTTGCTCAGCAGATATAGTACAATACGGCTGTAAATATTTTGATTGCGAAGGTTATAGCGTGAATAAACATCTCTTACAAGAATATCAGAAACAAGCGTTGAAAGCACCTCTTTTTTGCCAGTGCTGAGATAACCCGGGAATCCCCCTTCAGTAATATAGGATAAAAATGATTCATCTCCGGGAGTCAACTTTAAATACGACAGAAATTCACTGTACGAAAAAGGGAAGACTTCAAAGTCAAGGTGCCTCCCTGTAAGTTTTGTTCCAAGTTCCCGGCTCAGCAAGTTGGCATTTGAGCCTGTAATGACAATTGTCTTTTTTCTGTCAATGGCATCCCTTACATAACGTTCCCATCCTGTAACATTTTGTATCTCATCAAAGAAGAAAATCTGATTAGTACCTGATAATTCCGAAAAAACCTCTTCAACTATGATGAAATCTGATACTTCGAACCCAATGGTCCGGCTATCCTCAAAATTGAAATAATTCGAAGAATCGTGATGTCTCATAAGTTGTTTCAATATGGTGCTTTTACCGCTTCGTCTCACACCTGTAAGAAGGTAGGCAAAAGGAGGAAGTGTTGAGAATTTATCGAGTTGTTCACGGGGAATTTCTTTTTCGTCCGGAACGAGCCATTCCTTTTGGGATTGAATGATCGATTTTAAGACTTCCCTGAGCATATTAACTTACGTTATTAAAATAAGATATCTTATTTTACAAATGTAAGATAATATATGTTATAAAAGAAAGATAATCGGAAAGTATAATTTTTTACTGAATCCAGTTAAGCCTCTGGTAGTAATTGCCGGAGGCAATGGATGTATTCACCTGAGTTTCATGGCAGGATGCCAGGTCCTTGAGGGATTGCCAGCGTTTCAGACCGTTGGCTTGATTAAAGATTCACTAATTTACAAATTGTAAATTTAAAATACGGGCGACAAAATATCGAATTTAGAAGAATACCAAAAACTGTTATCTTTGTATTTAGTTATGAAAAGATCAATTTATATTCTTCTGGCAATCTTAATTGCTCTTTCTGCCTGTACGAAAGTTGAAAAGACCCGTACATCAGGTACCGATACCATTGATAATATTGTCCATCATACAACCACTTATTTTGTATATGGGTTCTCATTTTCACAGGCAAAATTAGTATCAAACCTTGGAACCCCGGGCTCAGATATTATTGTATATGTTAATGTAGATAATTTTCCGGCCAGATTAACCCTTCAGGCTAATAACCTGAAACCGTCATTTTTTAAAGTCGGAGATTTTGCTGATGAAACTGCTGCCATTACTGCCTTTAATAATCTGAAAGCCTTTTCTGCTACCCAATGGACAGATATGGCTGATCCTATAATTGCAAACCAGGTCTGGATTTACAGGTCGGGAAGTGATACTTATACAAAGATCAGGATTGTAAGCACTGTTAATGAAACCAGACAAACAGTGCCCTACGGAGAATGCACTTTTCAGTGGGCATATCAACCTGACGGATCGTTAACTTTCCCGGGTAAATGAAATCGGACTTCCGGAATAAGATTTTCAATATTAAGCACAATGCTGAATTTTGGGGAACTGCACTGGAAATATTTGCTTTTCAATATAAAAAAAACATTGTTTATAACGATTTTATAAACGACCTGGGAAAGGGTCATTCAAAAATACATACACCTTACCAGATACCATTCCTTCCAGTTGAATTCTTCCGAAATCATAAAATAGTTTCTGGCAACCTGCCTGTTGAAATGATCTTTGAAAGCAGCGGGACAACCGGAGTTACTCCCGGCAAACATTTTGTAAGTGACTTAAGCTTATATGAAGAGAGTTTTTTGAAAGGGTTCAGACTTTTTTATGGTGATCCGGAGGAATATTTGATTACGGCTCTTCTTCCTTCATATACTGAACGGGAAGGATCTTCCCTGGTTTATATGGCAGATAAGCTTATTAAATTAAGCCATAATAAACTCAGTGGATTTTACAGTAAAAACATTGAAGATCTGATTAATGCAATTACCCAAACTAAAAACAAAAAACAAAAAATCTTATTAATAGGCGTTAGTTTTGCATTGCTTGACCTCGCTGAGAATAAATCTCCGGATCTTTCTGAAGCCATTATAATGGAAACCGGTGGTATGAAGGGCAGGAGAAAAGAGCTTACACGATTTGAACTTCACACAATCCTTAAAGAGAAATTCAATGTGCCATCAATACATTCAGAATATGGTATGACTGAACTCATGAGTCAGGCATATTCGAAAGGAGATGGTGTCTTTTATTGCCCGCCATGGATGAAAGTGCTGATCAGGGATCCGCTGGATCCTCTGACAATTTATACTGAACCTGGAAAAACAGGGGGCATCAACATTATTGATCTGGCAAATATTAATTCAGTTTCATTTATTGCCACCGGAGATCTGGGGAAGCTGCATGATGACGGAGGATTCGAAGTCCTTGGAAGATTCGATAACAGCGACATTAGAGGGTGTAACCTGTTGGCAGAATGAAATTTAGTCTTGAAGTCTTTTTTTAAGACTGCACGAACGCGGGACTTTTTTACATACCCAGTTTTGTTTTAATTTCAGCAGGAATAGCATTTTTATGTACCATTATTGCTATTGTCTTAGCGCGAACATAGTTTTCAGACATATTAAGGTATCCGCCGAATGGATTCCGGTCAGTTCCCCATGAGTTTTTGGTAATATAATATATAGTACCGTTCTGGTCTTTCACAATTCCCGTAAGATGCATCAGGTGATCGTCAGTGGTTGTTTTATTATCGAAACCTGTTTCACGGAATGCTTGTGTTACTTTTACTTCAGGAAATGGCCTGGTGAATTTATAGGCTTCTGATGTACGTTCCTCCCTGGTCATTTTGCCTAACCTGACTTTGTCGGAACCGGAATATTGATCAGTATTTTCAAATTCCGGGATTATTGCAACACCTTTTGAGTGAGAGAATCCCTTTTCGCTTACGTCACCATCCCAGGCAACAGTAAACCCTGTATTCAGTGCATTATTCATTATTGCGATCAGTTCATCGAGAGGTACATTGTAGTAATTCATTTTCCTCCAATTATCGGGAATAGGAACAACCCCCTGAGTATAGAACGGGAAAAAGGTGAATGAAGTGATCTCAGCATAGTCATCGGGATTAATTCCAAGGCTCGATGTGAACGATTTTGGAGTATAACCTACTCCCTTATAAGTAAATGTCTGAGGAACTTTGCCAAGATAAGTATCAAGAATTGCATCGACAATAGTGATATACTGATCGCTTTCTTTGTTCCTTTTTACCGGCACTGCAGCAATAGCATTTACAAATGAATTAAGTTCACTGTGATTATGATTTGTTATGCTGTAATTAAGACCTGTATAGATCTCATCAGGTACAATTCCGTTTTTTGTAAATTCTGTAATCCAGTCATGCCCAACACTTCCCTGTCCAAGGTTTCCTTTTCCTTGCTGGGCGAAATTGTCTTTCAGCCTGTCGACGTAATTATACCTTACTATATACATCTCAGACAGGTCATATTCCCCTTTGCCCATTCGAAGTAGTTCTGATTCGATGAACGAAGTTGTGGCAAAGCACCAGCAGGTGCCAGTGTTTGATTGATTTTTGACAGATGTTGCTTTCAACTCCACAACCGGAGTGAACCTGTAACCATCGTTGCTTTTTGAAGAAGAGACTGTAGCATTTTTCTTTTGCGCAAATGACGGCATGATAAAAAGCGCCAACGCCAGAGTAAGTAAAAGTTGTTTTTTCATATGGAGTAATCTTATTCGAAAATTAAAAAGGTCTATTAAAAATATTATGGAGAAACAGACCTCTAAGCTAAAAATTTAAATAAGAAATAAAAGTGATTTGTGACAACTAATTATGTAGAAATAACATTTGAACGATTAACAATTGAACATTTGAATGAAGAACTACGAACTGAAAGACTTCAAAATTCTTATATCGTTTGTTCTTTTGTTCTATTGTTCATGGAGGATTAATGCTTTCCGATAATCAGGCCATACGAATGATCAATCCACGAAAATACCTCTCTATCCGGAACTGACCCGTCGATTAAAACGGTGTTCCAGTGTGTCTTATTCATATGATACCCCGGAATTACTGAGGAATGTCTTTCTCTTAAATCTATAGCTAATGCAGGGTCGCATTTGAGATTTATACTAAGGTCGCCATCGAGGTTGACCAGGGCGAATATTTTTCCGTTTATTTTGAAAACCAGGGTATCGTCTCCGAAAGGAAAACTTTCAGTTGCTCCTTTTTTTGATATGCAATATTCTCTTAATGATTCAATATCCATATGGTCTATCTTAGAGTTGGGTAAAATGCATTCTCTATATGGTCGATCTCGAAATCCTCAATCTTTTTTATTACTGTTATAACATCAAACCGGCTTTCTTTATCGATGTTATATTTCCCGATATAGCCATCGGCAGCCCATATTATTGATTTCTGTTTTGCCCTGGTTATTGCCGTGACGGGATGCATCTGAAAGTCATCGCTTCGGGTCTTTACTTCGGCAAAAACAATAAAATCTTTATTCTCGGCAATGATATCAATTTCATGTTTCCCCCAGGCCCAGTTCCGGGAAAGAATTTTAAAGCCTGCATTTTTCAGATATTCGACTGCCAGATCTTCTCCCTTTTTACCAAGATTATGTGATTCTGCCATATTTATAATCTCTTCTTAAAACTTCAGGCACTCCAAACTTTAGCTCACTTCAAACTTTTTATATTGCAATAAGTTTGTTTCTTATAGCAAACAGGATTAAGCTGGCAGTGTTCTTGGAATTTGTTTTGCCAAGCAGGTTGGCCCTGTGTTTATCCACGGTCCTTTTACTTATAAACAGTGTTTCAGCTATTTCCTGGTTAGAAAGACCTTCGCAAATTTTAAACAGGATCTCCGTCTCTCTTTTTGATAGATTTGCCGATTTGCTCTCATTCTCGCGGTGTTTTATCTTCTGAATAACATGATAAAGCAATTCCTGTGAAAAATAGCTACCCCCTTTTCTCACAGTAAGTATGGCATCTTTTACTTCAGATATATCAGAATCTTTAACCAGAAATCCTTTCGCACCGGCGTCCACCATTTTATAATAATATTCCTCCTCACCGTACATCGATAGAGCAATAATGTCAATTTCCGGACACAGTTTAAGTCCTTTCCGTGTTGCTTCAATCCCATCCATTTCAGGCATACTTATATCCATAAGAGCAATGTCTGCTTTTGTGGTTTTAAGAATTCTGAGGAATTCTTCTCCGTTTGAAACTTCCCCGACAACCTCAAATTCAGGGAAGGCGTTGAGAAGGATTTTCAATCCGTTTCGAAAGAGCTGGTGATCGTCCGCAATTATTATCCGTATTTTTTCCATTATATGATTCTGATTCGAAAAATTATTCAATCATTTTGATCAGAGCGCTTGTCCCTTTTCCCGGTGTGCTTTCAAGTATAAACACTCCCTCTACTGTTTTTACCCGGGTCTCGATGTTTGATAATCCCATCCCCTTGGTATCTTCTTTACTGAGAGTGGATGTGTCAAAACCGCGACCGTTATCATTAAATTGCAAGGTAACAAATTTTTCGTGTTTGTTTAATTCTATCTCAATCCTGGATGCTCCTGAATGGAGAATAGAATTGTTAATTAGTTCACATACTGCACGATAGATTACCACTTCCTTATCATTTTCAAGTCGCTGTGCTTCCATATTTGACTTAAAATCTATATCAACTGCTTTTGTCTGGTTTATCTTGGTTGTAAATGCACCTATTGCACTTGAAAGACCGAAGTTCGACAGAACATGAGGGCTCAGATTATTTGATATATCTTTTATTGTTGCTATAGCTTCATTAACCAGATGGTTTGTATTATTCAGAATAACAGTTCCTGAAGCATCTTTTATTCTATCGTTGAGAGCTGAAAGAGACATCTTTACAGTCGATAATATAGGTCCCAATCCGTCGTGAAGGTCTTTAGCGAATCTTTTCCTCTCATTTTCCTCTGTATTTATTATAGCGTTTATTACTTTTTTTTCCGACCGCACGCGGTCAGTCTCTGCCCGTTTAAGGGAGTAGAATAATTCGCGGATAAGAATTACTCCACCTATTATCATTACAGCAATAAGAACTCCTATCCATTCATCGATCATTTGCCAGGTATATGAAGGTGTTCCCCTGAAACGTTCAAATAGCTGGATGATATTACGGACAGCCATGAATGCAAAAGAGATTGAAAGCAGAATCCACGAAAGCCTGTATTTGGTAAGCTTCATAAATCTTAAAGCAACTGAGGCTGCAGTGATTAGCAGAACAATTGAGATAATAAGTGCTAAAAGTCTTACCATGCTTACAGAAATATATTCCTACAAAAATAGGAGATATTTATCTATAACGTTATTACTCAAAAATAAAATAGCGGCTTTTCGCCTTTGCCACCCCTGCAGTCAGGCACCCCCCTGGAATTGCCCACCGGGCAATATCTTAACGGTCGTTCCTGCCGTAACGCCTTTTTATTACCTTTGGCTCTTCAATCAAAACGGAATGAAATTATTATACAATATTGGAATTTTCCTCTTTAATGGTCTTGCGCATCTTATAGCTCCGTTTAACTCAAAAGCTTCATTATGGGTTAAAGGAAGAAAAAACTGGGCAGCTAAAATTTCAGAAAAGATTAAACCGGGCGACAGAATTGTTTGGATCCATTGTGCATCTCTTGGAGAGTTTGAGCAGGGGCGGCCTGTTATAGAGGCGATTAAAAAAGAGATGCCGGAATTCAGAATTATGCTTACCTTCTTCTCTCCCTCAGGATATGAGATCAGAAAAAATTATTCCAATGCCGACTGTATAAGTTATCTGCCGGCAGATACTCCTGGAAACGCGGCAAAGTTTGTTAAACTGGTGAATCCTGAATTTGTAATATTCGTGAAATACGAATTCTGGCACAACTATATATCAGCGCTTTACGAAAGAAAAATTCCTTTATATCTTATTTCAGGCATTTTTCGTCCGGAACAGCATTTTTTCAAATGGTATGGAACGTTCTTCAAAGGTATTTTAAAAAAGTTTGAAAAGATATTTGTGCAGGACAAGAGGTCATTTGAACTGCTTACCGGGAATGGAATAGGGAACGTTTTTCTTGCAGGCGATACCAGGTTTGACAGGGTAGTACAAATTGCAGGAACCGCGAAAGAGATACCACTTTTGGAACAGTTCAGGGGAAGTGAGAAATTGTTTCTGGCAGGCAGCAGCTGGAAGCATGATGAAGAGATTATTGCTCAGTATATCAACATATACCCTGAAAGAATGAAATGGGTTTTCGCTCCGCATGAGATTGATGAGAATAATATTGAACGACTTGAGAAGCTTTTTAAAGACAGGGTTGTAAGGTTCTCAGAACTAAATAATGTCTCTTTAGATGCCAGAGTTATGATCATTGATAATATTGGTATGCTCTCTTCCGCTTATAAATATGCTTATATTTCAGCTATAGGCGGGGGATTCGGAAAGGGAATTCACAATATCCTTGAACCGGCATGCTGGGGAATTCCGGTAATATTCGGACCCAGGTATGAAAATTTTAAAGAAGCGGTAGATCTTCTTAGGGTCGGAGGTGCAAAGTCTTTTCAAACATTTGAGGGGTTTAAAGAAATATTGGATATATGGCTTTCGGATGAGAAAACGTATAGAATTTCGGCTGATATTGCATCAAAATATGTAAAAGAAAACGCGGGAGCTACCGAAATTATTATCAAAGAAATTGCCCGGAAAGATATTAACAGGGACCGCTCATAATTTGTTAAAAACTTATCTTTTCTTAATTCATTGGTTTATATAAAGAGATGTAAATTGATGCGCCGCATTTAACATTTTCTTAACTGCGGTGTAACCAACTAATCAAGTAATTAACCTAACCTTGTTAAAAAATTATTAATCCTTAATCCTAAAATTTCATGTATATGAAAAAACTTTTGCTGAAATTAAGTCTTACAATTCTGCTGGCTGTAGCATTAATGTCAAATGTTTTCAGTCAGGTAACAACATCAGCTCTGAAAGGGCGGGTTGTTGACGAGAAGAATGAAGCTCTTCCAGGGGCAACTGTAGTTGCCATCCATCTTCCTTCAGGAACGCAATATGGTGTCCTGACAAATGTAGACGGTCGCTTTAATATTGCCAACATGAGAGTGGGGGGCCCTTATCAAGTCACTATCTCTTTCGTTGGATATAACCCACTGGTTTATAATGATATGAATTTAAGTCTCGGTAATGTAACTGACATGGCTCTTACGCTTTCCCCATCGGTTATTAGTCTAAATGAAGTTATTGTCTCTGCAGGAAAAGGGAATATCATCAATTCAGACAGAACAGGTGCTTCTATTAACCTTTCCAATGAAACAGTTAATTCTGTTCCTACTATTTCAAGAGGTATGAGGGATTTTACAAAGATTAGTCCGCTTGCCAATACCTCCGGATCTGGTACTTCTTTTGCCGGAGCAAACAACAGATATAATCAGTTCTCAATTGATGGCCTGGTAAACAATGACGTTTTTGGACTCACCTCCTCAGGAACCAACGGTGGTCAGGCAGGAATTGAGCCAATAAGCCTTGATGCAATTGAAGAATTCCAGATTAACATTGCTCCTTATGATGTTCGTCAGGGTGGGTTTACAGGCGGTGGTATCAATGCTGTAACAAAAAGCGGTACAAACAGTTTTAAAGGGACAGCTTACTTTTTTGGCAATAAC
Organism: Bacteroidales bacterium; assembly: GCA_025358455.1. Lineage (GTDB taxonomy): Bacteria > Bacteroidota > Bacteroidia > Bacteroidales > VadinHA17 > LD21. Next base: position 55,394 of record JANYJP010000107.1, read on the forward strand.
GAGAAATTTGTAGGTAAAAATGAGCCAAAAACCAATACAACTTTGAAAATAGCAACTCAATCTGATTATTCAGGTGGAATTACTCTTGGCGGACCAATTATTAAAAACAAATTATTTTTCTTCGTAAGTGGTGAAATGGCAAGAACGTCTTTCCCATTGGCAAATGTTCCTGGGTCAGCTACATCAAACATTAGTACTGCTGAAGTGGATAGGATTATTGCAGTTATAAACAGAGTTGCTCCCTCATACGATCCGGGAAGTTATCTTGATATTAATAATGAAACAAGCAGTAATAAACTTCTTGCTAAAATTAACTGGAACATAAGCAACAAGCATAAATTAATTCTGAGACACAGTTACACTTATGGTGAGAACATCAGTAACAGCCGTTCTCCTAATTCTTTACGTTTTTATAATAATGGTGTCTTCTTCCCAAGTACTACCAATTCAACAGGGTTGGAACTTAATAGCATCATAGGTAACAATAAGTCCAACCGTCTGATGCTTGGCTACACCACTGTTCTTGATGACCGCGAACCTCTTGGGGCTAATTTCCCAACAGTATATATTAACTTGAGCAATGCTACATCTGCAACCCTTGGGAGTGAATATTCCTCAGTAGCCAACCTGCTTAAGCAAAAGATTTTTTCCATAGATGATGAGTTCTATATTTTCAAGGGAAAACATTCAATTACAATCGGAACCCATAATGAATTCTACTCATTCTATAACCTTTTTGTTCAGAATATTTACGGGAGTTATGGTTATAAAACTCTTGCCAATTTTGAAACTATCGGTCTCCCCGGAGAAGTTGCTCCAACATATTATGCAGTTGGTTACTCTTTCGATGCAACAGATAATCCCTCACAAAGTAATGGCGCAGCAAAATTTAATGCCATGCAGCTGGGATTTTATGCACA
>JANYJP010000132.1 GCA_025358455.1 Bacteroidales bacterium
CGCTAAAAAAAACGAACTTAAGCCTTGGAAAGTAAAAGGTTGGGTTATTCCTGCACAGCAAAGTGGAGAGTTTGTTGCAGCCATGGAAAAAGTTTTGGATGTGTACAAGAGACCGTATAATCCAATGCGGCCGGTAGTTTGTATGGATGAATCGCCAAAACAATTGATCGGCGAGACTCGTGTTCCGATACCCATGAGTAAAGGGCATGACCGTAAGTGTGATTATGAATACGAGCGATTAGGGGTTTGCAATATTTTTCTAGCCAACGAACCGTTGGCTGGATTCCGTACAGTGAAAATCACTGACAGGAAGTGCAAGGTTGATTGGGCTGAGTTCCTCAAGGAAATAGCTGACGAGCATTATCCGAAAACTGAAGTTATTACCCTTGTCATGGACAACTTCGGAACCCATACGCCAGGGGCGCTTTACGAGCGATATTCACCAGCAGAAGCCAAACGGATACTGGATCGGTTTGAGTTTGTTTTTACTCCGAAACATGGTAGCTGGTTGGATATGGCAGAGATTGAACTTAACGTATTGAATAATCAATGTTTAGGACGAAGAATAGGCTCAATACAACAAGTCAGAGAAGAAGTTGAAGCTTGGGAGCAGGTTCGCAATGGGTTTGATAAGAAAATTAACTGGCAGTTCACCACGGAGAAGGCCCGCATCAAACTGAAAAGACTTTATCCGTCATATGACCGTTGACATGACACTAGTTTTTATACTTTTAATGTTACAATTACTACCCCTCCGATTGTTACATTTGCACAAATTGCTGATGTTTGTGTAAATGATCCGAGATTTCCTCTGCCTCCAAGGGGCAATCCGGCTACAGGAATTTATACAGGAACAGGAGTTGATGCAGGAGGTTTCTTCTATCCTGCTGTTGCCGGCGCCGGTACTCATTCAATATCTTACACTTATCCAACAACCGGATGCAAAACTACTGCATACCAAATGGTTACAGTTAGAGCATTACCCCCTGTTTCGTTAGCTCCACTTTCAAATATGTGTATCAACGCAACACCAATAACGCTTACTACAGGTTCGCCCGGAGGTGGCAATTATTCCGGAACAGGTGTTGCTGCAGGCATGTTTAACCCAGGTACCGCTGGTGTTGGTACACACACAATAACTTATACATTCTCTGATGGTTTCTGTACCAGCTCTGCTTCACGAACTATAACCGTAAATGCCTTACCCGCTGTTACAATTGGCGGTTTATTTGCCCAGCAGTGCGATACTGACCCTGCCTATACGATCACAGGATTTCCTACAAGTGCAAGTGGAATATTTAACGGGAATGGTATTACTGATAATAATAATGGTACAGCAGTTTTCAATCCCGGAAATTCAGGATTAGGCCTTCACAATATAGTATATACCTATACCGATGCCAATGGTTGTTCCAATTCAAATATTCAAAAAACGCGGGTAGGTACCGAGTTATTCATGTACGGTTTAACCTCAAATTATTGTGCTAATGAGCCTGTTAAAAGTTTTACCTATACTCCGGCAAACTCAGCAAATCCACTAAACAGGGTAAGTGGAACGGGTATAATTGACAACCTGGATGGTACAGCAACCTTTAATCCCGGAATAGCGGCAATTGGGAATAATACCATAACCTATACCTTTTGGGATGATATAGGCTGTGAAAATATTATTATACAGAATGTGTTTGTAGCAGATGCTCCTGTTGCCGACTTCTCTGGTCTGAATGCATCTTTAAAATATTGTTTTGGTTCAATCAATGTGACACTTACTGGTAATCACCCCGGGGGTTCATTTACAGGACCCGTTGGATGTATAGTTGATAATGGTGATGGCACCGCAATTTTCAGACCTTCGGTTCTTACCGAAGGGATCTACAGTATAATCTATTCCTATACAAACTCATCAGGATGTACCGACACTGAGACCAAAAATGTTGAGATTTTACCTCTGCCAACTAACTTTAATGTTACAGGTGGTGGAGCATATTGCAATGGCACAGCTGGTATAGCGGTAGGCCTAAGCAGTTCAACATCAGGCGTTAATTATCAACTTTTCAGGGATGGTTTTGCCGTGGTCCCGAATAATATTCAGGCTGGAGATGGAAATCCTGTAAACTTCGGGAATCAAACCGTTTCAGGCGCATATACGGTTGTTGCTTTAAACGCTGTTACTATCTGTTCCCGTCAGATGAATGGAAGTGTAAGTGTATCCGTAACCCCCCAGGCTGCTATTACTACGCTGCCTCTTAATGGCACAGTTTGCGAAACAGGTTCTGCTGTTTTTTTAATTACTGCTTCCGGTCAAAATATAAACTACGCCTGGACCAGGAATGGAGCGCCGGATGGCGGGAACAGCAATATATTGGCAATAAATGCAGTGACCATGGCTGATAATGGTCATCTGATAGTTTGCACTGTAACCAGTACATGTCCGGTTGGTTTTTCCAATTCATCCCCAGCCGTAACTTTAACTGTAAATCCAAATACTACAATTATTACTCACCCCTCCGGTATAGTGAAATGCACCGGGACAAGCCATACATTTAGTGTGGCAGCAACAGGTATAAATAATACCTATCTCTGGAAGAGGGGGGCAACGGATATTTTAGAGACCCCCGGTAAATATATTAATGCCAGTACAGCAAATCTAACCGTTCTAAATCTTACAACATCCGATGCGGGAAATTATACCTGTTATATTAATGGTATATGTGGTACTGAAGCACAAAGCAATCCTGCAACCCTCCAGGTTATTGACCCAATAGTTATTACCACCCAACCCGTCTCCCTGAACCCCTGTGCAGGAAGCAACATTTCTTTCAATACGGTTGCTACCCCTGCGGGGTTATCATATCAATGGTATTTTGATAATGGTGGTGGTGTGGTTCCTATTGCAGGGGCAACCAGCTCAAACTATTCTATCGTTGGTGTAGCGCCAGCTAATGAAGGAACCTATTACTGTTCTATTTCAAGCCTTTGCGGGGCTACTGCAAATACTAGCACTGTAGGTCTAAATATTCCTGATCCAACAATTATATCGGGCAATCCTTCCGGTGGAACAATTTGTGCCGGTGGTAACTTTAGTCTTTCGGTCATCGCTACAGGTTCAAACCTGAACTATCAATGGATAAAAGATGGGATTCCTTTAGTTAATAATGCCATTATCAGCGGTTCAAATCTGGCAAATCTCACGTTTACCGGGGCAACATTAGCTTATTCCGGTAATTATTGGTGCATTGTGGACGGCGATTGTGGTGCATTGACCACACCTGCGGCAACATTGTTTGTTGAGCAGGCAGTTACCTTTAATTCTCAACCTGCAAATAAGACGGTATGCCCGGGAAGCGATGCAACATTCTCGGTAAATGTAAATGGAAGTAACCTTACCTATGAATGGCAAAAGAATACGGTTCCTATCTTTGGGGCTACAAATCCGGATTACACAATAGTCGGAACAACAGCGGCGGATGCTGGCAATTACCGCTGCAGAATAGCAAATGCCTGTGGAAATACTTTTAGTAACGAAGTCTCTCTGACAGTTAATACTACACCAGCAATTTTAACTCAGCCTGTAAACATATCATCCTGTGAAAATCTGAATGTATCATTTTCTGTTGTTGCTTCGGGAACAAACCTGACCTATCAATGGTATAAAAATGCTGGTTTAATAGGTGGCGCAACAAGCGCAGTTCTTAACCTTATTAACATTACCACTGCCGATGCAGCAAGCTATTCCTGCATTGTTACAGGAACATGTGGAAGCCTTACAAGCACACCAGGCACTCTTACAGTCGATATTGCTGCTATAATAGCATCTCATCCACAGAGCAAAACAGTTTGCCCGGGTATGGCAACCGATCTTACAGTAATTGTTCCTGCAGGAACTAATCTTATATATCAGTGGGTAAAAGATGGAGCTAATGTCGGGACAAATAGCCCGATATACAATATCCCATCGTTTGCAGCCGGAGATGCAGGTTCATACCATTGTAATATAACCAATAATTGCGGCACTGTAACAAGCAACTCTGCTACACTCACACTCGGATCACCTGTTAATATCACATCAAATCCAGCTTCAATAACAGCTTGTTCAGGAAGTATTGCCAATTTTACTGTAGTGGCAAGCGGCTCCAACCTGAGCTATCAATGGTTAAAGAATGGATTCATTCTTGCAAACGGGGGGATTATATCAGGAGTTAATGCCCCGACTTTAACCATAAATGGAATCGTTCCCGGGGATAATGGAAACTATAGATGTCTGGTAACTAAGAGTTGCAATATGCTGACCAGTGCTTCGGCATCCCTGACTGTTTCCCAGGCAGCAACAATCACACAACAACCTCAGAGCGCAACCGGGTG
>JANYJP010000002.1 GCA_025358455.1 Bacteroidales bacterium
TGATCAAAGTCAATTATAATTACCTTTAAACGACAATTAAAATTACCGGTTTATTTTATTTACTTTCTGCAATATTATCTCCACCATCCTTCTTCTTTCTTTTAGATTCTTCCAACCTGTAACTTGGTAAGTTTAGTTCAAGTATTATACAATGATGTACCAACCTGTCAATAGCTGCTGCAGTTGTCATTGGATCCTTAAATATCTGTTCCCATTTAGAGAAGGGCAAGTTGCTTGTCAGCATTACACTTCCTCTTTCATATCTTTCAGATAATAGGGTGAACAAAACCTCCATTTCTTCTCTGTTCTGTTGTATATAACCGATATCGTCTATTATCAACAAGTCATACTTGGATAATTGCCTTAAATATTTTGGCAGTCGTAGTTCTTGTTTTGCAATAAGCAGTTCCTGAACCATAAGACTGCATTTCTTAAATAATACACTGTAACCTAAGTAAATCATTTCAGTAGCTATTGCACAGAGTAAATGAGTCTTCCCGCTGCCCGGATTACCAAAGGCAAGGATGTTTTCACGCCTGTTTACAAAGCCACCTTCCAGGATTGAACTTAGCTGTCCTTCTAATTTCTTAGGTAACCTTTTCTTATCGAAGTTTTCCATCGTCTTCTCCAATGGAAGCCTGGATTCTTTCATCCATCTTACTATTCTTTTGTTTTCTCTGCTTTGCTCTTCCTCAGACAGGAGATTGTAAAGATATTCCTCATAGCTTAAGGATTCCTTTCTTGCCCGGTCTGATATGCCCTGATATGCAGATGACATTGCCGGAAGACGTAATACTTTGAAGACTGATTTTATATCACTTTGAAGTTGTTTCTCAGTCATGCTGCCGCCACTTGATTTAAGAGTTCATCATAAACCGATACTTCTACAGGCATTATTATAATTTCTCTTATCCCCTCAGGTTTGGATCCTTCATTTATGATTTCCTTAATGGTTTCAAATCGTATATCCTTATCTTCAACAATAAGCCTTTCTATGGCATCATCAACCAGAGCCTCATTTTCCTTTGCTGCCAGCTCAAGTATCCGGATATATTCTTTACTTCCTTGATCTGGTAAGGCTGCTTTCAGAAAATCATAGGCTACTCTGAAGCGGTGTGTGGGGAACAGGTCTTCTTTGTAAATATAATTTTCAAACGCTCCCGGTTTCCTTACTAAATAATCGATTATATGACGATACTGGATACAATGTTTCGATCTTCCCTTAAGCCGTGGCAGTGTCTCAAGCAATCTCTGTGCATACCAGAGCTCTATTTTATCTGAGAACACCTTTGCAGTTAGTTTCTCTCCTATTAACCTGCTGTGGACTGAGTAAATATTATGACAAATAGTAACTGTACTCCATGATTTTACTTTTACTATTTCTCTTTTCTGGCAATCTAGTCTTTGTGCCGGAAGTGCGCGAAGATGTTTAGCTTCTTCTTCAAATCTTGTCTTTGTTCCATTGTTTAATTTTAAGAAGAGCTTCCGGAGATAATCGTTATAGGCAACTATACTTTCAAAATCTCTGCTTCCACGGAGCATTAGTTGTTGATCCACTAACTTCTTCAACCGGTTATGACTTTGTTCAGTATCTCCATTCTGGTTTGCTTTACCTAGTTGTATCTTGGCAGGCACTATTCCGTAATGTCTTATCAGAGCTGAGTATCTGTCTGTAAATGTATCCTGATTGCCTGCGTTCCTTACTGCAGCCGATAAGCTGTCTGTCTGATGTATTTTCGGCACTCCACCCAGTTCCCATACTGCTGCCTGAAAACCATCGCTTAGGCTCTCAAAACTCTCCGAGTAACAGATTATGCCGGTCTGCCAGTTTGAATACGTCAGGATAAAATGATATATCAAATGATCAAACCTCTCTCCATTTATTGTTATGTTTAACAGGTTCATACTTGTAAAATCACTTTCGCATTTTTCACCGGGATGATGTATTTGAGGAAAGATTACTTCTTTAGCCGGTCCATCCAATGCTCGCCATTGCCGGAACTTCCTCTGAAGTGTTCTCAGTTGTCCATTTGAATATCTGTCCGGATTGTTGTCCTGTAAATATTCAAAGACTGTTTTAGCTTCCAAACGACAATTAAGCTCCAACATTTCTTTTATTCTTTGATTATCGTCTTTGAATGGATCTTCTCTTGTCCGCCACGTGTGGTCTTTCTGCAGCTCCGAGGGCAACTTTCCTGATTTCAGGTACTTCCGTGCTGTTTTCTCTCCTATGCCTGTCTTTTCCGCTGCATCCTCGCAGCTCAGGCCCTTGTTGATTAGCATCCTTAACCTCTTGATTTGATTGTTTGAAACCATTCATGTACCTGATTTTATGTACACGAATGATAGTAATTATATCTACCGTTTTCCGGTAATTATAATTGTCGTCAATCGGTAATTCTAAATGTCGCTAATCA
>JANYJP010000003.1 GCA_025358455.1 Bacteroidales bacterium
TTTATCAAATGAAGGTAACAGGTTTTACATTTATAAGGAACGCTATAAAATTTGATTATCCCATTGTTGAGGCAATAAAATCGATATTGCCGGTTTGCGACGATTTTGTAGTCGCGGTCGGCAAATCAGAAGAAAATACCCTGGATTTGATTAGGAGCATCGATAGGAATAAAATAAAGATTGTTGAAACTTTATGGGACGATTCTCCTGATATGAAAAGAGGGGGTATCGTTTTTGCCAAAGAAACTAATAAAGCATTTCAGGAAATACGGTCGGATACTGACTGGGCCTTTTACATTCAGGGAGATGAGGTGATACATGAAAAGTATCTGGATACTATTGCCGGGGGAATGAAAAGATGGGAAGATGATGAAAGTGTGGATGGGCTGTTATTCAATTATTTACATTTCTATGGCTCATACGATTATGTTGGTCATTCACCGAGGTGGTATAATCACGAAATAAGAATAATAAAAAATAATAAGGCAATCTATTCCTATAGAGATGCCCAGGGGTTCAGGAAGGGGAATAACGAAAAACTGAATGTTAAGACGCTAGATGCTTATGTTTATCATTATGGATGGGTGAAAGAACCAGACGTAATGATGAATAAGTTAAGAAACGCCCAGTCATATTATGATGGAATAAAATGGCTCAAAAAAGTAAGCACAAATCACACCTTTGATTATTCATCGATTGATTCGCTACAGCTGTTTAATGATTCTCATCCTTTGGTTATGAAGGACCACATAGAAAGAAAGAACTGGAATTTTGACTATGATATTTCGTTTAACAAATTATCCTTCAGATACAAAGGCAAGATTTTTCTTAAAAAATATCTTGGAATAAATTCGTTTTACGAAAACTATATAATAGTTAAATAAATACCTTCACCTCAATTAATAAAGAGGCAGTGTAGGTTCATGCCATTTAATGACCCCGCGATATGTCAAAGCTATTTATTAAACTTTAATATAAATCCTGTTTTTATAGAGAAAATAGCAAATGTACCAGAGCGAAGCCCAAACAGCCAGGCTGGTAATAATTCCTACTGTCAATGGCCCGCTCCATGAGAAAAATGCATTTGTGAACGGCATGAAAATTCTGCTTAAGAATCCACTTCCTCCTAATTCGAAAAACAGGTAAATGAATATAGAGTTCATTCCTACTATTTTAAACATATTCTGACCTGTTGCGAATAACCTCTTAACGTCAATAAGCCAATAAAAGAGACAGAGAACCAGAATTGCCCAACCGCCGCTCGCGAAAACAAATGAGGAAGTAGCGATTTTCTTAATTATCGGCGTAATATTCAGTAAATCAAGTGAAAACCCAATAATTAACCCCGATAAACCTGCAATAATCAATATCTTAATTTTCTTAGCTGCAGTTTTTTCGCTCATTAAAAGTTTCCCGCAAAGCACTCCCCATACAGTATGGGCTGTTGTTGCGACAGCATTCAATGATGCCCATTCACTTGCCTTGTCAACACCCTCAATTTTGTTATTAACCCACGCTCCCAGGTTTTCAAAGTTTATCCATGGGTGGGTAAAGTTTTCAACCGGGAAAAACCGGTAAGCAAGATCAATTAATAAAAGGAGAATAAGAGTAAAAATTAACTGAAATGAAAAGCTTTTATTCCGTATCAGAAAAGCTATGAGATATGTAACTGCAAGTTGTGCAAGTACATCCTGAAATCGCCAGACGATTATCCCCGGACCAACACAATATAAAGCCCAGCCCAAAAAAAGCAATAGAAACGATCTTTTAAACGCGTGAAGAGTAATTGCTTTTTCTGAGTCCCCTTTTTTTAACCTGTTAGCCACAGCAAAAGGAATGCTTACACCTACAATAAACATAAAAAAAGGTTGAATAAGATCCCAGAAATGTAATCCATGCCACTCATGGTGGCTTAATTCCATAGCAAGAAATTGCATAAAACTACTATTGCATTGCCGGAACTGACCATAAAGATTTGTGCTTTCTCCGGCTAGAAGAAACATGGTAAGGCCACGGAAAAAGTCAATTGAATTCACCCTGCCTGCTGCAGGAGTATTAGAAATTTGATCTTTTGTATCCATATTTAATAATTATAGAAAACCTCAGGAAACATTTTTACGCTTTTGTGGTTTGAAATAAATTTAGTTCAGTTTTTTCATAAATCCAAATTCCGGGGTGGAAGAGGGCTTTGCCTATACTTACAATCAACCATTGACAATGCGATTTCCTATTCATTTGATACGTTTTGATGTTAAATGATGTTAATTGTTTAATAAAGAATACTTAGTGAGGTAAATTTTAATAATTTCATACCGGATTTCTCTGTGGAATATTATTGCACTAATTTGAGTATAAAAGATGAAAAGAATATTTATTATTTCTGGTGTTGTATTTGCAATAATCGCTTTGATCGTCTTTAACAATCTTATTTCAAAAAAAGGGGATCTTAATGCTTATGTTAAAGTTAAACAAGGTGCATTTGAAATAACTGTTACTAACTCAGGCGAATTAATTGCAGAAAGATCACTTGACATAAAGGGTCCGGAAATGGGACAAAACAATCAGGGAGGTCGTGGTGGTGATCATGGAGGTATGCGGTTTATGGAACTTAAAATACAGGATATTGTGCCTGAAGGAACCCTGGTAAATAAAGGCGATTATATAGCTCAGCTTGACAGGTCATCTTATTCGAATACATTAAAAGATGAGACTGAAACACTGAAGACCTACCAGAACAACGTTGATATGAAAGTACTTGACACAACTGTGGTGCTCACTGACCTGAGAGATGATATTAAAAATCAAAAATATTTAGTTGAAGAGGCCACTCTTACGCTTGCACAATCAAAATTTGAACCTCCTGCAACAATACGTCAGGCTGAAATTACACTTGATAAACAAAAAAGAACCTTACAACAGAAAATCAAGAGTTATCAACTGAGTGTGGCTAAAACCCTTTCTGAAATAAACCACGAGAAACGGCATCTAACCCGGCAAACAGCCCTGGTAAGTGATCTCCAGGAATTTTTAGTAAAATTTACTATAACTGCACCCTCGGAAGGAATGGTAATTTATAAAAAAGACAGAAACGGATTAAAACGGAAAGCTGGTTCAAATTTAAATCCATGGGATCTGGTGATTGCAACTCTTCCTGATCTTACTTCAATGATTTCGAAAGTCTATGTTAATGAAATAGAAGTTAGTAAGGTACAGGCAGGTCAAAAAGCTAATATAAATGTTGATGCTTTTCCTAAAAAAGCATTTATCGGTACAATCATGACTGTGGCTAATATTGGAGAAGTGTTACCAAATTCCGATGCGAAAATGTTTGAGGTACAAATAAAAGTAGAAGGTTCTGATCCGGCCTTAAGACCCTCTATGACAACAGGTAATAAGATAAATATTAAAACATTTGTCAACGTTGTCTTCATTCCTACAGAATGTGTTCAGGCTGGTTCCGATAGTATACCTTTTGTTTATGTAAAAAATAAAACCAAGCATATTGTTGTATTGGGCGAATCGAATGAAAAAAACGTGGTCGTTGAGCAGGGACTTGAACCAGGTGCCTCAATATATGTCATTCCACCTGAAGATCCTGAGAATTTTAAACTTACTGGTGAGAACCTTATTCAAATTATAAAAGAGCGCATCAAAGCGAAAAAAACTGAAAATGAAAGATTCAGGAAGGAAGTTTAGCGTGCTAAACCAGGTTCTCCCTGAACTGTTTCAGATATCCTGAAACAATCAGGAATTGTGCGATAACATAGGTCGACATAATTACTATGCTGGAGTATTCAAATGTGTGGCTGAATTTATTTACAGCAATGGCAGAGTCGGATATAACAAATAAAATTGCTCCGGTTAAAACAAGGTAAAAACTCACACTGTTAACCTTTTCAATTCTATTTATTGCTCCAGCAAGCATAATCAATATAACAAATGCATAAAGTATTACAGGGATTCTCATGTTATTCAGATCATTATACAGATATGATATTAATAGTGTACCATAAAGTATTACCGGTATTAAAAGGTATATACGTTTATTGAATACTGCATTTTTGCCTGGTGTTCCGATAAAAACTGTGAAATACATTATATGTGCAAGTAAGAAACCCGCGAGCCCGAAGATGAACATGTTATCATTTCTTTTTGTGAACTCAAGGATTACATCACCCGCCCAGGAAAATATCAATCCCCCGGCCATTAGCAATCGGATACGATCCTTGTACGGTCTTATATTTATCACAAAAATAATTATTAATACCGGTATTATTAATGCTTTTAATACCAGCTCCACCAGGAAAGACGATTGACCTTCGCATACAATAAACAGTAATGAAGAAAGGAAATAGATCAGAGATAAAATTTTTGTTTTCATAACAGCATAATTGCTATTTCTTCAACAGAAAAAGACTCTTTATGATTTAAACAATCATTAAAAGTAGTATATTTCCTTTCCTAAAATGAAAATTCTTTAACAATAAAAAAGCATGATATGAAGAAACTCACTTTTTATTTAATTTATCTATTATTGCTTTGCTCGTGCACGCAAAAAAGGTTCACGTCAGGTATTACATCAATCAGTTCATCTGATTTTAATGTAAAAGGAAGAGTGGTTTCGGTTTATACCACAGCCGACAGTACTGATTTCAGACTGTCGCTGACTGATACAGTCAGATTTAAAGAACTGCTTCAACCTAAGGAAACACAGATATGTGTTTTTACTGATCCTGATAAAAAGTTCCAAACCTTTCTTGGCATTGGAGGGGCTTTAACAGATGCATCAGCAGAAACCTTTGCTAAAATGCCCGAACAGAAACAGCGTGAGCTTATGCAGGCGTATTATAGCAAAGAGAAAGGAATTGCTTATTCACTGGCCAGGACCAATATTAATAGTTGTGATTTTTCGAGTGGAAGCTATACCTATGTAACCGAAGGAGACAAAGAGTTGACATCATTCAATATTAAGCATGATCTGGAGTTTCGTATTCCATTTATTAAACAGGCTATAACAGCAGCTGGTGGGAAGCTTACATTATATGCAAGTCCCTGGAGCCCTCCAGCTTTCATGAAAGATACAAAAGACATGCTCCATGGTGGGAAACTGAATCCTGAATATTTCCAACCATGGGCTTACTATTATACTAAGTTTATCAAAGCTTATGAAAAAGAGGGAATCCCTGTTTGGGGAATAACAATTCAGAATGAACCCATGGCGACTCAAACATGGGAATCATGTATCTATACTGCTGATGAAGAGCGGGATTTTCTGAAGAACTATCTGGGGCCCACTATGGAAAAAGCAGGAATGGGTGATAAGAAAATAATTGTATGGGACCACAACCGTGACCTGATGTACCAGAGGGCTAAAGCAATTTTCGATGATCCGGAAGCTTCAAAATATGCATGGGGAATGGGATTTCACTGGTATGAGGATTGGACGGGAGGTACCCAGATGTATGATAATGTTGGCCTGGTACATGCTACATGGCCTGACAAAAACCTGATGTTCACCGAAGGTTGTGCTGAAAGCTTTAATCCGGCCAGGTACAATCACTGGGGACTTGGAGAGGAATACGGACGTTCGATGATCAATGATTTTAATAATGGTACAGTTGGCTGGACTGACTGGAATGTATTACTGGATGAGACGGGCGGACCAAATCATGTCGGTAATTTTTGTTTTGCACCTGTTCATTTTAATACAAAAACAGGAGATATCATTTATACTAACTCATATTATTACATCGGACATTTCTCAAAGTTTATCCATCCGGGTGCAAAAAGAATAATCAGCTCACCAAGTAGAAGCCAGTTGCTAACAACCGCCTTCATTAACGAAGATGGAACCGTAGCAGTAATTGTAATGAACCAGGGAGATAGAAAATTTACTTACAATCTGTGTATTGGTAAAAATGCGGCAGAGGTTACAATTCTGCCGCATTCAATCCAGACCTTAGTTTTTTAAGTTCTTTATACCCATATTATATAAGGTAAACCCGAAAATATCAGCATATTGTTCAATGCTCTTGCTTACGGGAGTTCCTGCACCGTGTCCTGCTTTTGTTTCAATCCTGATCAAAACCGGATTGTTTCCGGCCTGTTTATCCTGAAGCTGTGCAGCAAATTTGAAGGAATGAGCAGGCACGACCCTGTCATCGTGATCACCTGTTGTAACAAGTGTTGCAGGATATTTGACTCCTTCTTTTACATTCTGAACTGGAGAATATTTATAAATGTATTCAAACATCTCCTTGCTGTCTTCTGCAGTTCCGTAGTCATATGCCCAACCAGCACCGGCTGTGAAAGTATGGTATCTGAGCATATCCATCACACCCACTGCCGGAAGTGCAACTTTCATAAGATCAGGGCGCTGAGTCATCACAGCTCCTACCAGCAAACCCCCGTTTGATCCTCCTCTGATTGCCAGGAATTCAGATGAAGTATATTTCATGGCAATAAGATATTCGCCGGCAGCAATGAAATCGTCAAATACATTCTGTTTATTCAGCTTTGTTCCTGCAAGATGCCATTTTACGCCATATTCACCACCACCTCTGATATTAGGTACTGCATAAATACCGCCCATCTGTAGCCATAACGCGGTGGGTATGCTGAATCCCGGTGTTGAACTGATACTAAATCCTCCATAGCCATAAAGGATAGTCGGATTTTTGCCATTAAGAACTGTGCCTTTTCTGAAAGTAATGATCATAGGTATTTTTGTTCCATCCTTGGAATTGTAGAATACCTGAACAGACTCATACTCGTCGCCGTTAAAAGAAACAACGGGCTTCTTGTATACATCAGAATTTCCGGTTTGAGGATCGAGCTTGTAAATTGTTGAAGGTGTGATGTAGTTTGTAAAGGAGAAATAGACTTCTTTATTATCCTTTTTTGCTCCGAAACCAGAAGCAGTTCCCACACCCGGAAGAGAAATTTCCCGGACAAGAGCCCCCTTTTTGTCGAACTGTCTGACTTTGGAAATTGCATCGATCATATAGTTCGCAAAGAAATAACCTGACCCGGTTGCGGGTTCCAGTACGTTTTCTGTTTCAGGAATAAAATCAGTCCAGTTTTCAACACCCGGTTTTTCTGCATCGACCGTAACAATTTTCCTGTTTGGGGCATGAAGGTTTGTGACAATAAAGAGTTTTGAACCTTCATTGTCTATAATGTAATTATCATTATCAAAATTTTCAACAACAGGAATGAACTTACTTCCTGGTTTTGTCAGATCCTTAATATATAATTCATTACCAGTTGTTGATACCGATGCAGTTACTACCAGATACCTGTTATCTTCTGTTACTGCCCCGCCTACATATCGCCTCACAATATCTGAACCAAATACTACTTTGTCTTCAGCCTGCTTTGTACCAAGCTTATGAAAATAAAGTTTGTGGTGATCAGTTTTTGCTGAAAGCTGACTGCCTTTTGGCTTGTCATAGCTTGAGTAATAGAATCCATCATTTCCCTGCCATGAAAGGCCACTGAATTTAATATCTATTAAGGTGTCACCAACGATCTCCTTCTTAAAAGCATCCATTACAATTACCTTACGCCAGTCAGATCCGCCTTCAGATACAGAATAGGCCACTTTGCTGCCGTCTTTTGAAAATTCCATTTCGCCAAGTGAAGTAGTTCCATCAGCTGAAAAGGTATTCGGGTCGAGAAATAATTCAGGTTCTCCGTTATCTTTCTGGCGGTAAACAACAAACTGGTTTTGCAGGCCATTGTTTTTGGAATAGTAGGTATAGCCACCCTCAATAAATGGCGGTGTATACTTCTCATAATTCCACATTTTTTCAAGTTGTGATTTTATCTCTTCCCGGTAGGGGATATTTGCCAGATATCCAAATGTGACCAGGTTCTGTTCTTTTACCCAGGCAGCAGTCTCCGGTGATTTATCATCCTCAAGCCAGCGGTAAGGATCCGGAACCTTTGTTCCAAAATAATTATCAGTTACATCCCCCTTTTTTGTTACGGGGTATTCAATTTTCTTTTTCACAGGTCCGTTACACGATATCAGAATTGCCATTACAATTGTTGTCAGGATTAGGTTTTTCATAAGATTTCATTATAGGTTCATAATTTGCAGTTTGACTTGATAATAGACTTTCAATATCAAAAGTAATTAATTGGCGGATTTTAACAAAAAAGATTTTGTCAGTTAAATATTCCTGTTAACAACTAACCTTAAACGCCTGATTTTTGTCCGGGAATTGCAAGTAAAAATGCTCCTCCGAATTATGTTTTAATTATTAGGTTTGCACCTCAAATTCTTAAAAAAATCGGGTGGTTATTCAGGTTTCTGGGCTTATGGAGGTGCACTATCAATAAGGTATATATTCTAAAACATATACGTAAAACAAGGGGTGCCAACAGCATTTCCTGTTTTTCTTATAACTTTTCATAAATATCTGATTTGTAATTCATGGAATTTATTATATTTATATCAACTTTTTGAATTTATTTTGAACCCCTTTAATATTCAGATCTGCAAAATCTGTTTAACTTAAATGAAAAAAATTAAGAAAGTCATATTAATTGTTTCATTATTATTGAGTCATTCCTTATTATATTCAATACCTGCCGACCCTTCTTCAATTCTTGATAATATATACAATTATAATTTTCGTCAGGCTGCAGACGGGTTGAAAAGTCTGGATATTAAGGACCCTGTTATGGGAGAAACTCTGAGTCTTGAGATTGAATGGTGGAAGGCAATGGACAGAGAGGATAATAATCGTTTTTCCGAATTTCTTAAAACTTTACAGCAATTTGAAACCGGGGGTAAAAATGAACTTGCTGAGCTAATTTCTTCAACATACCGGCTGAGATACTATGCATGCAACAAAAAGAGTTATCTGATTCCTTTTCTATTTATAAAAATTCAGAAACAAATCAAGACAATTGACCCTGAAAAGCTTAAACACCTGAATGATGGAAAACTTGAGCTTTTTATCATGTACAAATCATTTTTAACTCTTATCAGGGATAGTTATTTTATTGACGGATTCTTTACAGCTTCTGACAGGAAAAGGGAACTAATTGGAAATATTGAAGGGATTATCAGGAATAGCATATCACCAAACAGGACTCTGGGCCGGTATTTTTTAATGAAATATTATATGGATGTTGAAAAAGATAAGTCCAAAGCATTTGTATACTTAAGCGAATTGCATGAACAATATCCTCAAAATAAAATTTTTACCCAATTATTAACTAATTAATACATTATGAAAAAGGTTTTATTCTTATCATTAGTCCTGGTTTTAACTGGCTTATGCAGTTATAACGCAAATGCATCTAATTACACAGCAAATGACAAACTGATTGATCAGATGTTTGTTGTTGCTCCGGAGGTAGTAAACCATACTTTTTCTGATCTGTCTTTAGTGGCTAATTCACCTGCACCGCTTGCAGCATCAAATAAAGATGCTGTTATTGCTATTGTACTCGATTTCTTTTTAGGTGAATTAGGGGTACATAGATTTTATCTTGGGACGGAAGTTTTAACCGGGATAGGATATATCCTGACTTGCGGCGGTATTTTCGGAATAGTCCCACTGGTCGATTTCGTGGTATTGATTATTAACAATAAGGACATATCCAAATACGTCAACAATCCGAGATTCTTTATGTGGAACTGACCGGATCAGGACAATTAATTTGTTATTTTTATAAGAATTAAGTATCGGAAGCAATCTCTGATACTTAATTCTTATTTTGTCTGGTTACATATTGCATTAAATGAATAAAATACAAACACTAGCAGCTGTTTTAGTGCTTTCACTTTCACAGGTCAGTATACTTGCGCAGAGTAAGGACCGGGTAAGTGTTACTCAGGAAACCCGGATACTCAGCAGTGGCTCGAAAAGTATTTTTAAATGTGATATTTATTATAACAAGGAGAAGGATGTCGTAATAACTCATCACTATTATCCAGCTGAGTTTGTTAAAATGTCAAACCGACTTGGTGAATTGAAAATTTATTTTCCAGGTAACAATACTGTAACACTTCAGCAAAACGAGGCCTTATCAACTACAAACGAGCTATTATATTATTTTGTTAATAATAAAATGGCTGACCTTGGTCTTTCAAAAGAGGGATTTAAACTTATTAATACAACCCGTGAAGAAGGAATGATGATCACAATTTGGCAGGCCCCTTCATCATTAACGGTTATTGCACAAATAAAAATTGTTTTTAAAGATATGGTCCCGATTTATGCGGAATATCTGGGCCTGGATGGTGGAATAAAGAAAAAAATTTATTACGGCAATTATTCTGATTTTAAAATCTTTAGCCTACCCCTGCGCATTACTGAAATAAACTTTGTGAGTAAAACAGATTCAATAATCAGGCTTTCGGTTTTTTCAAATGTCCGCACTTCTGGTTTTCCTGATAACAATTATTTTGATTTTAAAATTCCGGATGATGCTAAAATCACTAAGTAGAGGCCTTTTTATAATAATTGTTTTTTCTTATTGTATAACCAGCCTTGCCCAGGAGCGCATATTTAAGTCTGATATTGAACGGATTAATGCGCAGTTATCCCCGCAACCTAATCAGATTAAACGTACCTATCTATATAAGGACGAACCATCAAAATTTAAAAAATTTAATCCGGTGGGTTTGTTACTGGGAGGTACATTGTATTTGTATCAGAATATAGTATCTAAACACATTTCGGCGGACTGCCTTTATACTCCAAGTTGTTCTGAGTTCAGCAAACAGGCAATTATGCAGGAGGGAATACTTAAAGGGATCATTTTAAGTATTAACCGCGTGAACAGGTGCAACAGAATTGCCGGCGTAGATCTTAAGCATTACAGTCCTGATACGAAAACCGGCCGTTTCCCCGACCCGGTTTCGAGATACAGAAATGTTAGACGGCATAATGAAGAATAGGAGTATCTCAGGTATTCAGACTGGCCTTATAGCATTTTTCTTAGCATTTTCATCTTTATCTTATTCGCAATACAATGTAAAATGCGACTTGAAATTTATTTCACATCTGGTAAATAGAGGTGATTATAATGAGGCATTATATTTAACAGACTCAACAGACTGTTCGTCATTGCAATCGAATGACAGCATAAATTACTTTCGTGGATGGAGCCTGTATTCACTGAAGCGTTTGTCTGCTTCATCAGTTTCTCTTTTAAAGGTAACGCCAGTGTCGGGATTTTACCTGAAATCACATTATTTTGCTGCTTATAATTATGCATATTCCGGAGATTACGAAAGTTCTCTGAAAACTCTTTCGGAAATTGTTCAGGATGATGATAAGCAGATCTCCCTGACTAATTTTGAAGCTGCAGGTTTTTATCTGCTGCAGGGAGATACTGCAAGATACAGAGAATCGTTTTCTAAAATACGAAGGGGCCTGTATGAAATTACGGAGTCATCTGATAATCTTCAAAAAATCTCTGATGATTTAAAAATTCATAAATTTAAGTCTCCTGTTGTAGCAGGAATTTTATCCGGGATTATCCCCGGATCAGGAAAGTTTTATTCTGGAAAGAGAGGTGAAGCTATTTCTGCATTTATCGGAACAACGGGATTAGGATTAGTTACTCTTGAGAACTATAGAAAAAGTGGTTTGAGAAGCTTTAAAACAATAATTTTTGGTACTGCGTTTGCGTTCACTTATGTGGCAAATATTTATGGAGCAGTAATGACTGTAAATATCATTGAAACAGAATACAGGGACAATGTTAAAAATTCGATCCTTTTCAATTTGCATATTCCTTTGCGTAATACTTTCGACAAATAGGATTATTGCATCAGATTATTATTCAAATGCCCTGAGAATTTTCTCCGAAGGGCGGTTCTATAGCGCTTCAATTGAGTTTGAGAGAGCACTTTTTTACGAAACTGATATTATAAAAATTGCCTGGTGTAAATACTATAAATCCGTATGCTATAAGGAACTCGGGGAAAGCAAGAGGGCGCTGGAAGAGTTAAGCGGAATAAACCCTGTTAGTTTGTCTGACTCACTTTTCTTTTTAGTTCGCTATGAACAGTCGCTTTGTAATTATTTAAATAATTATCCGGTTCAATCACTCTGGAATATTGATGAAATCAGAATGCGAATCCCCGACTCTCTGAAAACAATAGATATAATTCCATTGAATGTACTCTGCCTGAATAGTTTAAGAAAGTGGAAAGAAGCAAAAGTTCTTTGGAATTATTTTTTGGATAATTCAGGATTATCCGATTCAGCAAGGACAGTGATCAGAACTGAGGTATATAATTTGTATGATAAAAGAAATATTCCAAAGTATCATTCTACCCGAAAAGCTGAAATATTGTCGGGAATTATTCCTGGTTCAGGGCAGATTTATAGCGGGGCATTCTTCGAGGGCTCTTTTAATTTTGTGTTAAATGCAGCAATCCTTGGATATTCGTTTTATGAATTTTATACAAAATATTATTTCACTGGATATATAGTTGGATTAAGTCTGTTTAACAAAACTTATCATGGAGGCATACACAGGGCTAGTCTGCTTGCAGATGAAAAAAATCTTAATGCGTTAAACAAATTTAACCTTAAAAGCGCTGTTTTGATGATGAAAGTATTAGAGTTGAGATCTCGCGAAAAAAGCCTGAATTCAGAGTATTCAGATCTTAAAATAAAAAATTAATGCAGTCTGTTAAATAAATTATTATTTTTAACTGTAATCTCTAACCTTAATCAGAATGAAAAAATATCTTACGCTCATTGCTGTTTTTTGTATGCTTCCGGTTTTAGTATTTGGCCAGAGCAAGTTTAATGGTCTCGACATGAACATGGGAAATCTCTACAGACTTTCCGATGCAAAAACCAGGTCAATAAGTCCTGAAAACTTTTCGGGAGAAAAAGGTAAAGCAGGTATGGCAGCTTTAACTGATAAGGACAAACCAAATGCTGCCAATGCGTCTAATGCCGCACGCGACCTGGGACAGGGATGGAAAGTAAACCCATTCATAAAAATCAAATCAGGAGAGACGTTTACTCTTGCTGAAATAGACGGGCCAGGTGCAATCCAGCATATATGGATGACCCCGACAGGCAACTGGCGGTATTCAATTCTGAGAGTTTACTGGGATGATGAAACAGAGCCATCAATTGAGTGTCCGGTAGGCGATTTCTTTGGAATGGGGTGGGGAGTATATGCACCTCTTTCTTCTATGGCGATATGTGTGAACCCCGGAAGCGCATTTAATTGTTACTGGGTAATGCCATTCCGGAAAAAGTGCAGGATAACCATGGAAAATATTAATGATTCTGAAGCTATGAATTTATACTACCAGATCGATTACACGCTGACAGAAGTGCCTGCTGATGCAGGTTATTTCCATGCCCAGTTCCGAAGATCAAATCCGGACGAAACATCCATTTACACCATAAATGACGGTATTAAGGGAAAAGGACAATATGTAGGAGTCTATCTTGCAATGGGCATTCATAATAACGGCTGGTGGGGTGAAGGAGAGATCAAATTCTTTATTGACGGAGACTTACAGTTTCCAACAATATGTGGTACCGGGACTGAAGATTATTTTTGTGGCTCTTATGATTTTGATACAAATAAAAAGAATCAGGCCGGAGTGGATGATTCAAATTATACTGAATTCTGTACTCCATATACCGGATTACATCAGGTAATCAGGGGAGACGGTCATTATAATGTCATGCAGCGTTTTGGTATGTACAGATGGCATATATTAGATCCTGTTCGTTTTGAAAAAGATCTTAAAATAACCATTCAGGATCTTGGGTGGCATAAAGCCGGCAGGTATCTGAAACAACAGTCAGATATTGCATCAACCTGTTTCTGGTATCAGACAGAACCTCATGCTAAATTCCCTAAGCTTCCGGAATGGCAGAAGCTTGAAGTAAACTAATTTGGCAGGACTGTCAATTCAGGCTTTTGTAATCGAAAGTACTTCCCAGCCTCTTTTTACAGATTCTTTTAAAAGTTTCTTATCGGGATTAACACATACCGGATGTCCTACTGAGCTAAGTATAGGCAGGTCATCAATGGAATCACCGTAATACCATGATTGCCAAGGATCTATATTGTTAGTATTACAATACTGTGTTAACCTGATTACCTTCTCTTTACCGAAACAAAACAAACCAACCGGGTGTCCTGTATAAATTCCATTTTTTAATTTAAGCTCGGAGCAGATTATGTCATCCATCTCCAGATAATTGGCAACTTCCCGGCATACAGGTAATATAGCTGATGAAAGAAGTACAACTCTGATTCCGTGAATTTTATGAAAATTGATTTTTTCGCGAATTTCGGGACGGATAGTTTTTACCAAACGATCCTTAAACATTTCAGCGGAGAAATCTTTCAATGATGACTCGGAAACGCCTTTAAGCCAACCAACAAGTGAATTGATTAATTTAACAGTATCCCTTAACTTAAACTTGTATAACAAAGAGACATAGGTACCTCTCAGCAGATCAATTATATTAATAAGTTTTTTTTCATAAGCATACTGAATTAAAACCTTGCCGCTGTTCGTACTTATCACTGTGCGATCAAGGTCAAAAAATGCGATGCCATTTTTATCCGGATTATTATCTTTTGAAAAAATGGTTTCCATCCGGATTGTATATGGTGTTTAAAGCTGATAAGCAAACCTTCGTGACCTTTGCGGTTAAAAAGATACCATTTGGAAATTTATTTCCCTGAATTACTTACAAAAGCAACCTGTTTGCTATCGGGGCTCCATGAGGGTACGTTAATTGTTCCCTGACCACCATATAGATAAGCTAATACTTTTATTTCTCCTCCGTTAACAGGCATTATTCTCAACATTACCCTTTTATAGGAAGGGTGGCTGTTTGGATCTATATCAAGCGGGAAAGAGATAAGCACTATCCATTTTCCATCAGGAGAGATATGCGGGAACCAGTTATTGTATTTGTCAAAAGTAATCTGCTCCCTGCCTGAACCATCAGGTTTCATGCGCCAGATCTGCATTGTTCCTGTATGATTGCCATTGTAGTAAATATATTTCCCATCGGGGGAATATTCACAACCGTCAACATGTTCACCGGCTTTTATATCAGTCAATGCAACCTCTTTTCCACCGTTAATTGAATTCCGGTACAGGTTAAAAACAGTTTTTCCATCGCGCATAGCAACATAAACAACCTCTTTATTATTTGGTGCCCATCCATGAAAGTAAGAAGGTGTTTTTTCTGTAATCATTTTAGGCTCTCCACCTGTTAAAGGAAGAATATAAACAGAGGAACCTCCTCCGGGCAAACCCTGTCTTTGACTGCTGACAGCCAGTAATTTGCCATCAAATGAAATGCCATGATCATTATTATTATTGTTGGCTGATCCGGTATTTAGTTTTACAATTTCACCTCCGGTAACCGGGATAGTATATAATGATCCGTCCATATTGAAAAGAAGTTTCTTGCCGTCGGGCATCCAGTTAGGAGCTTCGAACCTTCCGGCTCTTTCATAGATTACCAATCTTTTTCCGTCAGATACATTTATGGTTTCCATTCTGCATCCAAGGTATCCTGAAGAGCCTGGGTTGTAAGCATCGCCTACTGGTTGATCAATTCTTAGGTTCCAGATCTTAACTTCCTCTGTTACTTCAGGATTGTGTGAACATATGAACGGACCAGCAAGTACTTCATCGGGGAGGTTTCCCATTTCATGTGTGCCAATAATCTCAAGAGCTTTACCCGTGTGGGCTGCTCTAAAAGTGATTTTCTTACCAATCCTTTCGATCTGCATAATATTAAATGATGAATCTGCTGCAAATATCTCATCCTGAGGATCCCTCATTGCTGCTCCGGCTGATACCCGCCATTGAAGCGCTGTCATCCCGTCACCGTGAAGAGCTGCAGTTATATGGGATGATTTTTCATCTGTTGTCTCCCTGATCATCCACCCGGTTTTCCTGTGTGCCTCTTTACCCTTACCAACAAACCCGAAATTGGCTGTCATTATGAAATCGCCTTTGATCTTGTTGAAGAGATAGTGGAATTCATCTCTTTCAAACCAGATGTTATAGCCGCCTCCCATAAGTGTATAACTCTGATCAGTTTGATTATAAACAGCAGAGCCGGTTTTTTTGGGATTCCCTATATCAGAATTATTCTGAAAAACGCCCACCTGCCCCGATTGGGATTGAACTACATTGAAAGAGGTCCACATTGCTAAAAGAGTTATTAAGTACTTCATATTTAAGTTTTAAGGAGTTATTAGGCAAATATGTATCTGAAATAATTATTCATATAAAGTTAATAGTATTTTGGCAACACAAACATCCTGAAATATTTTTGCTATTGATATAGAGACACAAATAATCAGGTAATTTTAGCAGTAAACAAAAGAAATTGAATTATTTTGTCATTGAAATCGACAGACACCGACATTAACAATCAATTTTTAATCGCTGTCTGGGCAACTGACCTCATTCCTGGAAGAGATGATTATGCAATAAGGTTTGCAGGAAATTTCCAGGACGGCGCTAATTAGTTGAGATTCTGTTTTAATTATATACATTTTAAAAATGTCAGGTATAAAACCCGCACGCAGATGGCAACCGGCTTTTTATCCATTCAAACGGGAGAAGTTCAGCAGACGCGTTCTGGCAAAAACCGAACTGTATATTAAGGGGCCTTTGTTTGGGTGCCGTATGTGTGGCAACTGTCTTCTTCAGGAAACCGCATTAATATGCCCCATGGAATGCCCCAAAGGTATCAGGAATGGTCCTTGCGGTGGCATTACCCCTGAAAAAATGTGTTATGTGGATGAAACCAGAAAATGTATCTGGTACGCTATTTATAAAAGAGCGTTAAACACAGGGAGAGAAGAAACATTACTTGAGATTCTGCCTCCTATTGACTGGAGTAAGACAGGTACCGAAACCTGGGGTGATGTTTTCAGACAGGTGAGAATTGTTGGTCCGGGCAAGTTCTTTGGCGGGATCCTTTCAAAAGACAAAATAAAAAAGGAAGAAACCTGGAATAGTATTTTTAAAACAATACGTCAGCCTGAATGGTGGCAGGGCGATTCTGATTATCATCCTGCCCCGGCAGGAGAACCAGCTTCAGATCTGGAACGCCAGTTGCGTAATGGAAAGTTCGTTGTAGCCACGGAAGTGACACCCCCGATAAGTTCAGGAACCGAGAAACTAATAAGAGACATCAGTTCAGTAAAACCTTATGTGACTGCCATAAATTTTACTGATTCTTCATCGGCTAATCCTAAGATGTCAAGTCTTGCCTGCTGCAAAGTAGCTCTTGATCTGGAAACTGAACCGGTTTTACAGATTGCATCCCGTGATACTACAAGAACGGGTCTTCAGTCAACTGCAGTCGGAATTAACACATTGGGAATAAGGAATATACTCTGTATAACAGGTGATAGTGCCAGGATTGGCCCTGTTCCTACGAGCAATATGAATGTTGTTGATATCGATTCCGTACAGATGCTCTGGATTCTCAGAAGAATGAGAGATGAGAGAATATATCTCGATGGCCGCACGATGAAAGAAACTCCAAAGTTCTTCCTCGGGGCAGCAACATCTCCTTTTTCTTCGGATCCTGTATTACAGGCCATTAAAGACCATAAAAAAATAAATGCCGGCGCCCAGTTTTTCCAGACAAACCTTATTTTCGATCCCAAAAGGCTTGATCCCTGGCTTGAACAGCTTGACAAGAGAAACTTATTAAATAAGGTTTATTTGCTTATCGGGATTGCTCCTCTTAAAAGTTATAAGATAGCACTCTACCTGCATACAAAAGTCCCTGGTGTCAGTCTGCCTGAGAGTATTCTGAAACGTATGGAAAAAGCAGGCGAATCAGCTCCTGAGGAAGGTATTCAGATAGCTCTTGAAATGATTACATCAATTAAGCTTAAACAGGGTATAAATGGTATTCATTTAATGACATTAGGATGGGAATCATCAGTTCAGAGGCTTGTGACAGAATCAGGACTGAATAAGTAAAGATTTAAAGTGACTTCGAAATTTGATAATGTGATTGAGTATATTTGATGTGAAAAATATATATGTTATTATTAGGAATTGATTTGGGAAGTTCTTCAGTTAAAGCTTCAGTGATAGACGGAGAAAACGGTAAATGCCTGACGACAGCCTTTTATCCAAAGGATGAAATGAAGATTATAGCTAATAAACCCGGATGGGCTGAACAGAATACTGAGGTCTGGTGGAATAATCTTAAAGCATCTGTTTCTGAGTGCACCTCAATACTTGGACCAAAGAAACAGGCCATAGGGGCAATAGGAATATCTTACCAGATGCACGGTCTGGTTACTGTTGACAAGTTCAATAAAGTACTTCGTCCAGCAATAATCTGGTGCGATAGCAGGGCGGTAGAATATGGTGAAAAAGCGTTTAATTCATTAGGTAAAGATTTTTGTCTTTCACACCTGTTGAATTCACCTGGCAATTTTACTGCTTCAAAACTTGCATGGGTTAAAGAAAACGAACCTGAATTATTCGATAACATCCATAAGATAATGCTCCCCGGCGACTATATAGCTCTAAAGCTAACCGGAGAGCTGACTACTTCATTTACAGGACTTTCTGAAGGCATTTTCTGGGATTTTTCCGAAAATCGTGTCTCTGATGAACTTATGGATTATTACGGCTTTAACAAGAGCATCCTGCCTGAGGCTAAGCCTTCATACTCGATTCAGGGTACCCTTTTAAAGTCAGTTGCATCAGATCTTGGATTGCCGGCTGGAATACCTGTTTCTTACAGGGCTGGTGATCAGCCAAATAATGCTCTTTCCCTTAATGTTCTTAATCCCGGGGAAGTAGCTGCTACAGCCGGTACTTCAGGTGTTATTTATGGTGTTACCGACAATAAAAAGTTTGATCTGCTTTCAAGAGTAAATACATTTCTTCATGTAAACCATACAATTACAAATACACGCCTGGGAGTATTATTATGTATAAATGGAACAGGGATCCTGAATTCATGGCTGCGCAGGTATACAAATGGTAAATTGTCGTATAATGACATGAATGATCAGGCCGAAAAAATTGCCCCTGGCTCAGAGGGACTAAGTATACTGCCATTTGGTAACGGGGCAGAAAGGATGTTGGGAAATAAAGATAAGGGAGCACATATTGCCGGTTTGAACTTTAATAGTCATACTAACGCTCATTTGTTCAGGGCAGCTCAGGAGGGGATAGCTTTCTCATTCCGTTTCGGGCTCGATGTTATGAAAGATACAGGACTTAACCCGCAGGTTATAAGAGCTGGTGAGTCAAATATGTTCCTGAGCAGAGTTTTCAGAGAAACCTTATCGAATATTACCGGTACCGTGATTCACCTTTATAATACCGATGGATCAATAGGAGCTGCCCGGGGTGCGGGAATCGGCCGCGGTTATTTTAAATCAGAAAATGAAGCATTCAGAGGACTTGTTGTTCTTGGTGCCACAGAACCGGAAATGAAAGGATCACATGAAATAGAAGAGGCATATCTGAAATGGAAAAATTTGCTGATGAACTTATAACTATTGATTTTCGAGCGCCACGATTAGTAAAATTAATGTATAGTCATTTAATAACTTTTCACTATGATTTACAAAGGTAAAAAAGAAGCATATCCCGGGATCGGGAAAATTGAATTCGAAGGTAAAAAATCGAAACATCCCCTGGCATTCAAATGGTATAATCCTGAGGAAATAGTATCGGGGAAAAAGATGAAAGATCATATGCGGTTTGCTATTGCATACTGGCATTCATTTTGCGGCGATGGTTCCGACCCGTTTGGAAATGCCACAAGGATTTACCCCTGGAAGGATGCCGGCAATGATGATAAAACGAAACAACGACTCGATGCAGCATTTGAGTTTATTACAAAAATCGGTGCAGGTTATTATTGTTTTCATGATACTGATATTGTAGGCGACGGTACTGTTTTTGAAATTGAAAAACGTCTTGAAAAGATAATTCCTGTTATTAAAAAGATGCAGGAACAGACCGGCGTTAAACTCCTGTGGGGAACAGCAAACCTCTTTTCAAATCCCAGGTATATGAATGGTGCTGCGACTAATCCTGATTTTGCTGTTGTGGCTAATGCAGCTGTGCAGCTTAAGAATGCAATTGCAGCTACTGTTGCACTTGGGGGAGAGAATTATGTATTCTGGGGCGGAAGGGAAGGTTATATGAGCCTGCATAACACCAACATGAAAAGAGAACTTGAACATATGGGAATAATGCTTTCCATGGCCCGCGATTATGGCAGGAAAATCGGATTTAAAGGGACTTTCCTAGTCGAACCTAAACCGATGGAACCTTCAAAACATCAGTATGATTTTGATGTCGCTACCATCATAGGGTTTTTACGTCAGCATGGGCTGGATAAAGATTTTAAACTTAATATTGAAGTTAACCATGCTACTCTTGCCGGTCATACATTTCAGCATGAGTTGCAGGTAGCTGCAGATGCAGGTCTTCTTGGCAGTATTGATGCCAATAAAGGCGATTACCAGAATGGCTGGGATACTGATGAGTTCCCAACAAATATATATGAGGTTACGGAAGCAATGATGGTTATCCTTCAGGCAGGCGGATTTACTACCGGAGGTATTAATTTTGATGCTAAGGTAAGACGAAACTCAACTGACCCTGAAGATCTTTTTATTGCGCATATAAGCGGTATGGACACTTTCGCCAGGGCTCTTGTTATCGCTGATAAAATTCTGAAAGACAGTGATTACCTGAAGTTAAGAAAGAAAAGGTACATATCCTTCGATAAAGGTTACGGGAATGATTTTGAGAAAGGGAAACTTACTATTGAAAAACTGCGGGATCTGGCACATGAGATAGGGGAGCCGGAAACAAGAAGCGGAAAACAGGAGCTGTACGAGCAGCTTATAAATATGTATCTGGCTTAGTATCTGCTAACTGAACAAATCACAGTAATGTTAATGGCTTCAACTGTACACCGCTCCACCTGCGATTTTGCCCACCTCCAGACTATTACCTGGTGGGGTTCTGCTGAATTGATACCCCGGATTTTTTATCTGCATCCATATTATTTAATTGAAGTGGTAATCTGAAATTTTGGCTGAATCATGATGGTTTTTTTAACCTTGCAAAGTTCAGCGACGTTGATTACTGAAGCTATATACTTCTCAGGAAAGTCAACAGGTAACTGAATATCAAGGTTTATCTCGGTGGGCAACCCTGATTCAGGGTCATTTACCACATTCTGGACAATTATGATACCTTCAGTGGGTATCTTCCGGTTATCGCAGAATGATTTCACATATATTCCTGCACATGTCCCGATTGATGCAAGAAACAAATCAAAAGGTGAGGGTGCTGAATTTTCTCCTCCACCGTTAACAGGCTGGTCAGTTTTTATTGAGTGTCCGTGTAAATGAGCAGTAATCACCTTACCGCCATCAAATGTTATTTCCATTTCTTGATTATATTTCAGTAAATTTTAATTAATTCAGTATGTGCCTGCGCCATATTCAAGTGCAGTCATGTTCTTCTTTAAAGGTATAAGTTTTACCGTTTTCAAAAAATCATACAAAGGTATATGTTTTAAACAAAATAACCGCTTCCGTTTTATTGGAGGCGGTTATTGTCGGCTCGGAGGGGATCGAACCCTCGACCCCATGATTAAGAGTCACGTGCTCTACCAGCTGAGCTACGAACCGGATTTTTCGGTGCGCAAAAATAGTTAATTAATCGATATTAAACCAGTTTGAATATTTAAAGTTTTCATTTTCAATTGAACTGGTATTAATGAATTCATTTGTATGGTTGTCGTAATGATAATCTTTTTGCCACTCCTGAACATTCTCAATAGTTTGTCTTATAGCGCCGGTTATAAATAAAAGTTCTTCATCTTTCATGGTCGGATGAAGTGATAATCTTATCCAACCTGGCTTCATAGACAGGTCACCGGAATCAATTTTATCGGTTATCTCTTTTGACTCACTGAAACTGACTTTAAGTAGAAAATGGCCATATGTGCCTGCACATGAACAACCACCTCTCACCTGAATCCCAAACCTATCATTCAAAAGCTTGGTAATCAGATTGTGGTGCATCTTCTCTACATAAAATGAGAAAACACCAAGCCTCTTTTTAACATTCGAAGCTAGAATATGCAGATCTTTAATTCCCGACAATTCCCTGAACGCAATTTTAATAAGTTCCTCTTCCCTGAGACGAATCATTTTAGTATCCATCTTCTCTTTCAGGCTCACCGCCAGCGCAGCTTTAATACCCTGAAGGAATCCGGGTGTTCCTCCATCTTCTTTAGTCTCTATATCTGTAATATACCTGTATCCACCCCATCTGTTGGTCCATTGAACCGTTCCTCCACCCGGCGAATCAGGGGTTTCATTCCTGTAAAGTTCTTTGCTGAAGATCAATACTCCGGCACTGCCCGGGCCACCGAGAAACTTATGAGGGGAGAAAAATATTGCGTCAAGTTGTTCCATCTTATCGGCAGGATGCATGTCAATGTCAACGTAAGGAGCAGATGCAGCAAAATCTACAAAACAATATCCTTTGTGTTCATGCATTATACGGGCAAGTTCATTATAAGGGGGAATATAACCGGTTACATTGGAACAGGCAGAAAATGAACCAATCAGCAGAGGACGATCTTTATACTTAATAATTGCTTTCCGTAATGAATCAGGATTAACAGTCAGATCATGATTTGGGTCAAGTACTACGACTTCGGCAAGTGTTTCAAACCAGGAGGTGTGATTTGAATGATGCTCTGTATGGGTAAGAAATACAACAGGACGGTTTTCGTTTGGTATATCTTTGCATTGGCCATACTCTCCATTTGTGAAGGCACAAAATTTTATAGCCTGCTCGGGAACCTTCAGTCCGATTATCCTCTGAAGTTTTGCTATAGCCGATGTCATACCAGCCCCTGTAAATATCAGAATATCATTGTCATTAGCATGAACATGGTGCTTTACAATCTTTTGTGCATGGTGATAGGCATCAGTCATAGCTTTACCGGTAGCTGATGACTCCGAATGAGTATTTCCAACCATTGGGCCTATATCTTCAGAAAGTATTTTTTCTATAGGCTTATATAGTCTGCCACTCGCTATCCAGTCAGCATATATCATTTTCTTTATGCCGTATGGCGTTTCAACTTCAGTATCGATCCCTACTATATTCCTGCGATACTGATCAAAATAGTTCTCGAGCTCTGTCATTAATGTTTCATAGTAAAATTAAATTCTTAAAGCAGGTTAATAACCAATTAAAAATTCGCTTCAAAATTAGCTTTAACTATTGATTTGGCAAAACTGAAATACTAATTGTGACAAGAGATCCCATGCAACCACTATTAGTATCTGAAGGTAATACCCGGAAAAAATTAATAAAGTTTTTTGAACTCTTTGGGTATAAATCCTCTTTCTTTGTGTTCAAGTTTTAATTCCTTACAAAGCCAACGGATATGAAGAGAACTCTTATAATATCAATCCTGATAATTTGTTCAATGTTAATAAAAGGGCAGAAGCTTAATAAAGTCGCAGATTCTTTTATTTCAATAACAGATAAAATGATTTCTTTCTCTCCTTCATCAATCAAAATTGGAGGTTACATAGGAGATAAAATGAATTTGGTAATCAGGCAAAGAATTAAATCACAGGATGTTGCACATCTTATAGAACCATTTAAACATAAGAGTGAAACAAGCCTGTGGCAGAGTGAGTTCTGGGGAAAATGGATACAATCGGCAATTGCTTCATATGATTATGACCACGATCCGGAGATGCTGGTTATTATAAAAAATGCTGTAATTGAATTACTGGCTACCCAGATGCCGGACGGTTATATTGGCAATTATTCTGATTCCTCCCAGCTGAAACAGTGGGATATATGGGGAAGAAAATATACTTTGCTTGGCTTGCTTGCATACTACGACCTTACAGGTGATAATGCAGCTTTAAAAGGGTCATGCAGACTGGCAGACCATTTGCTCAGCCAGGTTGGACCAGGAAAGGCGGACATTGTAAAGACAGGGAATTATCGTGGAATGCCAAGCAGTTCAATACTTGAACCAATGGTATATCTCTACAGAAAAACAAACGATAAAAGATATCTCAATTTTGCAAAGTATATAGTTGCCCAATGGGAAACAACTGACGGGCCAAAACTTATAAGCAGTGCCCTTGCAGGGATTCCTGTAGCTGAGAGATTCCCTCATCCTCAAGTCTGGTGGTCGTATGAGAATGGACAGAAAGCTTACGAAATGATGTCGTGTTATGATGGATTACTTGAGCTTTACCGGATAACAGGAGAATCAAAATATCTGAAGGCAGTTGAAATGGCAGTAACCAGTGTAATTAAAAATGAAATTAACATAGCAGGGTCAGGAACTGCTTTTGAGTGCTTTTATAATGGTGCAAAGTATCAGTCAGAGCCCACCTATCATACAATGGAGACATGTGTAACAATGACATGGATGAAGCTCTGTTTTAATCTTTTAAGGATAACAGAAAATCCGCTGTATGCTGATCAGATAGAAGTATCGACATATAATGCACTTATGGCTTCATTAAAGTTCGACGGAACACAGATTGCGAAGTATAGCCCCCTGGTTGGAGTACGGCATGCAGGAGAGGAGCAGTGCGGAATGCATATAAACTGCTGTAATGCCAATGGGCCAAGAGCATTTATGATGCTTCCGGGATTTGCCATTATGGGTGGACAAAATGCGATATTCATAAATTTATACGGAAAAAATAATTCAGTAGTACCGGTAAGTGCAACGAACAAGGTAAGCATTGATCAGATTTCTGATTACCCAGTCACTGATATTATTGAGTTTGTTATTAATCCGGATAAATCCGGGAATTTCACAATTGCTTTTCGTATCCCTTCCTGGAGTGAAAAAACTGTTTTAACTGTAAATGGATCAGAGGTGTCTGGAGTAACTGCCGGAAAATATATGAAAATAACCCGGGTTTGGAATAAATCAGATAAAGTTATTTTGAAACTGGATCTTACAGGAAGACTTATTACACTGAACGGGCAGAATGCTATTCTCAGGGGACCGGTTGTTCTTGCCAGAGATACCAGATTTAGTGATGGATTTATTTACGAATCAGCTGTTGTGAAAGAAACTAAGGGATCTGTTGATTTGTTACCATCACAGAATAAACCTGCAAATATCTGGATGTCATTTACTGCGCCTCTGGTTCTTGGGACAGACCTTGAAGGTGATTTCCGTAATCCAAAACAGGTTAATTTTTGTGATTTTGCATCGGCCGGGAACACATGGGGTGAGGATTCCCGTTACAGGGTTTGGATACCACAGACGCTCAATGTTATGAAGGCTGATTATAAATCATATTAAAGGCGTTAAGGAAGGACGAAGAGACGAAGAGACAAAAATTTGGATAATAAGCTAAATCGTGTTTTTAGCTATTACCGATCTTTTAGTCCCTATAACTAATGGGTTCTGTGGTTAATGGGATTTGATTTTGTAATGGTCCTCAAGGATCATTCTGAATAACTTACCAGGTAAAACATACTTAAGGACTACAGCAATCTTCTGTTCAAAAGAGGCGATAATATATCTTTGACGAGGATTTTTGGATTCCGCGATCTTTACTAATTTTTTTGCCAGAACAACGGGTTCCCATCCATTGGTTTCATCCTTCTCAATTATTGCGAGAGACCTTTCATACTGTTCGTGGTAAGGATCATTTACTCCGGTGGGAGCAAGAAAATTTCTCCTGTTGGCAGAATTACTTGTGTGGAAATCTCCGGGATTGATAAGTACAATTCTGATATTGAACTGTTTTACTTCCATCCTTAGTGCTTCACTGAAACCCTCAATTGCAAATTTCCCGGCTGAGTAGAATCCCTGGAAAGGCAAACCCATTAATCCTCCGATGGAACTGAAATTAATAATCGTTCCTCCACCCTGTTTTCTCATAACAGGTAATACCTCCCTGGTAAGATTTACCATTCCAATGAAGTTAGTATCCATCTGGAGTTTAATGTTCTCTTCAGGAGAAGTTTCAATTGGTCCTCCGGTGTGCATGCCGGCATTGTTTATCAAGACATCTATTCTGCCCTCTTTTCCCAAGACAGTTGAAACAGCCCGTTTGATTGAATCAAAATCCATAAGATCCATTTTCAGATAGTTAATCTGATTTTCCGATCCGGTTTCTTTTCTGACAGTGCCGTAAACTATATGGCCATTTTCGGCAAGCAGACTTGCGGTTTGTTTTCCAAATCCAGATGAGATTCCAGTAATAAGAATGACTTTTTTCATATTTTTTTACCCCTCATTTCTCCATGCCTTTAAACGGCTTGGGGCCGTTTTGTATAATTATTTTAAAATACCAAGAGCTTTTGCGGCTTTGGTTATTTTTTGAATTGAAGTCTCTACCTGTTCTTTTGTATGGGTAGCCATAAGAGAATACCTGATAAGGCAATCCTCTTTTGGAACGGCCGGGGAAACGACAGGGTTAACAAAAACTCCGTCTTCCAGGAGCATATGGGTGAGCTTTAGAGCTTTAATGTCATCGCGGATAAACAGCGGTATGATCGGAGTTTCAGATTTCCCTGTTTCAAAACCGGCAGCTTTAAAACCATTCAAAGCTATAGCGGTAATATCCCAAAGGTGTTTAATCCTTTCCGGTTCATTTACCATTATTTCAATAGATGCCAGAACAGCAGCAGCTGATGATGGAGTCATACTGGCACTGAAGATCAGGGATCTGGAATTGTGTTTGATAAAATTGATCACCTCTTTATCTGCAGCAATAAAACCTCCAAGAGATGCAAATGATTTGGAGAATGTTCCCATTATCAGGTCGACTTTATCTGTAAGTCCGAAATGTGATGCAGTTCCTGAACCATTTTTTCCGAGAACACCAAGTGAATGAGCGTCATCAACCATAATTGAAGCACCATAGTGTTCCGCAAGTTTTACTATCTCTGGCAGATTAACTATATCACCTTCCATCGAAAAAATACCATCAACTACTATGAGTTTAATACGGTCTTTATGGCAGAGTTTTAATTTGCTTTTAAGGGAATCCATGTCATTATGGGCAAACTTGAGCACTTTGGAAAATGAAAGTCTGCTGCCTTCAATTATTGAAGCATGATCCAGTTCGTCGAGAAGCAGATAATCGTGCCGTCCGGCAAGCAATGATACAACTCCCAGATTAACCTGAAATCCTGTACTGTAACAAAGAGCGCCATCTTTGTTGACCAGTTTAGCCAGTCTGTCTTCCAGTTCGATATGGATGTCGAGTGTTCCGTTTAAAAATCTGGAACCTGCACAACCTGTTCCGTATTTTTTAATTGCAGCTATTGCAGCCTCTTTAACTTTAGGGTGATTTGTAAGGCCAAGGTAACTGTTCGACCCGAACATCAAAACCTTTTTACCTTTAATTGTAACTACTGTATCCTGTTCGGATTCTATAGCCCTGAAATAGGGATAGATGCCAGCCTGCATAACTTTCTGCGGGGCATCATAACTTGAAAGTTTCTCTTTTAAAATTCCCACTATCGCGTATGATTGTTGTTAGAATAGAGCTCAAATTTAGGAAAAAAAGTATAATATGAAAGTATAGATGGTCTTTTACTTAGATTATTGATCTGAAATTACTCGAAATGACCTCTTTTATTTATGTTTGGATAACTATTTTTTATTATATCTAAGATGGCCTAAATACCTGATGTGCTAAATATTGGAAGCTACTAACCTGAAGCACTCCCGGCACATGGAGTTCTGAAGTTACTCTTTGCTGATTTTTAGTTAAAATTTGCGTTCATATTATTTGGAAACTAATAATATGAGGTTTACTTTTGTGCGCGTAAACAAATTTGAGAATTTAATGGACGACGACCCGGCGAATATATTAATTTAACCTCTGGTATAGAAGGGTCCCCGGTCGAACTGGCCACTTCCTCCTGTATCAGAAACAGATAAGGAGGTGACAATGACATCACTCACAACATTTTATTTAAGCGGAATAATAGGTAAAGAAGCATTTGGCGCTGACGGCGATGCTATTGGTGTGATCAAAGATTTGCTGGTAAATACGGTTCCTTCAGGACTAACAGATCCTAATAATCAACTTGTTACTGGCGTCAGGCTGAAGATACACAAAGAAACAAAATTCTATTCCTTTAGTAGTTTCAGGGTTGTAAAGGCAAGAGAAAAGCTAAATGTAAGCTGCACAGGTTTGGTTGCGCTTGGCAAGGATGATGTCGATAACGGACTATTACTCGTGGAGAATATTCTCGACAAACAGATAGTTGACCTTAATGGCCGCAAGCTGGTAAGGGTTAATGATGTGAGACTTGCAACGCTGCCTACAGGAACATTTGCCATAGCTGTTGATATAGGCACTGAAGGCATTCTGCGAAGGATCGGGATCTCAGTTCCCATAAAAAGTCTTCTTTCTCTTTTCAATGTTAATATAGCTGCAAAATTCATTCTTTGGGATGATGTTCAGGCAATTGATCATTCAAATTCTAACATAAGGCTTTCTAAGAGTTATTCGAAACTGCATACTTTGCACCCTTCTGATCTTGCTGATATACTTGAAGATCTGGGTAAAAAATCCAGTATGTCAATATTCTCCTCCCTTGATGAAGAAAAAGCTGCTGATGTTCTCGAAGAACTTGAAACTCATACACAGGTTCATATTGTTGAAAATATGCCTGTAAACAAAGCAGCTGATGTGCTTGAAAAAATGCCGGCTGATGAGGTGGCAGATATTCTTGATGAACTTGAAGAGGAAAGAGCTGAACAGCTTCTTAAAGAGATGGATACTGAGTCATCGCAGGAAGTAAGGGATTTGCTTGAATATGATGATGACCTCGTTGGTAGTATTATGACAACAGATTATCTGTCATTCAGCGCCTCCAAAACTGTTGAAGAGGTTCTTAAGGAACTAAGACTAAAGAAACCTGAATCTGTAGAGCTTTATAATATGTTTGTTACAGAGTCAAATGATGAACTTATTGGCACCTTTAACCTGCGCGACCTGGTTGTTGCAGAACCCAATGAAAGTGTTAGCCAGATAATGAAATCTCATCCTCTTTATCTTTTGGATAATCAGAAAACAGGCGCAATTGCTGAGCTGGTTTCCAAATACAACCTTCTTGCAGTCCCCGTTGTTGATCAGAATAATCTGCTTCAGGGAATGGTAGTAGTGGATGACGTTGTTGAAGATCTTATTAATAAAAGAAGGACCAAAAAACGATAACTTTAAGCGCTTATGTTCAGACTTAGACTTAAGGAATCCAAATTTCTTAAACAACTGGCTATATTCCTTGCTATTCTCGGTCCGGGAATTATTACAGGAAGTGTTGATAATGATGCAGGTGGTATTACAGTATATTCAGTTGCTGGTGCAGAATACGGGTACAGTCTTATATGGACCTTAATCCCTTCTTTTATTGTTTTGCTGGTTATCCAGGAAATGAACGCCCGCATGGGTATCGTTACAGGTAAAGGCTTATCTGATCTGATACGTGAGAATGCAGGTATGAAAATTACATTTTTTATTTTCATAGGCTTGCTATTTTCAAACATAGGTAATACTACAACTGAATTCGCGGGTGTTGCAGGAAGTATGGAGATATTTGGAGTAAGTAAATATATTTCGGTTCCTGTTGCAGCTATACTTGTATGGTTGCTGGTTGTGAAAGGCACTTATAAGATTGCAGAGCGAATATTTTTGATATTCAGTATGTCATTGCTTACCTACGTGGTATCGGCGCTAATGAGTAAACCTCATTGGTCAGAAATTGGAAGCTCAATTTTACATCCACAACTTGAAATGAATACACAGAGTCTTGCTATGGTAATTGCTCTTGTCGGAACTACAATTGCTCCGTGGATGCAGTTTTATATGCAATCTTCTGTAATTGAGAAGGGTCTGAAAATGAAGAACTACAGATACACTGTTATTGATATTACGGTGGGATGCATTGTAACTGTAGTGGTTGCATTTTTTATTATGGTAGCCTGCGGTTCAACATTGCACCCAAGTGGAATTCTGATAAACGAAGCAAAAGATGCCGCTCTGGCATTAAAACCTTTAGCAGGTGCACTCGCTTCACAGGTTTTTGCATTTGGTCTTTTTGTTGCGTCTGTTTTCTCTGCCACTATTTTGCCGCTCGCAACTGCTTTCTATGTTTCCGAAGCATTCGGGTTCGAAGCAGGTATTGATAAGAAATGGGATGAGGCAAAGGAGTTCTATACTTTATATACAGGGATATTGGTTATATCGGCCATTATCATTCTCATCCCAAATGCACCGCTTATTAAGATTTCAGTCTGGTCGCAGGTAATCAATGGAGTTTTACTTCCGGTTGTGCTGGTAAGCATGATTCTTCTGATTAACAATAAAAAGATTATGGGTAACTATGTAAATAACCTCGCACAAAACATTATTGGATGGAGTGCAGTTATTGTTCTTACAGGGTTGTCCCTGATACTTCTTATTCTGCCTCTGATCAGCAAGCTCTAAAACACCAGCTATGTTAATTATTTTGTACATTATAATATGAAAATCTGTCCCTTTCTCAGAAATACATTTCTTACACTGATAATTATTATTCTTTCATCTGACTTAATTTTCTCCCAGAAAAAAAACGAAGATAATTTTCTGGGAAAGGCCGACCTTTACAGAGCAAAGATTAATGCGCTGGGATATCTTGACGACACTCTTAATATCAGGAAGTTCGGAAATATTTCAGATGCAATATGGGGTTATGCCGAGCTCGGAATGCAGGAGTTCAAATCTTCGGCGCTTCTGATCAAAACCCTTGAAGAGGAAGGCTTTAAAGTCGAAAAAGGAGTTGCAGGAATTCCTACCTGTTTCGTTGCATCATGGGGAGATGGTAAGCCTGTAATTGGCATCCTTGGTGAATTTGATGCTTTGCCGGGATTATCTCAAAAAGCTCTCAGCCCTCTTCAGATACCTCTTGTTGAAGGTGCACCCGGACATGGATGCGGTCACAATATGATGGGAACCGCGGGTATAGCTGCCGCAATTGCTGTTAAGAAAAGTATGGAAAAAAGCAATATTAGGGGAACAATAAAGTTTTTCGGATCACCTGCTGAAGAGACAGTTATAAGCCGGCCTTATATGGTAAAGGCCGGCGTATTTCAAGATATTGATGCTGTGATAGATAATCACACCTCTTCAGATATGTCAACCAGTTATGGAGTCAGCGGAAGTGCAGTAATGTCTGTGGTTTTTTCTTTTAAAGGCAAAACTGCCCACGCTGCTGCAGCCCCGTGGGACGGAAGAAGCGCACTTGATGGCGTGGAACTTATGAATGTTGCATCCAATTATCTGCGTGAGCATCTATTCTATACTAATCGTCTGCATTATGTTATAACTGAAGGTGGGGAGGCTCCGAATGTTGTTCCCGACAAGGCATCGGTATGGTATTACATAAGAAATACAGATGACAGACTTGAGGAGATGTATAAACGAGTTTTAGATTGTGCCAAAGGCGCAGCCATTGCTTCCGGATCAACCCTCGATAGTGTTAACGTTCTGACAGCAATCCATCAGCGGCACTCTAACAGGGGAATGGCCCAAACAATTCAGAAAAACATAGAGCTAATTGGCCTTCCGGAATGGACCGGGAAGGAACAGGCTTTTGCAAAATCTCTTCAGAAAGAGCTTGGAGCAAAAGAGATTGGATATCCAACAAAAATTAAATCATTGATCAAACCTTCTGATGAACAGGTTGGAGGAGGTTCTTCTGATGTCGGTGAAGTCACATTGATTGCACCTACAGCTACACTTAATTTTCCGGGGGGAGTGCCGGGGGAGATCGGTCATCACTGGTCGACTGTTGCTGCAGGCTATGGTTCAGCAGCATGGAAGGGACTTAATGCAGGAGCAAAAGTTATGGCCGGAACAGCACTTGATCTGCTGACAAAACCAAAGCTTCTCACAGAGATAAAAAGTGAATTTGCTGAATATTCGAAAACTCATCCCTATAAATCTTTCCTTCCTGAAGGGACCAAACCCCCACTTATGCTGAACAAGGAGCTTATGGAGAAGTATCGTGACGCGATGGCTAAGATTGGTCAGGACGAAAAATGACTTTTATAATTTGAAATGAAGCGTAACTTTGCAGCAAATCTAACTTGACAATTTTTATTTCAGATTCCGCTAATGAAAGGCTATTTTGATTCAACATCTTATCATACTCCTGAAAAAGAGCATTTATCGATTAAAGATAGAATTCTACTCAATAACTGGTTTTACTTCGCCCTGCGATATGCAGCGGTTGTTTTTAAAACCAGAAAAAAAGCTATCAGAAAAATTTACGATACAAAAGCCTGGACGGATTCCTCGTTCGAGATATTCAGGTTCATTGAGAAGACAGGCGGGAAATTTCATATTACAGGGATGGAAAACATTACCAGATCTGACAGCCCTGTACTCTTTATCAGTAATCATATGAGTACTCTTGAGACTATGATTCTTCCATCTATTATTGGTCCTCACCGGGAACTTACATTTGTTGTAAAGGAAAGCCTGGTAAAGCATCCGCTTTTTGGCGATATTATGAGATCGCGTAACCCTATAGTTGTTGGTCGTGCAGATCCTCGAAAGGATTTTAAAGCTGTAATGAACGGGGGAGTGGAACTGCTGTCAAAAGGAGTATCAATAATAATATTTCCCCAGAGCACAAGAAGCCTGGAATTCAAACCCGAGGAGTTTAACTCTCTTGGGGTTAAACTGGCAAAAAAAGCTGGAGTGGAGGTAGTTCCCGTGGCAATAAAAACCGATTTCTGGGGAAACGGGAAATGGATAAAAGAACTCGGCCCGATTGACAGCAAAAAATCCATTCATATAAAATTTGGTGAACCATTCCTGGTAACAGGAAACGGCAAAGAGGAAAACCAGAAAATCATTCAGTTTATTCAGTCTTCACTTGAAGAGTGGAAATAATTTCGCCGGTGTAATTTATTCATTAACGGCATTAAGTAATTGTTTCTAACAGGTTCTTTGGAGATCCCCTTTCTCCCAACTTCCAGGGGGTTGAGGAAAAATGAAAGAATCTTTAAGTGTAATTCTTACATTTAAATTAATTTTTACTAGATTTGTTGAGAATTAATCATAATACGAAAGAAAAAATTTCTTTTAATTTGATCTATTTGCCTTAATAAACGAATATTTATTTTTTCATATAACCTAAGTATTAATAATAAAAAAATCAATTATTATGGCAACATTAGACTGGATCATACTGATCTTATTTTTCTCATGTCTTGTTGGAATTGTACTCTGGGTAATCAGGCACAAAAAGGACAATACGAGTGATTATTTTCTTTCTGGCCGCAGTGAAACATGGCTGGCTGTAGGTGCTGCAATTTTTGCAGCAAACATTGGTTCTGAACACCTGGTAGGTCTTTCCGGCGCTGGGGCAGAGAGCGGAATGGCAATGGCTCATTGGGAGATGCATGGATGGATGATATTGGTTCTGGGTTGGGTATTTGTGCCTTTCTATGCACATAGTAAGGTATTTACAATGCCAGAGTTTCTTTCGAAACGATTTAACAAGAACACAAGTTCCACACTTTCGATTATCACACTTGTGAGTTATGTTTTAACAAAAGTTTCAGTAACAGCTTTTACGGGAGGTATTTTCCTTCAATCTGTAATTGGTATCGATTTCTGGTATGGAGCCATAGGCCTCGTGCTGTTAACTGGTATTTTTACTGTCCTTGGTGGCATGAAAGGTATCATGACTATTTCAGTCATACAGGCGCCTATTCTTATTATTGGTGCTTTCACAATTCTGATCCTAGCTCTTATAAAAGTTGGCGACGGCGGTATACTCAATGGCTGGCATGAAGTTGTAAAATATGCGAGTAGCAATGGCATGACCAACATGCATCTTGTTCATCCCAAAGGTGATATGTGGTATGAAAAATTTCCGGGGGTAAGTGTCTTTTTTGGGGCAGCAATTATTGGCTTCTGGTACTGGTGCACCGACCAGCATATAGTACAGAGAGCGCTTGCGGCAAAAGATCTGAATAATGCCCGTAAAGGAGCTATTCTTGCCGGGTTTCTTAAAATTCTCCCTGTATTCATATTTTTAATTCCGGGAATAGTAGCTGCTGCCTTGCGCGCTAAAGGAGTTCTCATCTTCACCGACAATAACGAAGCCTACGGTAGCCTGGTAAGTAAATTGTTACCCGTGGGGGTTAAAGGAATAGTTGTTGTTGGTTTTATTGCTGCCCTTATGACTTCACTGGCTGCACACTTTAACTCCTCAGCAACTTTATTTACTATAGATTTCTATAAGAACTACCGACCCGGCGCCAGTGAACATCGCCTCGTTGTAGTTGGACGTATTGCAACAATTACCGTAGTTGTACTAGGTTTAATCTGGATCCCCATTATGAAAAGTATTGGGTCAGTACTTTATGAATATTTGCAAAATGTTCAGTCGTTGATAGCACCTGCAATTGCTGCAGTGTTCCTTTTAGGTGTATTCAACCGGAAAATCACTCCAAAGGCAGGCGAATGGGGATTGTTAATTGGCGCATTAATTGGTCTTTTCAGACTTTGTTTAATGATTTTCGATCCGGGTAGCAGTTTTAATGAAGCTACGCAGAAAATGATTATTGATCCATCGCTTCATACTGGTATTTTTGCAATCCTCCAAATTAACTGGATCCATTTCTGTATAGCACTCTTCTTCTTTACAATGTTATTAATGGTTGTTATCAGTATGTTTACTCCAAAAGCAGGAGAACAACAATTACAGGGGATAACATATTTCTCACAATCACCAGAACAGATTAAAGAAACACGTGATAGCTGGAACGCATGGGATATTGTTACTTCACTTATCGTATTAGCTGTTTGTGTTGCATTCTATATTTATTTCTGGTAAAAGTATTATTACAAAAAATTAAATAATAAATGAATTTTTAAATGTTATGAAAAAAACTGACAAATCTGAAATCTGGTTTGTAACCGGCACCCAACATCTCTATGGTCCTGAGACTCTTAGGCAGGTTGCTGCTGACTCTGCCAGAATAGCTTCGGCTCTCGATAAATCACCAATAATATCTCAGAAAGTGATTTTTAAACCTATACTGACAACTCCTGATTCAATAACTGAACTTTGCACTGAGGCAAATAATACTGAAAACTGCATTGGTCTTATAACCTGGATGCATACATTCTCTCCTGCTAAAATGTGGATAAGGGGTTTATCCATTCTTAATAAACCTTTTCTACATTTCCATACGCAACTTAACAGAGACATCCCATGGGAATCAATTGACATGAACTTCATGAATCTTAATCAGTCGGCCCACGGTGACCGTGAATTTGGGTTTATAAGTGCAAGGATGAGGTTGAACAGGAAAGTGGTTGTCGGTCATTATGAGGACCCTGAAGCTGTAGAACGAATAGCGGTATGGATAAGAGCTGCATCGGCATATAATGATGCAATTAATATGAAAGTAGCAAGGTTTGGTGACAATATGCGTGATGTCGCAGTAACTGAGGGAAACAAAGTAAGTGCCCAGATGAAAATGGGATACTCCGTTTACGGTTTTGGGATAGGTGATCTGGTAAAATCAGTGAACGAAGTATCTCCGTCATCCATTAAAATTTTACTTGCTGAATATGGATCAGAATATAAGTTGACTAAAGCTGTTGCTTCTTCTGATACTTTAAAAGAAGCTGCCAGAATTGAGCTTGGTATGGAAGCATTCCTGAATGCCGGGGACTTTAAAGCATTTACAACAACGTTCGAAGATCTGCATGGTCTCAAACAACTACCGGGTCTGGCTGTGCAAAGGCTTATGGCCAAAGGGTTTGGATTTGGTGCTGAAGGGGACTGGAAAACTGCAGCACTTGTGCGTTCCATGAAAGTTATGGCCGCCGGTCTGAAAGGTGGTACTTCATTCATGGAAGATTACACGTATCATTTCGATCCGACAGGCATGAGAGTCCTGGGTGCTCATATGCTTGAAGTTTGCCCCTCAATTGCACTGGCTAAACCTTCAGTTGAGGTACATCCGCTCTCAATCGGAGGAAAAGATGATCCGGCCAGACTTGTCTTCAAAACTGCTCCGGGGAGTGCAATTAACGTTTCTGTTATTGATCTTGGCAACAGGTTCAGAATGATAGTTAATGAAGTTGAAGTAGTTAAATGTCCTGATATGCCAAACCTTCCGGTCGCAAGTGTACTGTGGAAGCCATTACCTGATCTTAAGACAGGTGCAGCAGCATGGATACTTGCAGGGGGAGCTCATCATACCGGATTCAGTACTTCAATAGATTCTGAATACCTTGAGGATTTTGCCGGAATGATGGGAATTGAATTTGTCAAGATTGATGAAAAGTGTGATCTTACTGAATTCAAAAAGGAACTCAGATGGAATGAGGTATATTATCATATTTCGAACGGAATAATATAACTTTCGAGCTAATTAAAAACTTTTAATCTGACAGGAAATTAACTGATAAAATATGAAGCTTTATTCAAAGTACACAAGGTATCTGGTCGCGGTTGACTGTATTATATTCGGTTATGACATCCTTGAAAAGGAGATAAAGCTTCTTCTTATTAAACGAAGTTTTGATCCCGCGAAGGGCAGATGGTCACTGGAAGGTGGTTTCGTTGACGAAAATGAAAGTATTGATCAAGCAGCTTGCAGAATTCTCCGTAAGCTCACAGGACTGGAATCTATTTATATGAAGCAATCTTATACTTATGGAGAAACTGATAGGGATTCCGGAGCCAGGGTGATCTCCACGGTATATTTTGCTCTTATCGCGATAAGAGATATCAATCAAGAACTTACCCAACAGAATGGAGCACACTGGAGATCAATTGCGAGATTGCCTGATTTGATCTTTGACCACCCTGCTATGGTTAAAAGAG
Organism: Bacteroidales bacterium; assembly: GCA_025358455.1. Taxonomy (GTDB): domain Bacteria; phylum Bacteroidota; class Bacteroidia; order Bacteroidales; family VadinHA17; genus LD21. Next base: position 36,941 of record JANYJP010000003.1, read on the forward strand.
CGCTTGCCGATTTGAAGAATCAGATTAAAGTCAAGCCAGTGGGCTTTGAACTGCTGCCTGAAAAATTCACGCTTGTTCAACTTCAGGATCTTTATGAAGCTATTTACCAGAGAAAAGTGGATAAAAGGAATTTCAGGAAAAAGATATTATCAATGGGAATTCTTGAAAAGCTTGATGAAAAGGAGAGGGAGACATCAAAGAAAGGAGCATATTATTATAAGTTTGAAAAGGACAAATATGAGGAGTTAAAAAAGAACGGCTTCTATTTCAATCTGGATGTCAACTAAAAATAAGTGCCTAAAGTTAAAAGACATGCTCGAAAAATTAAAAAATGAAGTATTTAGAACCAACCTCGATCTGGTTAAGAAAGGATTAGTTATACATACCTGGGGAAATGTAAGCGGAAGAGATAAGGAAAGTGGACTTATAGTGATTAAACCGTCAGGGGTAAGCTATGAATCTATGAAGCCTGACGATATGGTGGTAATTGATATTGAGGGTAAGGTTGTGGAAGGTAAATTCAAACCCTCAACTGATGCTCCTACACATCTGATCCTTTATAAAACCTACGATTCGATAGGAGGAATTGTACATACTCATTCCACTTATGCAACATCATGGGCTCAGGCCGGGAAACCTATTCCTCCTTTCGGAACAACTCATGCTGACCATTATTATGGTGAAGTTCCCTGTACAAGATTACTGACAGACAATGAGATAGGAATCAATTACGAAATAAATACAGGAAAGGTTATCATTGAAACGCTGGGATTAGTTAGCCCGTTAATTTTACCATCAGTTCTTGTAAACAGTCATGGTCCATTCTGCTGGGGAAAAGATCCTGAAAGTGCTGTCTACAATGCTGTTGCGTTAGAAGAAATTGCCAGGATGGCTTTTTATACTGTCCTGCTGGGCAGAACTGAGCCGGTGGAAAAATCTCTTCTGGATAAACATTTTAAAAGAAAACATGGGAAGGATGCCTATTATGGGCAATCCGGATCTTAATAATGTAAACCTATTAAATTATGACTAAGAAATTTGTAATAGGGATCGATTACGGAACAGACTCAGTTCGTTCGGTTGTTGTTGAAACAGGTAATGGTGAAATTGCAGGAACATCGGTATTTGAATATCCAAGATGGAGAAAAGGACTTTTTTGTGATCCTTCGATCAATCAGTTCCGGCAGCATCCCCTCGATTATACGGAAGGTCTGGAGTATTCTGTTAAGGGCGCTATTAAAGGATTAACTGCTGATACAGTTAAAAATATAGTTGGAATTACCGTTGATACAACAGGGTCTACGCCGGTAGCTGTTGACAAAGATGGCGTTCCTCTCTCTCTCAAACCCGGATTTGAAAACAACCCTGACGCCATGTTTGTATTATGGAAAGACCATACAGGTGTTAAGGAAGCTGCAGAGATCAACGAATTAGCCAGATTATGGGGAGGTATTGATTTTACAAAATATGAAGGAGGTATATATTCATCAGAGTGGTTCTGGGCCAAAATCCTTCATGTATTACGTAACAGCAGGGAGGTACGGAAAGATGCGTGGTCATGGGTTGAACATTGTGATTGGATTCCGGCTTTATTAACAGGCAATACCAAACCTGCGGAAATTAAGAGGAGCCGCTGTGCAGCAGGACATAAAGCAATGTGGCATGCTGATTTTAATGGTTTGCCTGATCAGAAATTTCTTTCAAAACTCGATCCTCTGCTGACTGGCCTGCGTGAACGGCTTTATAATGAAACATTCACCAGCGATATTGAAGTTGGTGTGCTTTCAGAGGAATGGGCAAAAAAACTTGGTCTTCCAGGTAATGTAAAAGTAGGTGTCGGTACATTCGACGCACATTCAGGTGCCGTTGGTGGTGAGATAAAACCATATCAGCTGGTTAAGGTTATGGGTACATCTACCTGCGACATGATTGTTGCACCTATGGATGAAGTGGGGAACAAACTTGTGGCTGGTATCTGCGGCCAGGTTGACGGTTCAATTATTCCAGGAATGCTTGGTCTTGAAGCCGGACAATCGGCATTCGGAGATATTTATGCCTGGTTTGGTGGATTGTTGTTGTGGCCTGTAAATGAGATAATTGCAAAGATGAACTGGATTGATGAAAAAACCAGGGAAAGGATTAAGATTGAGACTGCAGACAAAATTATAGCAGAATTAAGCAAACAGGCAGAAGCTTTAACAGTAGAAGATACTGGTATTGTAGCGCTTGACTGGATGAATGGAAGAAGGACCCCTGATGCTAACCAGGCACTTAAAGGTGCGATAACCGGGTTATCACTTGGATCTGATTCCCCAAGGATCTTTAAAGCGCTTGTTGAGGCTACGGCATTCGGATCAAAAATGATTAATGAAAGATTTATTTCAGAAGGCATCAGGATCGATGGAGTAATAGCTATTGGTGGTGTTGCTAAAAAGAATCCATTTGTGATGCAGATAGTCGCTGATGTTCTGAACATGCCGATAAAGGTTGCAAGTTCAGATCAGACCTGTGCTTTGGGTTCAGCAATGGCAGCATCGGTTGTTGCAGGAATTCATAAAGATATCTCATCAGCCCAGAAAGTGATGGGTGGCGGATTTGAAAAAGAATATCATCCTGACCCTGTCAGAGCAAAGAAATATGAAATACTGTTCAGGAAATATAAAGAGCTTGGTGTACTGGTTGAGAAAGGATAGAACTAACTTGGTGAAAGTTTGTGTTTTAGCGCCATGGTGGCAAAAAGATAATGTAAGATATTTTAATATTGTTCCTATGAAAAAATCAAGTGTCTTTTTATCAATTTTATTTATTCTGTCAGTTTTTCAGATAAACGCCCAGGATAAGGTCAGGGTTAACCAGCTGGTAATCGTTGCTAATAACCCCGGAACTGTAATAGATAAAGATATTTATGGCCATTTTTCTGAACACCTGGGAGCCTGTATTTATGGTGGTATATGGGTTGGAACAGATTCAAAAATACCGAATACATATGGGATCAGGAATGATGTTCTGTTAGCATTGCGCGAAATAAAAGTGCCTAATCTTCGCTGGCCAGGTGGTTGTTTTGCCGATACATACCATTGGAAGGATGGTATCGGGCCGAAGGAAAAGAGAACTTCAATAGTAAATACCAATTGGGGTGGCATAACTGAAGACAATTCATTTGGTACTCATGAGTTTATGAAGCTCACGGAACTTCTGGGTTGCGACGCTTACATAAACGGCAACGTTGGTTCAGGTTCAGTCAGGGAAATGGCCGAATGGATTGAATACCTTACTTCCGACTCTGAAAACCCTATGACCAAACTTCGTAAAGAGAATGGAAGAGACAAACCATGGAAACTAAAATACTTTGCAATAGGTAATGAGAACTGGGGTTGCGGAGGAAATATGACAGACGAGTTTTATGCAAATACCATGCGTCAATACTCAACATTTCTTAACGACTATGCAGATAATAAGCTTTATCGTGTGGCATGTGGTCCCTCTGACTATAATTTTGCCTGGACAGAAACTCTGATGAAAGATGCCGGAACACGATCTATGTTCCAGGGTTTATCAATACATTATTATTCAGTTGTTGATGGATGGGGTTTTAAAGGATCAGCAACTAAGTTCGATGAAAGGGAATGGTTCGAAACAATGAGGCTTAATCTGCAGATGGACAATATTATAAAGGGCCACGCTGCTATAATGGACCGTTATGATCCGCAAAAAACTAAAGGTCTTGTAATAGATGAATGGGGCAATTGGTTCAATGTTGAACCGGGAACAAATCCCGGGTTTCTTTATCAGCAGAATTCAATGCGTGATGCCGTTACTGCAGCAATTCATCTTAATATATTTAATCAACATGCCGACAGAGTAAAGTCTGCAAACCTGGCACAGATGGTGAATGTTCTTCAGTCTGTAATTCTGACAAAGGATGACAAGATGGTACTTACTCCTACGTATTATGTATTCAGGATGTTCAAAGTTCATCAGGATGCTCAGCTTTTGAATATCGATCTGAGATGTGAAGATTATGTCAACGGAAGTAAAAAAATACAGGCAATTTCAGCTTCAGCTTCTGTTGATAAAGAAGGCAAAGTGCACATTTCCCTGGCAAATCTTAATCCAAATAAGCCTGTAGTACTAACATGTCCTGTAATTGGCGATACTTATAAAAAGGTAACCGGAGAGATTCTTACATCATCTGAAATGAACTCATTTAACAGTTTTGAAACGCCCGATGTTGTAAAACCAGTAACCTTTAACGGATTTAGTATGAAGGAAGGGATACTTACAATAACTTTGCCATCAAAATCAGTTGTTGTATTAGAACTTACAAAATAAAACAAATGAATAAGTTTTTAAAGGTTATATTGACAATCGCCGGTTTTGCCCTGTTGTTATCCGGGTGTGTTAAAAAGCCTTCTGCAGGTGCAGATTACCCTATCCAACCTGTTCCTTTTACTGAAGTTAAACTTACAGATAACTTCTGGGCCCCGCGGATTATGAAGAATGCATCGGTAACAATCCCGATTGCTTTTGGGTATTGTGAATCGACAGGAAGAGTAAAAAACTTCGAGATTGCAGGCAAGTTGGATACCGGTAAATTTCAGACTATATATCCATTCGACGATTCTGATGTATATAAAATTATTGAAGGCGCCAGTTACTCGCTTCAGACATTACCTGATCCAAAACTTGAAAGCTATCTTGATACCCTTATCTATAAGATTGGCCGGGCACAGGAAGATGACGGATATCTCTATACGAATCGTACAATAGCAGAGATGCATGGAGGTGTGGGATTACATGAATGGGCAGGCAAAAACAGGTGGGAACTCGATTCAGTTCTAAGCCATGAGCTCTATAATCTTGGCCACCTCTACGAGGCAGCAGTTGCTCATTATCAGGCTACCGGTAAACGTACTCTGCTTGATATTGCTTTAAAATCGGCCGATCTTGTGAATAAGGATTTTGGATGGGACAGGGAAAAAGTTTATCCGGGGCACCAGGTAATTGAAATGGGACTTGTGAAACTATACAGGGTGACAGGTGAAAAGAAATATCTCGATCTGGCAAAGTTTTTTCTTGATGTACGAGGCCCCAAAGGTCAGCAGTATAATCAGGCCGATAAAAAGCCGGTTGATCAGACTGAGGCAGTCGGTCATGCTGTACGTGCAACATATATGTATTCAGGTATGGCCGATATAGCGGCAATTGAGAATGACAAAGCCTATCTGAATGCCATTACCAGAATTTGGGAAGATATTGTTTATAAAAAGATGTATATAACAGGAGGAATAGGTGCTTCAGGAGGAAATGAAGGATTTGCCGACCCATATGTTTTGCCCAATATGTCTGCATATTGCGAAACATGCGCATCAATAGGGGATATATTCACCAATGAAAGACTCTTCCTGCTGCATGGTCAGGCTAAATACATTGATGTACTTGAAAAAACACTATATAATTCGATGCTTTCAGGAGTATCCCTGTCAGCAGACCGGTTTTTTTATCCTAATCCTCTCGAGTCGAATGGGCAGCATTTGCGCCAGGAATGGTTCGGATGCGCATGTTGTCCTTCGAACGTCGCGAGATTTGTTCCCGCAATTCCGGGATATATATACGCGGTTAGTAATAAAGAGCTTTACATAAACCTGTTTATTTCAAATAATGCGAGTATTACTCTGAACAAAAAAAAAGTCAGCATTTCACAAAAGGCAAATTTCCCCTGGGATGGGAAGGTTGATATATCCGTCAACCCCGGGAGCCGTGAAAAATTTGATCTTAAAATAAGGATTCCCGGATGGGCGATAAATGAAGCGCTGCCAGGTGATCTTTACCGGTTTACAGATTCGAATACTGATCCTGTCAGTATTAGTGTTAATGGTAAAAAGTACCAGGTTTCAAAGCTGACTGACGGTTATATTGTAATCTCAAGAAGCTGGAAAAAAGGCGACCATGTTAGTGTTGATTTTCCTATGCCGGTGCGTAAAGTTATTGCCGACGAACGGGTTAAGGATGATACTGAAAAGATGGCATTTCAGAGGGGACCGGTAATTTATTGTGCCGAATGGCCTGATAATGATACAGGAAATGTGCTTGACCTGGTTGTTAAGAAAGATGCAGCCTTTACCACTGAATTCGTCACTTCGCTTCTTGGAGGAGCACAAATTATTAAAACAACCGGGTTTGAGACAAAACGAACACTTGATAATAAGGTCGAACTTCTTAATGAGAAACCGGTAACCATGATACCATATGCTTTATGGAATAACCGTGGGGCGGGCCAGATGATGGTTTGGCTTCCAACCTCTGCACAATCGGCCCGACCCTTGCCTGCTCCTACAATTGCCAATCGCAGCAAGGTTAGGACCAGCAAGATGACCAAAGATATAAAGGCTGTAAATGATCAGATTTTGCCTGCAAACTCCAATGACCACTCGGTTCCTTATTATCACTGGTGGCCAGATAACAATAAATGGGAGTGGATAGAATATGATTTTGAAAAACCTGAAACTATCTCTAAAACAAGTGTTTATTGGTACGATGACGGTCCGGATGGCGGCTGCCGCGTGCCCGATGCATGGGAAATTCTCTATCTGAATAGCAATATCTGGGAACCTGTTACCTCCAAAGCTTCATATAAAGTAACAAAAGATGAATTGAACAGGTTGTCGTTTAGCCCCGTTAAAGCAACTGCAATTAAAATAAAGGTTAAGTTAAATAGGGATTTTTCAAGCGGTATATATGAATGGATAGTCGAATAATGTTCACCCCAAATAAGGTTTAAAGGAGAAAATAACTGATTTTTACGGACATCCTGTACAAAAAGGCGATGGACAGGAACCTGGAATCCAGGAAATCAAGTGATAATAAAATATCTGATATTAATATTTAATGATAAGTAAATATGTAATATTTCTGCCAGAGGTTGAGGAAACTGTAAGTGGGGAGTTTGTGCAGTGTCTCGAAAAGATAACTGACAGCCGGTTCGCAGACAATAAAGCCGTAAAGCTGAATATTTTTACAGCAGTCAATGACTATAATGAATATCTTGCTGTGAATGAAGAATTCAGGAACTTGATTATGAATCATTTTGGAGATAAGTATCCTGCATTTAATATTTCAGTTCATCCCCCGGAACGGCCATGGAAAGTTGTAGTTGAGGCAGGCTTTATGAATGCCGGACCCGGTGAACTTATAAGTAAATTGTATCATTCAACTCCATACATTGTAAAGGTATCGGATTCATTGAAGGAGGTCTGGGCGGGAGGTCTTGGAGCAGGACTTTACCCTGATGATATTCGGAAAGCTTCTAAGACGGCATTTAATCTGATGAAAGGAATACCCATGCGAAAATTATTTTTTGCTTTATTAATTTGCACATCCATGCCCTCGTACCTGGCAGCGCAGGATGCTGTATCCAAAATCAGGCTCAACCAGATAGGATTTTATCCCGATGCACAAAAAATCGCTGTAGTAACTGAAGATATTGATGGTGTTTTTGTAGTAAAATCCAGCACCTCCGGAGAGGTGGTTTTTACATCAAAACTCAGTTCTTCCCACAAATCTTCATTCTCTCCTAAAGTAACACGTATAGCTGATTTTTCAGCTCTTACTAAGCCCGGGAGTTATAAGGTGAGTGTTGCAGGAATCGGGGATTCCTATTCATTTGAAATAGGGACTAAAGTTTTTTGTAACCTTACTAAGGCGCTTATTAAAGGATTTTATTATCAGAGAATGTCTACTCCAATATTGCCTGAATATGCAGGAAAATGGAGTCGTGCAGATGGGCATCCTGACAATCATATACTTATACATCCTGCAGCAGCCTCTCCTGGTCGATCCGCCGGAACTATTATCTCCTGTCCGAAAGGCTGGTACGATGCCGGAGACTATAATAAATACATAGTGAACAGTGGTATAACAATGGGGACGTTACTTTCATTGTACGAAGATTTTCCATCATATTTTGATACCCTGAATACAAATATTCCTGAAAGCGGAAATAAAGCTCCTGACCTGTTAAATGAAATTGCATGGAACCTTCGCTGGATGCTGACTATGCAGGATCCTTATGATGGAGGAGTATACAATAAAGTAACAAATGCCAATTTCGATGATTTCGTAATGCCCTCAGTTTGTGTTACACCAAGGTATGTAGTTCCCAAAGGAACTGCTGCAACTCTCGATTTTGCAGCAGTAATGGCACAGTCTTCCCGGGTTTTCCATAAGTTCAAAAAAGTATTTCCGGGATTAGCCGATTCCTGTATGAAGTCGGCGGTAAAAGCCTGGGAATGGGCAGTTAAAAACCCTGGTGTACCCTATGACCAGGATAAGATGAACAAGGAATTCTCACCCGTGATAAATACAGGCGGATACGGGGATTCAGATTTCACTGATGAATTTATCTGGGCCGCAGCTGAATTATTTTTAACAACAAAAAAAGCAAGCTATTATAATGCCACTAATATGTTTCCTGACACACTTAATCCGTTGCCTTCCTGGGGAAACGTAAGGCTGCTTGGATATTATTCTCTGGCAAGGTTTGAAAAGAAATTGAGAGGAGGAGCAAAGAAAGATTTTCCAATTCTTAAAGCCCGTTTAATACGAACTGCCGACAGATTAACGACAGGCGTTTCCGGGCGTTCATATCAGACAGTTATGGGAAGATCTGTTGCAGATTATGAATGGGGAAGCAATTCAATTGCTGCAAATCAGGGAATACTGCTGATTCAGGCATACAGGCTTACATGCGACAGGAAATACATTCAGTATGCGCTTGGCAATCTGGATTATATAATGGGGCGAAATGCAACAGGGTATTCGTTCGTAACAGGCGAAGGACACAAAACGCCAATGTTCCCTCATCACCGTCCGTCAGAGGCTGACGGCATTTCAGATCCTATACCAGGGTTAATTGTTGGCGGGCCAAATCCGGGCCAGCAGGATGGATGTAAAACTTATCCTTCAAAAGTTCCTGATGAATCATATACTGATGCAGTATGTTCATATGCATCGAATGAAATCGCAATTAACTGGAATGCACCGGCAGCATATCTAGCAGGTGCATTAGAAGCATTGTTTGATAAATGATTAAGTATAAATATAACCTTCAAAAAATGAAATTAACCACAGTATTTTTTATTTCTCTTCTGACTTTGATCAGTTGTCAGAATGAACAGGCAAATCTTAAATTGCCTTCGCTTATCAGCGATAATATGTTACTTCAGCAAAAAGCTGATATAAAGATCTGGGGGAAAGCTTCTCCCGGTCAGAAAATAAATGTTTCTGCCAGCTGGAAAGCAGCTGGTCAGGCAAATGCAGCTGAAAATGGTAAATGGTCAGTAATGCTAAGAACACCGGAAGCAGGGGGCCCGTATAAAATTACTGTTTCAGCAAAAGATACCAGTATTACTGTTAACAATGTTCTCATAGGCGAAGTATGGTTTTGTTCCGGTCAGTCGAATATGGAAATGCCTCTTGAAGGTTGGCTTCCAAATGACACAATAATGTATTCGGCTAAAATGATTGAATCTGCTTCAATACCTGAAATACGTCTTTTTAATGTTCTTAAAAATGTATCAGGGGAACCACTTGAGGATTGTACAGGCAGGTGGGAAGTAAGTAGTCCTTCAAGTGTAAAGCCGTTTAGTGCTACTGCATATTTTTTCGGGAGAAAGCTTTATAGTGAATTACACATACCGGTCGGTTTAATTGAATCTGCCTGGGGAGGTACTCCCTCAGAAGCATGGACTTCAGCAGCGTCGCTTGAAAACTCCGGCGAGTTTGTGTCTGACATTAAAGCAATAAAAGAGTCTGCCCCTCTTGTAAAGGATTTTCAGAAATGGCTGAGTGGTCATCAACAGGTTGATGTAAAGCCACTTGGAGATGATCAATGGAAGAACCTTGTTTTTAATGATACGAACATTCCATCGCCCGCATTCAACGATAAGGATTGGCCCGTAATGGCCTTACCAAAGCTTTTTGAGAATGTTATCGGTGATTTTGACGGAGCAATCTGGTTCAGGAAAACGATCGATATACTTCAGCCCATGGCGGGTAAAGATCTGACTCTTTCATTAGGTCCAATAGATGACATGGATCGTACCTATTTCAATGGAGAACTAGTAGGATCTACTGAAGCTGCTGGTTTCTGGCAGGCTGACAGAAATTATTTGGTTCCTGCAGGAATTGTCAGGACCGGACCTAATACTATATCTGTCAGGGTTCTTGACACGCAGGGTGGCGGGGGTATCTATGGACTTCCGGGGAAAATGAAACTTTCAATAAAAGCCAATTCATCTGTGTCTCTTCCTCTTGATGGCGATTGGAAATATCAGCCGGTATCTGAATTGGTTGCCAATAAATTCTTCATTTATGATATTTCTAAAAATGAGTTTCTAAACAGGAAAAGGCCAAAATCAATAGGTCCGAACACGCCAACTGCTTTATATAATGCAATGGTTTATCCGGTATTGCCTTACCGGATAAAAGGTGCAATCTGGTATCAGGGTGAGTCCAATGTTGGAAGGGCGGATCAATACACTAAGATATTTCCGGCTATGATTCAAAACTGGAGGGAAGCGTGGGGAATAAAAGACTTCCCGTTTTATTTCGTTCAGATTGCTCCCTACGTGTATTCAAATGTCGATTCTACAGAATCCGCCTTTTTACGCGAAGCTCAGGAGAAAGCACTGGTATTGCCTAATACAGGCATGGCTGTGACGTTTGACATTGCAACTGTAATGAATATACATCCACCATTCAAAAAAGAAGTTGGTGAAAGGCTTGCGAACATGGAACTGGCAAAAGATTTCGGAAAGGAAGTTCCTGTTTCGGGACCGGTTTACAAATCTTTGTCCGTTGAAGGGAATATTGTTAAAATTCAGTTCGATAATTCCGAAGGAGGCCTGATGCTAAAAGGATCGTCTGAATTTGAAATTGCAGGTAAGAATGGTAAATATGTTAAAGCCCGGGCAAAAATTGTCAATAATGAATTAGTGGTGTCATCTCCTGATATAAAGAATCCGGTTTCAGTAAGGTATTGCTGGAGAAACGGAGCAGTAGCTTCTTTGTTCAATAACGCGGGTTTACCAGCATCTCAGTTCAGAACAAAAGAATAGAAAAGATAATTCGCCGGAGAGTAAAGTTTATTACTTTAGCAAAACTAAATTTTATTAAACATGAAAAGAATTCTATTCCTAACACTTACACTGGTTGCGGTTTTATTTACTGCCTGTAATCAGTCTTCAAAAAATAAGGAGATGGTCAAAAAAGATGTTTTCGGTAGCCGCGACGGGAAAGAGGTTTATCTTCTGACCCTGACAAATAAAGCTGGCAATGTTATCAGGCTTACCAATTTCGGAGCAAAAATAACATGGATCGAAGTACCTGACAAAAACGGGAAAAAAGACAATATCACCTTCGGATATGACACCTTTAACGAGACTGTTAACGGGGATATGTCTTATGGATCTGTACCAGGCAGATATGCAAACAGAATTGCTAAGGGTAAATTTACTATCGATGGCATTGAATATCATACACCTCTGAATGACGGACCAAATACTCTTCATGGTGGGTCAAAAGGATGGCACAGTGTCGTTTGGAATACAGAGATATTGAAAGAGAGTAAAATCCCGGCGGTTAAATTCACTTATGTAAGCCCCGATATGGAAGAAGGCTTCCCTGGTACAGTGAAGGTTTCTATAGTATACTCCTGGACCGATAACAATGAAATTGTTATGGATTATTCTTATTCAACAGACAAGAAGACAATAGTAAATGTTACAAACCATGCATATTTTAATCTTCATGGAGCAGGTAACGGTGATATTCTTGATCATATTGTAACTTTAAAAGCTTCGGCATTTACACCTGTTGATTCTGTTATGATCCCAACGGGAGAGATTCGTCCCGTTGCCGAAACTCCTTTTGATTTCACATCACCTCATGCAATAGGTGAAAGGATAGGTGAAAAATATGATCAGCTCATTTTAGGGAAAGGATATGATCACAACTTTATACTTGATAATAAAGATGAGGTTGATGTTACCGTATATGAGCCTGTAAGCGGTCGCATGCTTGAAGTAATTACAGATCAGCCCGGAATGCAGCTATATACCGGTAACTTTCTTGATGGAACAAAAACTGGCCATGGCGGAAAACCTTATAACTACAGATCTGGTATGTGTCTTGAATCAGATCATTATCCCGATAGTCCGAATCATCCTGAATTCCCCAGTACAATCATTAACCCTGGAGAAACATTGAAAACAACAACAATTTACAGATTTTCAGTTAAATAGATAACAATCCAAAATATTTATCAATTATGACTACAAGACGTGTTTTTATTAGAAATGGTGCTTTGGCAACTGCCGGACTGGCACTTGTTCCGACTTTATCAAGTGCTCTTGCCGGATGTGCGCCCTCTGACCGAATTAATATAGGTCTGATTGGATGCAATGGTATGGGCTTTGCTGATCTTAGTGCATTTCTTGAACATCCTCAGGTAGAATGTATTGCTCTTTGTGACATCGACGAGAATGTACTGAATCGCAGAGCTGCTGATGTTGAGAAAATCCGGGGTAAGAAACCCGCAAACCTTTATAAGGACTGGCGTAAAGTGATTGATAATAAAGACATAAATCTTGTAATAGTCGGAACTCCTGATCATTGGCATTGTATGATTATGGCAGCTGCGTGTGAAGCCGGTAAGGATGTTTATTGTGAAAAACCGATCGGAAGAACTATCGGGGAATGTAATATAATGGTAAATGCTGCAAAGAAATATAAGAGTGTAGTGCAGGTTGGTCAGTGGCAGAGGAGCGACCCTCACTGGCAGGATGCTGTTAATTTCATTCAATCCGGCAAACTTGGTAAAATAAGGCTTGTCAGAGTATTTTCATACCAGGGCTGGTGCCCGTCGATCCCTGTTGTGGCAGATGAACCTGTTCCTGCAGGTGTAGACTACGATATGTGGCTCGGGCCTTCTCCTTCCCGTCCTTTTAACCGAAATCGATTTCACTTTACATTCAGATGGTTCTGGGATTATGCAGGCGGACTTATGACTGACTGGGGTGTTCATCTGCTTGATTATGCCTTATATGGAATGAATGTTACAACTCCCAAGTCTGTAATGGCTATGGGAGGGAAATATGGTTATCCGTCAGATGCTTGCGAAACACCTGACAGCTTACAGGCAATTTATGAATTCGATGGATTTAACGTTATGTGGGATCACGCTATTGGAATTAATGACGGCGCATACGGCCGCAATCATGGATTGGGATTTGTAGGTGAGAATGGCACACTGGTAATTGACCGCGATGGATGGGAAGTTATTCCTGAAGATGTAAATGGTAAGATCCGTATGGAAGCTGTCCCGCTTAAAAAGGGAACCGGTCAGGGACTGAAGAATCATGTAAAGAATCACCTCGATTGTATAGCCAGCAGAAATCCCAATACAAATGCAAGTATTGAGATTGGCGCTCATATTGCCAAATTTTCGGCTCTGGGAAATATTGCCTACCGCACCGGTAAAAAACTGGTTTGGGATGGAACAAAATTCACAAACGATATTGATGCAAATAGTTACCTGATACCCAATTACAGGGGACCATGGAAACTACCAGTGGTATAGCTTTTTTCTAAACTGATACACTTCGCCGGATCTGAATAAATATCTTTTCAGTTCCGGCGTTTCAGTATAGTCATCTTCAAAGCTGGATGATAAATATGTTTTATACGAGATTATATCAGCATTGTCGATTAATAAAATTATTAACTTACGCTGGGAAAATCAGGTAAATTTCTTCGGGCTATTAATAGTCTTCATGAACAATAATCAGACAGATATAAAGGGCGAGTCAGTGCTGGTAAAGGAGTTGTCAAAAGGTAATATCCTGGCATTTAATACATTATTCAGGGAGTATGGAAAGCGATTGTATCGTTTTGCATTTGGGTATTTGAAATCAGAGGATGAGGCTGAAGAACTGGTTCAGGAGGTTTTTACAATAATTTGGGAGAAAAGGGCAGATTTGAAAGAGGAGTTATCTTTTAAAGCATATCTGTTTACAATTGCATTTAATATAATAAGGAAACATTTCAGAACAAAAGCTCAACTCTCTGAATTTTTCAAAACTGGTGCCGGCGATGATCTCGACATGCAGACCTCTCAGAAAATCAATTACGATTCCTTATATCAGTATATTACCGAACTGGTGAATCAATTGCCTGAGAAGAGAAGAATTATTTTTGAAAAAAGCAGATTTGAAGGATTAAGTATAAAAGAAATAGCGGAAGAATTTAAAATAAGTCATAAGACTGTGGAAAATCAGTTGACAGAAGCCTTGAAATTTATCAGAACCAATCTTAATAAAGAAAGTATACCTGCAATTTTATTTTTTGTGCTATTCGTTTCATAATTAATCAAATAGAATTATTAATATTTTTTTTTCATTTTGCTGATAGGTGTACATGAGCGGAAGTGGATATTAATATATATAAAGTAAGATTTAAACCTGTTGATTAGATAAAATGGCTGGAGGTTACTCAGCAATAGTTACCCGTTATATTTCATCTGTTTTAGTAGTTCTAATAATGAAACATACTCTGGAACTATCCTGAACAGTGAAGAATAAATACAGCAAAGAGTTATTAATAAATTATGGTTAGTTAGTTAGTTGAGGTAAAAGCAGTTCTTCTCAAACGAAGAACTGCTTCCTATCCTTCAATATATTTTAAACTGAATCTGATTTTAAAAGGCAGGAAATTTTGACTAAGAACTTATAACAGAAATTATTGTATGGCAGTAATTGACTTTGATGGTGAAATATTAAGTCGTTATTTTAAAGGAGTTCATCCTGAAATGGATGCATCTTATATTGATGCAGTTTTCTGTGACAGTAGTAAAGAGAAGGAACTAAAACGTTATTTATCAAAACATTTTGATGAATTATTGTCTGAAGATGATGAAGAAGGAAGGAACCTGGATCATGTCCTTTACAAAATACATTATGATATTAATACAAAACTTGCAGGAAGCAAGAATAGAAGAATATCAGCATTATTAAAATGGTCTTTCCGCATAGCCGGTATGATAATTCTTCCAATTGTTATTTTTTGGGGTATAAAGGGAAATCTAAACTACAATGCCGGAAAAGAGACATGGGTTGAAATTAAGGCGCCGGCATGGACACGAGCTCAGTTCAGTCTTCCTGATGGCACAATAGGATGGCTGAATAGTAATTCAAGCGTAAAATATAAAGGGAATTTTACTAATGACCGTCAGGTTACATTAAATGGAGAAGCTTTTTTTGATGTATTTAAGGATAAAACCAGACCATTTAAAGTAAATGCAAATGAAATTGTAGTGAAGGTATTAGGTACCCGTTTTAACATTGCCACTTATGATAATGAAAAAAATGTTGAGGTGGTTCTGGAAGAAGGCGAAATAGAAATAAATGACAGTGGGAAGCTTAATTCCTTAATTATGAGGCCCAATGATCTGGTTAGCTTTGATAAAACCCTCAAAAATCTTTCTAAAGAGGTAGTTGAACCCCAGAAATACCTGTCGTGGACCGAAGGAAAACTGGCATTCAGGAATGACCCACTGGATGTTATCGCAAGGAGATTGGAAAGATGGTATAATATTGATATTGAAATAAACGGTAACGTGTCTCAGGATCTTAGATTACGGGCAACCTTTGTAGACGAAAGTGTAGAACAGGTTTTGTACTTCCTGAAACGCAGTTTACCAATAGAATATAAGATTGAAGAAGGAGGACAGGTAAATGACGGGACATATTCTAAAATGAAAGTGTTAATATCCCCCAAAACCAGATAATCTAAAAAACATTATAATACTGCCTATGAAATGATTCTTTGTAAGCAAAAACAGGAAAGCGTTGGACCCGCTTCCCTGTATGATTTGCTAAGCTACTTTTTAAAAAATAACCTAACTAAAAACGTTTCAAAGTTATGAAAAAAATTTTTGATTTACGGGTGAGTTCTTACCCAATCCTAAAAAAACTAATCATGGGACTTAAAATTGCAATACTTCTTGCTGTTGTTAGTGTTACAACGGTTCTTGCATCGGATTCATACTCGCAGGGGGCAAAGGTTTCGATTGACATGAAGAATGCCCCCCTGGAAAAGGTAATGGATGAAATTGAAAGACAAACCGAATTTTATTTCATTTTTAACCAGAAACAGATAGATGTTAACAGAGTTGTTGATATTCAGGTTGAAAACAGACTTATCACAGATATTCTTCCCGAATTATTAAAAGGAACTAATGTCAACTTCGCCATTCTCGACAGAAAAATACTGTTAACCACTGAACCTCTTGGCAATAGTGATGCAATTGCTATTGCATCGATTATTGATCAACAGCAGACAAAATTATCGGGTACAATAAAAGATGCTCTTACAGGTGACGCAATGCCGGGAGTAAATGTTCAGATTAAAGGGACTATATTGGGTTCTATAGCAGACGTTGACGGAATTTACTCAATCAATATTTCTGACCCAAATGTTGTGTTGGTATTTTCATTTGTTGGATATAAAACCATAGAGGTCCCAACCGGAGGAAAATTTTCAGTCGATGTTAAACTTGAACCTGATATGGCAGGACTTGACGAAGTTGTGGTTATTGGATACGGCACTGTTAAGAAAAAAGATTTAACAGGTTCTGTAGGCTCAATTCCTGCCAATGAAATTAAAGATTTGGCATCAACACGAATAGAACAGGCTCTATCAGGAAAATTAGCTGGTGTTCAGGTAAAAGCTACCTCAGGGGAACCAGGCGCTGCACCACAAATCAGGATCAGAGGGATTGGTAGTATTTCAGCGGGAGTTGATCCGTTATATGTTGTAGACGGATTCCCAACAGACAATATACAAATGTTAAATCCTAATGATATCGAAACAGTTGATATTTTAAAAGATGCATCAGCGACAGCAATATATGGATCAAGAGGATCAAACGGAGTAGTACTTATTACTACCAAAAGAGGTAAGGCAGGTCCGGCCAACTTCACTTTTGATACATATTTTGGTTATTCAAAGGTGGAGAAGATCCCCAAAATGAAAAACTCTATTGATCAGGCTAATTGGTTTCTTGATGGTATGAGAAATAAAAATATAGATGCAGGGAATAACGTTTCAGGTGATCCTACCCTTTGGAAAGCTCCGGTACCAAAGATTATTATGGATCTTTTGGATGGAACAAATACTACTGATCAGGAGGCTCTGGACGGAATCTTTCGTACTGCTGGTCAAAAAAGTTACCAGTTATCAGCTTCAGGTGGTAATGAAAATGTGAAATATGTTGTAAGTGGAGAATATTTGGACCAGGATGGGATTGTTGTAAACAGCAATTTCAAAAGATATTCATTCCGTAGTAATATTGATGCTCAGTTATCAAAGAAATTAGCAATAAAAGTTAATCTTAATCCATCTTATACTCAACAGGTTACACTTCCGGTAACTGGTGAAGGTTGTTGTCTGGGTTCAAATATTGTTGCGGCTGCTTTGCAGATTCATAATTTCTATCCGTTACTAAACCCTGATGGCAGCTATTTCAATTATGACGGACTACCAGCTTTAGCAGCTGTTTATAATCCTCTGGCAGTTGCAAGAGAAAGTAAACCTGAACTGAATAGTTTACGTCTTTTAGGAAACATAAATGCGGAATATAGCATAACTAATGATCTGAAATTAAATGTAATGATGGGAACCAGTGTAGTTGGATTTAAAAACAGACGTTTCAGACCTTCTCTTGATGTGTTTTTTAAAGAACCTGCAACAGGAAGAGATGAAGCAAGTCTTGTCTATAACTGGCTGACAGAATATACGTTGAATTATAAAAAGACTATTGGCAAACACAATTTTACAGGTCTGGCCGGTTATACTGTTCAGAAACAAAAAGGTTATTCTAACTTCCTTGAGAGCACTCTTTTCCCAAATAACCTGGTACCTACATTAAGTGCTGTCAGTGGAATAACAGCAGGTAGTTCTGACATTAGCTCATGGTCATTAATTTCCTATCTGGCCAGGATCAACTATATATTTAATAATAAATACTATCTGACCAGCTCAATCCGTGCTGATGGGTCTTCGCGTTTCGGCAGTGAGAAGAGATACGCCGTTTTTCCATCTGCAGCTATTGCATGGAAAATTTCCGAAGAGAATTTTATGAAAAGTATAGCTGTTGTTTCCAACTTTAAGTTGAGAGTCAGTTATGGAGAATCTGGAAATAATAACATTGGTGACTATTCACAATACGCAACAATCGCTTACCAGAAATATCCGTTTGGAGAAACATCGGTTGGAGGTATTGCCCCAAATGCAATAGCAAATCCTAGCCTGACATGGGAAAAACAACGTCAGTTTAATGTTGGTATTGATGCAGGATTATACAAAGACAGGATTTCTGTTTCAGTTGATAATTTCAAATCTGTTAACTCTGATTTGTTATTAAATGTGAACATACCAGGGATAACAGGATTTATATCTACTCTGAAAAATATCGGAGAAGTTCAGAATCATGGGTGGGAGTTTGTACTCAGCACAAAAAACCTTGTTGGAAAATTTGAATGGTCGACTGATTTTAACCTCTCTACGTACAAAAATAAAGTAACTAAATTAGGACCTCAGGGCGACCCAATTTATTCTGGTAATAACGTAACTATGATTGGACAACCCATCGGTATGTTTTACGGTTATATTACTGATGGTATTTTCAAGAATGCTGCCGAATTGGCGGCTGGTCCGATTTATAACCCGGGTGCTGCTGACAGATCAAGGGTTGGTGATATAAGATTTAAAGATATCAGCGGACCTGATGGTATTCCTGACGGAGTTATTAATAACCTCGATAATACAATCATGGGCAATCCTTATCCCAAATTTTATTATGGTATGACCAACAAATTTGCTTATAAAAGCTTTGCCTTAATAGCAAGTTTTCAAGGTTCGCAGGGAAATGATGTATTATGTGTTACCAGAGATGCAGGTTACAGTGGAAGATCACGCGTACGTGGATACGCTTATACAAATAACTACTGGAAATCTGAAGAAGATCCGGGAGATGGTAAAACATTCAGGCCAAACGATACCCCAACAGGTGGTACCCGCAGACCTAACCAGAACTGGATTGATGACGGATCATTTCTAAGGGTAACCAACATAACCCTTAGTTATATCTTACCGGAAAAAATTTCCAAAAAACTCACCCTCAATTCTCTGAGAGTATATGCTACCGCTACTAATCCATTCCTGTTCACAAATTACGTTTCCTTTAACCCGGATGTAAGCTTCAGGGGCAACCCACTTCAGCCGGGTAATGAGGCAAATGATTATCCTTTAGGGAAGGGAATGATTTTTGGTATAAATGCAGCTTTTTGATGAACGGTTATAATTATAAAGTAAACTGATATGAAAAAAATAATATATATGGTTGCATTGATATCGATTATCATGATATCGTGCAAAAAGGATTTCCTGGATATAATCCCTGAATCTACTGTAACAACTGAACTCTTGTATAAAACGGATAAAGATTTTCAGGATGCAGTAACAGGTTGTTACACTGCATTAAGAGATCAATATGCGAATATGTATGTATTGGGAGATGTGCGTAGCGATGATGCATGGCATGCACTCGGCAATAACGTGAGTATGAATGCTATTAATGCCTTCTCGGAAAGAAGTAGTGAAAGTATTTATGCAAGTACCTGGCGAAATTACTACCTGGTTATATCCAGGGCTAATACGCTTTTATCAAAGATTGAAGGAAAAGACGAAGCTGTTATTATAAATAAAACCAGACATATTGCTGAAGCAAAATTTCTCAGGGCTCTTGCCTATTTTGATTTAACAAGAATCTTTGGTGCTGTACCAATGGTAACAATTCCCGTTTCAATTGAAGAATCATACAAGGTAGGTAGAACAAGTGTGCCTGAAATTTATGCTAATGTCATTATCCCTGATTTATTAGATGCAGAAGGCGGATTATCAGTCAAGTACACTGGCACAAATATCGGAAGAGCTACCTCAGGGGCAGCTAAATCTTTGTTAGGCAAAGCTTATTTATATCAGAAAGATTTCGCTAAAGCTGAAGCAAAATTTAAGGAAGTGACTACCCTCGGGTATGCATTACTGCCCAAGTACAGTGATTTGTTTGATTATACAAAAAATGAACATCACAGTGAATATGTTTTCGATATTGAATATATAGCCGGTGGTCTGGGACTTGGAAGTCACTTTACCAATTCTTTTATACCAAAATCAACGGGAGCATTTGCAGATACTTATTTTGGTATCAAAGGTGGACTCGGGGAACTGAATACGCCTACAATGGAATTATTCAACGCGTTCACTCCTAATGACCCAAGAAGATTAATTACTGTGGACACAAACAAGATATTCTACAAGTTTATTCAGATATCTACTTTCACAAAAAAATACGTAACTCCCGTAGCCAGCCTTAATGATAGTCCTGCAAACTGGAAAGTAATTCGTTATGCAGATGTATTATTAATGTATGCAGAAGCGCTTAATGAAAATAATAAGACTGCGGAGGCGCTTACTTATTTAAATCTGATCAGAACCAGAGTCGGCCTGGCTGGCTATACCGGTTTATCTAAAGATCAGGCACGTGACATGATTTATCTTGAACGCAGGCTTGAGCTCGGGATGGAAGGTCACAGATGGTTTGACCTCGTTCGTACTGGTCGGGCTCTTACTGTTATGGCATCCACAGGAATGAAAGATTATAATGTAGTTTATCCTATACCTTTAAGGGAAATTCAGGTCATTAATAATCCTACAGTATTTGCTCAAAATCTCGGGTATGACTAAGAGTGGCCAAGGAAATTAAATGATCAGACAATTGCCTCAATTATTTTTAATTGAGGCAATTGATGATCGTTTAAATCAATCATCATGTTTTATCTCATAGGTATTGCATTGAAAATATGATAGTTGTACTATGATGTTACCCCTTTGACACACTTTTCGACATCCCCCGTAAATGCAAAACCATAATTACCATATTTCATGTCATCATGTTTTGCAAACTGAACTTAATTAAAAATAACAAGCTATAAATCATGATTAATCTACGGCATATTTTGAATTTTTTTTTATTAGCGGTAATTATTATTACTGTTACCTGGTACCAATCCCTTGCACAGGAGACTTCCAATATTAAATACATTGACCCTACTATAGGCAATGTTGCCCCATTACTTAATACTAACAGACCAGTTGTTAATCTCCCAAACCAGATGGTGAGAATGTTCCCTATGCGTTATGATCATCTCGATCTTCAGATAACCGGGTTCCCTTTACTTGCATTAAATATCATCACACCCCAGGTTATTTTTTCAGTAAAACCCTCTGTTGGTGAAATTTCTGACACCAGTTGGAACAGACGATTAAACTACGATCAGGACTTTGAAATAACGAGGCCATGGTATTATTCGACCTTAATAACTGATGATGATATTAAGACAGAATATACCGTTGGTGAACATTCAGGGATTTACCGTTTTACTTTCCCCGCAGGAGTTAAAAAGAATCTTTTACTTTCTCATAATTATGCGGGCGGTCTTTATGACATTGAGAATACAAATGAGATCTACGGAACTGAATTTGTTGTCGATGCAATTCATCAACAGAAAGGAACAGCATATTTATATGGTGCTTTTTCAGGTACCCCGGAAAGTGGAAAGAATCAGGGTGAAAAAGACTGGGGTAAATACTCTGTTGGCTGGTGGGGTGGAGCAAAGCCCGGCAAGATGGCAGGAGAAAAAGCCTGGATAAGTTATAAAGAAAAAGATCCTTCAGTAGTCGAATTCCGTTATGCCATATCTTTCATTAGCCGTGAACAGGCCAGAAAGAATTTTGAAGAGCTTAAAGGTGTTACTTTTGATAAGCTGAAGGAAAAAGGTAAATCAGAATGGACAAAAGTTATTGATCAGATAAAAGTCGAAGGAGGAACTGAAGCACAAAAGCGCACTTTTTACACTGCCTTATATCGTTGTTATGCACGAATGACTAATGTAACAGAGGATGGTAAGTATTTCAGTGGTTATGATAAAACAACACATACCGACAAGAGGCCATTTTATGTTGATGACTATTCCTGGGGCAACTTTTTAGCATTACACCCATTATATATAATTCTTAATCCTGAACGTGAAGCTGATATGCTTCAGTCATATGTTCGTATGTACCAGGAGAGCGGATGGATGCCTGACTATCCCAAGGTTTTTGGTGATCGTGAGGGCATGTTTGCATTCCATTCAGCAGTCATGTTTCTTGATGCCTATCGTAAAGGGGTCCGTAATTTCGATGTTGATAAAGCATTCGAAGGTATGCTTAAAAGTGCTGAAGAAGCTACTATGCTTCCATCCAGAAATGGTCCGAAAGGAGCCTTGGAGGATTTTTATAACGAAAAAGGGTATTATCCCGCTCTTCATCCTGGAGAACCTGAAACTGATAGTGTTGCCCTGGGTAAACATGGACAAAAACGATCAGCTGTTGCCATAACGTTAGGACATAGCACTGATGCATGGGCATTAAGTGAAATGGCTAAAGAATTAGGAAAGACAGACGTTTATGAAAAGTTTGCTCCCAAAGCAAAAAACTATAAAAACCTGTGGAATTCAGAGTCAGCCTTTTTTCTTCCAAAAGATGATAAAGGAAATTGGATTAATATTGATCCCAAATTTCCGGAAGGATCATCAGGAGAGTATTATAATGAGAACAACGGATGGATATATCTTTGGAACGTTCAACACGATATTGAAGGGTTGATCGGATTATTTGGAAGCGCAGAAAAAATGGAACAAAAACTCGATCAGCTTTTTATTGAGAGATTGGACCGTGGTAAGGTTGCATTCTATACAAAATTCCCTGACCAGACCGGTTTAATTGGAAACTATGGGATTGGTAACCAGGTTTCATTCTTTATTCCATACATTTATAATTATACCAACTCTCCATGGAAGACACAAAAAATGACACGTCTGTTATTAGATACCTGGTTCAAAGATGACATTTTTGGAGTACCGGGAGATGAAGACGGCGGATCGATGTCAGCATTTGTGGTATTTTCTTCCATGGGTTTCTACCCGGTTAAACCCGGAATCCCAATGTATACAATTACCAGTCCTTTATTTAATAAAGTCACCATTGATCTTCCAAATGGGAAAGCATTTACACTCATTGCAAAAAACAATTCAAGGACAAATAAGTATATTCAGTCAGCCAAATTAAATGGCAAAGTATTATCAACTCCCTGGTTTTCACATAATGACTTGATAAACGGGGGAACTCTGGTACTGGACATGGGAGAAAAACCAAGCAAAACATGGGGTGTATCAAAGTAATACATGATCAGAATAAGAAAAGAAATATCAAATAGTTAAAGACTACCCGGATGGTTGCATGACCATCCGGATTGATTTACCAAATGTGAAAACATTTGCACTTATTTCGAACAAAAATTCAAGGACAAATAAATATATACAAACTGCATCCTTAAATGGGAAGACATTAAATACTCCGTGGTTTTAGCATGACAATATTATTAATGTAGAAACTTTGGTTCTGGAGATGGGAGAAAAGCCGGTACAGTGGAATAATCAATATATGGCTTTAATAAATTGTAATTAGTAGCTCGGTAAAATGCTGTAAATCATGAAAAAATTAATTATTATCCTGATTTTACTTTTTTGGATCACAGGAGTAAAAGCCCAGTTATCTCAGAAATCCGATCCGGATTTTGAAGTCTCAGCAAGTCTTTATCCCTGGGATGTTCACGATGAGGGTATCAATGTTATGCTTGATAATCTGACAGGAATGGCGGGGGTAAACTCAGTATACCTGATAGCAGTAATGCATCAGGAACATCGTCCGTTTCTTGGTCCTGAAGGAACAGGACCATGGCACTATATCCATAATCCTGCCCGGCCAGAATGGTACGCTGAAGATTCCCGCGCTTATTTTCATCCACAGATGAGTTTATATGGTCGGATTAAACCGTTTATGTCTGACAATTCATGGCTAAGTGAAACCGATTGGCTCAAAGTGGTGATAGATGCTGCAAGGGCCAGGGGACTCAAAGTTGGGGTAGAGGTTTCTCATACCTACCTACCAAAATCAATTTATAAAAATAATCCCGAGTATCAACAAATTGACATAAATGGCAAACCAATCGGACCCATGGGCACACCCTGCCCGAATAACCCTGATATCCGGGAGTATCTGTTGGCTCTTTATGGGGATCTCGCCAGAAATTATGATGTTGACTTTGTTCAGACCTGCATGTTATTATTTCCTGATGGGTATACCAGGAATAGCATCTGCTTTTGCGAATCGTGCCAGAAAGAGGCAAAAGCCATGGGTTTTGACATGACAGCTGCAATTCCGGTACTAAGAGACAATCCTAATGCTCAGCCACAGTTAGATCACGCGCTGAACTTCAAAAGAACAACAACTTCAAAAATATACAAGATGGTAATTGATCGGATTTATAAGGAAAATCCGAAAATTGATTTCAGGATTAATGACCTCAATAACAGACCTTCCGGATTGTATCTTGAAGATCTGAAAGGGTATATCACTTCAGTTCATATGTCAACTCATACTGAGCAGAATGGTTACGAAAGATCAGACAGGAAATCAAGGATGGAAACAATTCGGTATTTTCTGGGGCCCGATGTTCCCCTCATCCCGGGTATCCCGGTTCGGATATTCGCTACTCCTGCCATTGTTAAGTCGAGCATTAAAATTTCGGTGGATAACGGGGCAAAAGGAATCGCTCTAAAGCATTATGATGGTGCATCCTATTCATTATTACGGGCTGTTCGTGACGGACTTAGTGCCGCAGGCGTCAAAGGATTTTCCTCTCATTCGGGTATGGAAGTAGAAAGCATGAAGCTTAATGGATATATTCCTGATTCATGTCTGATAGAACATTGTGTGAAAACTACCGGAACCGGATCAGCCAAATCGATATTTGTTAATGAATCAGGAATTTATGATGTTCAGATATCATATGTTGATGAAAAAGACGGGCAGGGAACAATAAATCTTTCAGTCGGTGGTAAACAAAAATCATCCTGGAAATTGAATGAAGATACAGATTGCTGGAAGGTAAAAACTATCCGTAATGTTAAAATTAAAAAAGGTGATGAAATATTAATAACCGGTATCGCCAATGGGAAAGAATGTGCACGTGTAGATTATATTGATTTTCTAAATATTAATCAGAAACATTAAAAAAAAATTGAAATTATGACTGATGGAATTCTTGCGTTGCTAGCGGCAATACCAATTCTTGCAATCTTTATTCTGATGGTGGGTTTTCGCTGGCCCGCGACTAAAGCTATGCCTTTCGCATTTTTTATTACATTGCTCTTAGCCCTGTTTGTATGGAAGACACCAATGAACTGGATATTAGCTTCGAGTTTGAATGGAGTTTTTATAGCCCTGACGATCATTCTTATAGTATTTGGAGCACTGACATTACTTTTTTCACTGAGAGAAAGCGGAGCACTTACGATAATTAATGAAGGCTTCTCCTATGTGTCATCCGACAGAAGGATCCAAACAATCATTATTGCATGGATGTTTGGGGGATTTCTTGAAGCATCAGCAGGATTTGGAGCACCAATAGCTCTCGTTGCACCTTTGCTTCTTTCGATTGGGTTTCCGGCGATGGCATCAGTTATGGTTGCTCTGGTAGGAAATAGTACTCCGGTATCGTTTGGTACTGTTGGAACACCGACATTAATCGGAATAGGGACATCACTGAATACGCCCTCAATCCTTAGTACTCTCTCAGAACACGGAATGACGTATAGCGAATTTATTCATAAAATCGGAGTATGGACTGCTATCCAGCATTTTATTCCGGGGATGTTAATGCCTCTGATAATGGTCGTTTTGCTGACCAGATTCTTTGGCGAACGGAAAAGTATAAGAGAGGGTCTGGCAATCTGGCCATATGCAATTTTTGCTGGTCTTTGTTTTGTTGTCCCGTCACTCATTGTCGCCATATTTCTTGGACCGGAATTCCCTAGTCTTATCGGCGGATTAGTAGGTTTAATTATACTGGTACCTGCCACGAAAGCCGGCTTCCTGGTACCAAAGAAAGTATGGGATTTCCCTGACAAAAAATTGTGGGAACCAAACTGGACAGGCTCGATATCTATGAATAGTCACATCTCAAAAAATCACATCAGCATATTTAAAGCATGGTTGCCTTATATTCTTATTGGTGTTCTGCTTGTTACAGCAAGAGTAAGCTTTCTTCCTTTCAGTGCATGGTTGAAAACAGTTACACTGGCATCCCCTAAACTTTTTGGAACGTCAGTGGTTGCCAGTTTCGAGATTCTGAATAACCCGGGTGTGATGCCCTTTATGTTGATTTCACTGTTTTGTATTCCACTCTATAAGATGAATAAAAACCAGGTTGGAATTGCATGGAAAGGGGCAATTAAAAGTATCAGAAATCCCTTGATAGCCATGGTTTTTACAGTACCTATGGTAAGAATTATGATGCAATCGGGCACAAATCCAAATGATTACCTGAGTATGCCCGTTGCTATGGCCCAATACATAGTAGATTTGTTTAAGGGTGCCTGGCCGTTAGTGGATTCATTTACAGGCGCTCTGGGTGCTTTTATTGCCGGATCGAATGCTGTATCGAATATGCTTTTTTCACTTTTCCAGTATTCAATTGCTGACGATCTTGGTATATCACATATCATAATTGTTGCCCTTCAGAACGTCGGAGGAGCATTGGGGAACCTTATAAACGTTCAGAAAATTGTTACGGGATGCGCTACTGTTGGATTAATTGGTATAGAGGGATTGATTATAAAACGAAATCTTCTCCCATTGGTATTTATTACTCTGCTGACAGGAATAATAGGTCTTCTGTTAGTGTATGTAATTTCTCCAGGTGTATTTTAACCATATATCCTTATCAGATCCGCTAGCTTTTTTTATTCAGATTGATCTAAAATTACCAGCGGTATATAAAGTTGAACAATTACAGTTTGATTATTTTTTAAAACTATAAATAAAGATATTATGAAAATAGGATTTATCGGTCTTGGTATAATGGGGAAACCAATGAGTAAAAACCTTCTCAAGGCTAATTATGAATTAGTGGTAATGGATAAAAATGCGGATGTTATTGCTGAGTTTAGCTCAATGGGTGTAAATGTAGCGTCTACACCTAAGGAAGTGGCTGAACAGGCAGATGTTATAATTACAATGCTTCCAAATTCGCCGCATGTTAAGGATGTAGTGCTGGGGAACAGTGGAATCATAGAAGGCGGAAAAAGCGGTTTAACTATAATTGATATGAGCTCAATATCTCCGATTGTAAGTCGCGAAATTTCTTTAAAACTGTCGGAGAAAGGAATTTATATGCTTGATGCACCCGTAAGCGGGGGAGAACCAAAAGCAAAAGATGGTACTTTATCCGTAATGGTTGGAGGGCCACTTGAGATTTTTGAAAAATATTATGATCTGATGAAAGCAATGGCTGCTTCTGTTGTAAGGGTAGGTGAAATTGGATCTGGAAATGTGGCAAAACTTTGTAATCAGATAATCGTGGCTATAAACATTTCAGCTATGTCAGAAGCTCTGATCCTGGCACAGAAAGCGGGTGTAAGCCCCGAATTGGTTTATAATGCCATAAGGGGAGGATTAGCCGGAAGCACAGTACTTGATGCAAAAGCTTCTTTGGTAATGAACAGACAATTTAAACCCGGATTTCGCATAGATTTGCATATCAAGGATTTAACTAATGTGCTGGAAACTTCTCACAGCCTTGGGATTCCTCTGCCTTTATCAGCATCTGTTCTGGAAATAATGCAGGCTCTTAAAGCTGATGGATTAGGGTCTGAAGATCATTGTAGTATTGTAAAATATTATGAAAAAATATCGAATGTTGAGGTTGGCCATTAGGATCACTAAAAAGTATATTAATCATGTATAATTCGTTAGAACAAAGTCTGGCTCTTGAGATTTTTAATGCCGGGGTAGAAAGTGTGAAGCCCGACAATCTGATAAACAGATACATTTCATTAAATAAGGATAAATTACAAATTGAAAAAATCAACTTCGATCTTTCGAAAATTAATAATATTTATGTAGTCGGCGCTGGAAAAGCCAGCGCAATGATGGCTCAGTCAATTGAGAGAATACTCGGATCCAGAATAACTGACGGACATATTGTTACAAAATATAATCATTCACTGCCACTTAAGATTATTAAAGTTACAGAAGCAGGTCATCCTATACCTGACGAAAATGGTGTTAAAGGAACCAGTGAAATTCTGGCGATTGTAGAAAAAGCTGAAAAAGATGATCTGGTGATCTGTTTAATCTCCGGAGGTGGTTCAGCGCTTTTGGCCGATGTTCCTGAGGGGTGTACTCTTGAAGACCTGAAATCACTAAACAATATTTTGTTGAAATCAGGCGCTAATATCATTGAGATGAATTGCATACGCAAACATCTTTCTAAAGTCAAAGGTGGACTTTTAGCCAGGAAAGCATCACCCGCCAGAGTGGTAAGTCTTATTCTTTCTGACGTAATTGGAGATCCTATAGATGCAATAGCTTCAGGTCCGACGGCTGCAGACCCTACAACTTTTGCCGAAGCAATCAATATCCTGAAAAAATACGGAATCAGTGATCAAATTCCAGGTATGATTTATAAGGTACTGCTTGAAGGCGCAGACCTCAAGCAACCGGAAACTCTCAAGGAGACAGATGAGACAATACGATATATAGATAATCTTGTCATTGGGACAAATCTTCTGTCACTTGCCAAAGCAAAAGACAAAGCCGATTTGCTTGGATATTCCTCACATATTATTACCAATAAACTTGAAGGGGATGTAACCGATGTCTGTAGTTTCATTATAGGAGCTGCAAAATCTGCATTGGCAGAAAAAAGAACTAATAAAACGTGTCTGTTATTTGCCGGAGAACCTACAGTTAAGGTAAAAGGTAATGGGCTGGGTGGAAGAAATCAGCATCTTGCACTTATGATGGCAAAATTGTTAAATGATTTACCCGGAATCACATTCCTTTCAGGAGGCACTGATGGATCTGATGGACCAACCGATGCGGCAGGTGCAGTTGTAGATTCCACAACTTCAGCATCTGCTTTAAAACAACAATTTGACATAGACCAGTATATTAAAAATTGTGATTCTTATAACTTTTTCAGGCAATTCGGCGGATTGGTGATAACCGGACCTACACAGACCAATGTAATGGATCTTATGATAATGCTGATTGAATAGACATATTTATAAGCCTGATGCACACGGAAATAACAGCAGGGGTCATGACAGTTAAGAAACAGAAATTGGTGTTTAAGAAATATCATAATCTTAAAATTGG
>JANYJP010000092.1 GCA_025358455.1 Bacteroidales bacterium
TTTTTGAATATTTGAAACAATTTGAACAAACCAAAATTCAGGAATTAGAACAACAAAGCCGCCGAAAAATAGGATTTAAAACTGGAGATGAAAAAGATAAAAGACGAAAGTGAATAAAAACGGCAAACGACAAACGACAAACGACAAACGGCAAACGACAAACGACAAACGACAAACGACAAACGACAAACGACAAACGACAAACGGCAAACGGCAAACGACAAACGACAAACGACAAACGACAAACGACAAACGACGCACGGCTCGTAGGTAGTAGGTAAGAT
Source organism: Bacteroidales bacterium (assembly GCA_025358455.1). Classification (GTDB taxonomy): domain Bacteria; phylum Bacteroidota; class Bacteroidia; order Bacteroidales; family VadinHA17; genus LD21. Next base: position 285 of record JANYJP010000092.1, read on the forward strand.
ATTGTGATATTATAAATGACTGGAAGATCTGAAAATATAATGCCTTGTGGTAACAGAAAGATATGCTCTTTAATTAAGAGTGTCCTCTTTATGTGCCTTGCACTTTTGACTGAAAATGGTATATTCGGACAGGTTATTTCAAATACCGGCGCGGCTATTTCAGTTTCTTCAGTGGTAGTTGTAAACAGCAAAGATCTTGAAAACAATTCGGGTTCACTGGACAATAACGGAACAATAAACCTCTCCGGTAATTATTATAACGGCAACAGTGGTTCAACATACGGTAACGGTTTTTATAACTTAAAAGGTAACTGGACAAACTACGGCTCATTCAGTGCAGGTGCGTCAACAGTGACACTGCAGGGAGTTACCGACCAGACTATTACTCACGGATCAATCGGGGAAACATTTTTCATTCTTACAATTAATAATCCCGGCAGATTCATTAACCATGTTGCTAATCCCTTAAGCACCCTGACTGTTTTAAATAACCTTAACCTTACGGCAGGAACTCTCAGCCTGGGTCAGTATACTGCTAATCTTAATGTAGGAGGTAAAGCAACTATCGGAGGTTCGCTGTTGTATTACAATGTTTCTCCACAGACAGTATCAGTTTCAGATATACTGGGCGGAGCAGGAACAATTGATATGAGCGGTGGAAGCCTTCCCCATCTTCTTAATCTGGCCGGAGCTACAAATGCAATCGGCACCTTCTTAACAAGTGCGGCAGGTTCCAGTACTGTCAACTATAACGGGACTATGCAAACCGTTTTTCCTGCAATGAATTACAGGAACTTAACAATTTCAAATTCAGGAATTAAAACGCTTCAGGGAAACTCAACTGTCGGAATTGATCTTAATATCAGCGGGGGTACTTTCGATTTGGGAACTATAGCGACAACACTTCAGGTAGTTGGCAATACTTCAATCACAGGAGGATTAAGTTTTAATGGGACTACTACAAAAGCCGTCTCGTTAAACGGAGACCTGGGTGGGGCTGGAGGAATTGACATGAGTGGAGGCAGCCTTTCACATCTTCTTAATCTGACAGGATCGTCAAACAGTCTGGGCTCGTTCACTACTATTCCAACTGGCTCCAGTACAGTAAATTATCTTAGAAATGGTAATCAGACAGTATTCACAAGTAATAATTACCGGAACATATCAATAACAGGAAACGGGGTTAAGCTTCTGAATTCTGACATATCCGCTTCAGGCATTCTTACAATGTCCTCGGGTGATATTAATTCTAATGGAAATATCCTGAAGGTAACAAATAGCGCGTTAACTGCGATTAACCGGACAGCAGGTTTTGTGATCGGTAAATTGCAGCGGGCTATTGGTATAACAGGAAGCGATTATCTTTATCCTGTTGGTTCATCAACTGTATATAATCCATTAAAAATTAATTTCCAGAGTCTTGTTAATCCCGGTCCGCTTACTGCACAATTTGTACCTGCTGATATCGGCGCAGCCGGTTTACCGCTCGATGATGACGGAAATGAAATTTGGGACAGATTCATAACCGGATACTGGAACTTATCCGCTGTGGCACCCATGGCATCAGGAAATTTTACAGTTAATCTGGATTTTACAGGATTCACGGGTATTGATCAGTCCTCAAGTATAATTAAAAGGACTGACGGAGGTAACCTTGAGATCGATGGTGTTCATGGAACAATAATAGGCTCGGAGATTACCCGCACTGCCGTGGCGAATGGAATTTCGACAAACTCCACAGACTTTGGTATAGGTAAAGGCAGGCCGAAAATTTTATCACAACCTTCAAAAATTGATATCTGCGAAGGATCAAATGCATTTTTTGAAGTTAAGGCCAGAGGTCGTGGCACTCTGACTTACCAGTGGCAGGTTAATCCCGGTACCGGTTTTGTAAGCGTTGCTGATGCTGGAGTTTACAGCGGGGCAACTACCAAAAAACTCATACTGACAGGAGTTCCATATGGCATGAACGGATATCTGTACAGATGTATCATTACTGATGGCAATGCAAATCAAAATACATCATTCACGGTGTTATTGACAGTAAATAAAATCCCGGTTGCAACAGCAACACCTTCAGCACAAGATGAGTGTCCGGGTGTGGCCTTTACAAATATTGCACTCGGAACAAGTAATAGTGTTACAGGTACAACATTTGCATGGACGCGGGATGACCCTGCAGGCATCACGACAAATTTACTTTTGTCTGGTGTTGCAACAGGCGATCAGATTACCGGTATATTTACTAACACAACAGATACCCCGATAACCGTAACATTTACAATAATACCAACCGGCCCCACAACTACTTTCTGTATTGGCCTTCCAATAACTGCCTCTGTTACTGTCAACCCTACTCCAAGAGTATTCATAATACCGGCAGCCACTGTTCAATGCGACAAAATGACTACCAGTATCAAGCTTGCAAGTCCCAGCACATTTACAAGCGGGCTTATAACTTTCAGATACACTGTAACATCAACAGGTACGGTAACAGGATATACAACCCCGGCACCCGGCTTACCTAAAAACCATATTATTACTGATAACCTTTCGAACCAGACAGATGTTTATCAGATAGTAACATACCGAGTTGTCCCGATTAGCCCGGTTGCAGGTTGTATAGATGGTCTGGCTGAAGAAGCTAAGGTAACAGTAAACCCAACACCAAGAGCCGAACCTCAGAATATGAAACAGGCCATATGTTATGGAGGCACTACTCAGATTGTCCTTACATCGCCAACTGTTATGTCGCCAGGTTATGGTGTGATGCAGTTTGATTATACGGTTGCAGTTACAGGTGGCCCCGGAGTTGTAGTTGGAGATATCCTCCCTGAAGTGGATCGCGTGAAAAATTATACAATCAGCCGGTCATATCAGAATAATTCAAGTACACTGCAGTCTGTTTTCTTTTCAATAACACCTAAAGTAGATAATGCAAAATGTGTGTCGGGTGATGTAGTTATTAGTGAGGTAAAAGTCCATGCCAAACCACTGCAGAACTTATCAATAACAATACCTCTGACATGCGATGGTGGCTCAAATGCTCAACTTACTGCCCAAACTTCTACCGGGGCAGGTCTCTATCATTTTGATTGGATCCGTACTTCCGTTGACCAGGTCCATGGCTATAGTATTCCGACCATTTCGAATCGAAAAGGGGGAAGATGGGATGTAACGGTTACAGATAATCTGGAATGTAATAACTCAGCCTTTGTGTTTGTTGAAGGAGCTTTTCTTGATTCCTATCTTCGGGTTATAGATACAACTGGTTATGGTACCACTTGTCCCGGATCAAATGACGGGGAGATATGGATAAAAGAAAAAAACTCCTCCACAGGTATTGCACCATTTGAATATTGGATCGTAAGAAACACACAGGATACTGTAATCCATAATACTCTGGCGGCAACTGAGATTACACAGAAATATACTGCCCTTCTTCCGGGCAACTATAAACTTTTCCTTAAAGATGCTAACGGCTGTTATGATCAAGCTTATCCTCAGCAGTCTATTATTGAACCGGATATTATTACTGTTACATTTGATGCGTCTGACTATGGCGGTTATAATGTATCATGTACCGGGTATAATAATGGTTCGGTCTGGATTAAATCAATTGCCGGAGGTAACGGAGGTTACAGTTATAAATGGACAACAGTCGACGGAGTGATAACAAGCCCGGATAATTTAAGCCGGTTAGATAATATTCCGGCAGGAACATACAATCTTAATGTAAAAGACAGAAAAGGTTGTGAAAATAATTTTAGTGTAGTTATTGCCAACCCTCCCGGAATGGTGCTGGCAGGAAGCGTTTTGTCTCATAGTCCTGATGGCAACTTCAATATTTCCTGCAATGGCGGGAATGACGGGTCAATAGAAATGAATATCACCGGCGGATCGGGAAATTACCTGTACGCCTGGAATAGCCCGAATGGCTTCACCTCTATAACAAAAAATATTTCGGGATTGAAAGCCGGAGTCTACACTTGCACTGTTCGCGATCTGAACGGATGCAAACTTACTCCTTCCCCGACCTATACTCTTACTGAACCTGCTGCCCTGTCAATAAGCAGCACAACTTCAAAATCAAGTGACGGAGGATCAGATATCAATTGTTATGATGGTACCGGGGCAATAATTATTTCTGTTACAGGTGGAAGCTCAGGCAATTATACTTATGAATGGAGTACAACGAACGGATCAGGTATTGTTCCCGGACAAAAAGATCAAATTTCCCTTACTGCAGGCACATATCATCTTGATGTGAAAGACTTAAATAACTGTAGAATAACAAAAGACATTACTCTTACCCAGCCACCGGCATTTGCAATACATCTCCTGCCAAAGAACATTACCTGCCAGTCGCCCGGTTTTAATAACGGTTCAATCAATCTTACTGTTAACGGAGGTGTTGGTCCGTATTCATACACGTGGTCGAATGGGGCTACGAATAACTATGTTTCAGGGCTTACACAGGGGAATTACCAGGTAACGGTTACCTATAATAATACATGTACAAAATCGGATACAGTTTCAATAAATCTTCCTCCGCCTTTAACCTATAATAAAACCGTAAGTGATTTTAATGGTTATAATATCAGTTGCTTTGGTCAGGGTGATGGTAAAATTGAGATCAAAACAACAAGCGGGCTAGCTCCATTCATTTACACCTGGACAGGTCCGGATGGTTTTAAAGCCTCAACTGAAACTATATCAGGTCTGAATCCCGGCCAGTACCACCTGAAAATAGAAGACAGTAATTACTGTACTGCCTTTGAGACAATTACGCTGACAGAACCGGGTAAACTTGGTATGACATTCAATCTGTCTTCAAGCGTTGCCGGAGGATTTAACATCAATTGTGCCGGTGACAGCACGGGTTCAATTGCCATTGTGCCGCTCAATCAGGTTATAGCGGTTACATACCTCTGGATGGATGGTTCTTTAGAGAAAACACGCGTAAATCTTCCGGCTGGTGATTATTATGTAATTATTTTTGATGAAAACAATTGCCGTGCAAGCTCACCTGTTGCTCTGACACAACCTGATTCAATTAAATTAAAATTCGATATAACACAGCCATTCTGTCCCGATAAGCCTGACGGAGAGATCAGATTGAATGTAACAGGCGGAGTTAGCGGAGCCGGATATTCTTACATCTGGTCGGATAACTCGACCGGAAGAAGTGTGTCAAACCTTCTTAAAGGATTATACAAAGTTACAGTTGCTGATATTAACGGATGCCAGGTAAAAGATTCAGTAAAAATTGAACCGCGGAATGAGTCATGTCTGATAATACCAAATGCAATTTCGCCAAATGGCGACCTTATAAATGATGTCTGGAATATTGGAATGATTGAGTTATATCCGCGGATGGAAGTTATTATCTTTAACAGGTGGGGAGAAACAATCTGGAGATCGGAAAAAGGTTATCCTAAGCCCTGGGATGGAAGAAGTAACAGGAAAGATCTGCCGATAGATTCTTACCATTATATTATTGATTTGCATAACGGATCGAGACCTGTTGTTGGTAATGTGACTATAGTGAGGTAAATTTCAGTATTTTGGTTTGATAATGAGAAGACTTGCTTTTATATTATTGTTGTTATCTCTGACTGTCAATCTGACTTTCGGACAACAACTTCCATTATTCAGCCAGTACCTTTACAATAAATTTCTTATCAATCCTGCCGTTGCCGGAAGTGATGGATATACCAGTGTAAATCTTACAGCCAGGGAACAATGGGTAGGTTATTATGGCGCTCCCCGGACCTTCTCGTTCAGTGTTCAGACAAGGATGCTGAAAAAAAGCTTTATACTGAAACAAACCCATGTCAAGAGAGATATATACCGACCAAAATCCGATGGTAAGGTAGGTTTCGGAGGATATGTATTCAGTGACAAGAATGGCTTGGTTCAAAGGACGGGCTTTCAGCTTTCATATGCATACCATATGTGGATTCAGAACAGCACCCAACTTTCTATGGGACTTGCTCTTACAGGTTATTATTATAAGATTAATGAGAAGGAAATTAATTTTGAAGACCCGAATGAGCCATGGCTGAATAATAATCTTCGCCGTGGCATGTTCGTTCCTGATGCAACCTTTGGTGTTTATCTTCTGAATGCGAGGTACAGCCTTGGCTTTTCAGCTGATCAGCTCTTCCAGGCTTCCGCTAAAATCGCTAACAACGCCTATAAGGATTTTAAGATGAGCAGGCAATATTATCTTTTCGGTTCATACGACTTCAGAGCAGGAAATAATGCTTTATTACAACCTTCCTTCTTGCTGAAGATGTCTGAACAATTTAAGCCACAAGTTGATATTGGGGTTACTTATATCTATAATCAGGATTTCTGGGGAGGGTTGGCGTACCGTACAAGCGGAGCTTTAATAGCTACGCTGGGAGTAAAATACGAGAATATATTTATAGGATATGCATTCGATTTCACTTTTCAGGAAATTCAAAAAGTAACCTACGGTACACACGAAATAACATTCGCTCTCAAGTTTGGTGACAATAGCAGAAGATACCGCTGGCTCGACAGGTATTGAGTAATAGAAAAGCGCCTTGAGTCCGGAGTGCCTAAAGCTTTCTGAGAATGTAAATTATTGAGCTGCTCCTTCTTTTATTAAAGAAAGATAAAAATGCGAACCACTTGGCTTTTGTCATGCCTTTGATAAAAGAAAAGCCTGAACCTTTATACTTTTCACTTAAGATTGAAATATAAAAAACATCAAGAGGAAGATTTCGCGTATCTTCCAATATGAATCCTGCTTTTTTTGCAAAGCCACTGAATGTTGAGGAATTGAAATGCCATAAATGGCGTGGAACATCATATGCTGCCCAGAAACTTTCATAATGTAACGCGTCGTACGAACTACTGTTTGGCAATGCAATAACGCATATACCCCCGGGCTTCAGTAAACGTAGAATTTCAGCCGAGTATCTGAACGGATCATGAAAATGTTCAAGAACATGCCAAAGGGTGACGCAGTCAAAACTACCTGTCTCCAATGTTGAAATATCCGCCGGGTCAATAACCTCAAGGCCAAATTGTGAAGTCGAGAAACGCCGGGCTTTTTCATTTATTTCAATTCCGGTTACCTTCCATCCGGCTCTCAACATTGTATCCGCAAAATAGCCGGTACCGCTTCCAATGTCAAGAAGATGACCAGTATTCATTTCTGTTACCTCTCCTATGATTCCGCGTTTTCCGCGTAACATTAAATTCCGGGACAGGCGATATAATTTATTGGAGAATCCTTTTGAAGTATCACTATGCGAAATGTAAACCTCTGATTCATAATATTTACCGATTTCACTTTCTTCAGGATAATCCTGAGTGAATTCGAAGCCACAATCATGACATACAAATACCTGAAAAACCTCTTTGCTTATAAAATGATCAGTACAATTGAACTGTAACGATATTTTATCTGATAAACAAAGAGGGCATTCATTATGATGCACCATACTATTCTGACTTGGGTCTTAAATTTATTCTTTTCACAAAATAACCTGCAAACATCAGTATCAGTAGCACTGAACTCGCCAATGAAATTTTATTCCCGACTAAATAGGAGGAGGGTTTAAAAGAAAATTTTATTTCATGATCTCCGCCCGGAACAATCATTCCTCTAAGGACATAATCAGTTCGAAAGTATGTGCTCTCTTTCCCATCAATATAACTCTTCCATCCTGCCGGGTAATAAATCTCTGAAAACACAACAAGTTTTTCTTCACCGGCAGAATATTTATAAACTAATTCGTTGGGCTGATATGAAACAAGTTCAATCTTGTCATTCTCACCATGGGGGAATGTTGATTTAGTGACCTGACCCTTAAAAGTATTATCGATGAGCGCCTCATTTGAAGGATTGAAAGTGTTGAGCGAAGAAATCTCCTTATTGGCATTCTCCACAAAAACCGGTTTTTCAACAAACCATGCATTTCCAAGGACTTTCTGATTGACCAGGGGTGGAGCATCAGGATTATAAATTATATATTTGGTATTAAGCATATTAAGTGCAAATGTGGTATTAAAGACAGACTGAATTTCTTCAATTGTCTTTGCAGTACTTCCTGCTGCCTGGATCATTGCAAAATTCCTGTTCAGTGCAGTATCGATGAACTCCTGATATCTCTCCATTTTCGCACCATGATAACCGCCTAATGATTTATGAAAATATGAAGTCGGGGAATTGTCATTAAATGTCGAAACCGAAAGATTAAGTACCCTGTAGTTTGATTTATCATTAAGGATATAAGTATCAGCGGGTGTAGGTGTGAATGACTTCATGATTACAGCCTGCCTCTCAAACCTATCAGCATTCAGATATCTCTTGTCAACTGTCCAGAGATCAAAAACAACTAGTATCCCGATAATAAGAATAACCTGATTTTTACGTAGTTTTTCAAATAAGAAACCGATAATTGTACCTGCAGAAAGCAAAATAAAAACCAATGATCTGAAGCTGTCGGTTCTCAGCAGACTTTTTCTGTCATCTATCAACGCGGTTTTAAGCCATCCTGGGAGATCATTTTCATACGGACTGAGAAAAGATCCTGCTATACCGGGGATAATCAGTACCAGCAATAAAAAACCTCCTGTAACACCGGCTGCGATCTTTAAACTCTTAAATATTTCTTTCCTTGATGTTGTGCCGTTAAGAATATCCTTTAGCGCCAGGAAGCCTAAAAGGGGGATACAGAATTCAGTGATTACAAGAGTCATTGTAACTGCCCTGAACTTGTTGTAGCCGGGGAAATAATCGATAAACAGATTGGTTAGCGGCATGAAGTTCTTTCCCCAGGAAAGCATTACCGATAAGAGTGTTGCAGCAAGAAGCCACCATTTTTCGGGTCCTTTGATCAGAACTAACCCCAGGATAAAAAGAAAGAAAACGATTGCTCCGACATAATGAGGGCCATCAGTACCGGGTTGCGTACCCCAGTATTTCTGAAGCTGGTTTGCTGCATTGGCATTATTATTCTGCCTTAACACTTTAACAGTTTCCGAGTTTCGGTCGAATGGCTGACTTGAGCCGCCTTTATAATCTGGTATCAGAAGATTAAATGTTTCATCAACGCCATAACTCCAGAATGTAATGTAATCTTTATCAAGTCCTGAGGCGCCATTTTTATTATTTAATGTCAGGTCAGTTTTCCCCCTTATCGAATATTTCCCGTATTCATAAGTTGTATAAAGACTTGCGAAATTAATGCCTATAGCAACTATGAAAGGGATTGTGAGCAGTGCGGAAGTTTTAAGGAATTTAATTACTGATTTGTTTTTAAATGCATATACAAATTCAACAATTCCGAATACCAGGAGGCAGAGTAATGCATAATATGTGATTTGCGGATGATTTGCCTGGATTTCAAGAGTAAGGAATAACGCCGTCAGCAAAGCTCCTTTAAGTGCATCTTTCCTGTAAGCATAGTAAATTCCTCCTATCATCGGGGGCATATATGCAAGAGCAATTGCCTGTGTATTATGCCCGACTGCAAGTATCTGAAAGAAGAATGACGACAGCCCGTAAGCTAAGGCGCCCGTTATAGCCAGCCATGGATTAACACCAAAAAGCAACAACAAGATGTAGAACCCAAGCATCGAAACAAACAGAACCGAGACCGGCATTTTAAAAATTCTGAGAAATGTATCAGCATTCTTAAAAAGGTTTCCGGGATATCTTGTCGATATTAAATATGCCGGCATTCCGCTGAATATTGAATTCGTCCATAGCGGCTCCTTACCATATTTTGCACGATAATCCTGAATCTCCTTTGAATTGATCCTGGAAACGGTTGAATCGTTTGCCTTCAGAACTTTGCCTTCAAGAACAGGGTAAAAATATGCGAAAGCGACCACAACAAAGATTACTACTGCAATCAGATGTGGCAGAAGAGGCTGGATTTTGTTTTTTAATTGCATTATGCTTATGTTAGGTTACTTTCCCTGATTACTGACAAAAATATGTATTTACGTGTAAATATGTATTCAAAATCTTTTTTTTGGTTAGTATTCAAAATCAGAAATACCCTTAAGTGATTTTATATTTCTTCTGATATGCCTGAGATCCGACCACTTGGTAACAAACCCTCTTATGGACTTTAATTCAACAGGTTCGTAAAACCTGAATAAATAAAGTATGAACGGGAAGCTGAAAAGGAACAATGTCTTTAACATTAATCTGGGGAAAAGATCAAGTTTATTCAAAAGTAAGCAGGAGAATGACAAAACTGCTCCGGTAAATACCAGTATAAATATTTTCTTCAGTTCATATGGAACAAAAAAAGCTTTCTGGGAATAATGATAACAGATTAACCAGAATACAAACTGCGACACAAGTGTTGCAATAGCAGCTCCGGTTATTCCCCATATCGGGATTAACAGGAAGTTAAGTGCAAGACTTAAGATTGTTGAGAAAACGACTATAATTCCTATTATCCTGGTCTTCTTTGCCACATGGAGCCCATAAACAGTTACATCCTTCATGTTAACAAAGATCACAGATAAAGCCAAAACAGGAATAATTATAACAGCGTCCCAGAATTGCCTTGATATTGTGATTATTTTAATCAATTCAAAAGAAAACAATGAAATCCCTATTACTGCAAACATTAGTACATAAGTCGAATACAGAAGAACTTTAGAATAAAACCTCTTAATATCAGGTGAGCCTATGCGCTTTAACATCATTGGTCCAAGCGCCAGTTTCATTGAATCAACAATTACCAGCTTCAGAACACTGGTTATCTTAAAAGCCAGGGTGTAAAGCGCTACGGATTTAAGAACTGCCCATGAACTAAGCGAATATCGGTCAATAACATTCAGGGAAACAGCCGAAATGTTAGCCAGGAATAGAGGGAACCCATAAGAATTCATTGAAAAGAAAATACTTTTGTCAAAGAATATTCTTGAGTTTTTAATCGTATAACCCAGCAGGATCAATACTACAAACGCGTTGCCAATCACCTGTGCAAGATAAATACCTTCTATTCCCATCTTTTTTGAAATAATAAAGAATATTGTAAGCGATAGGACGAGTGTAAGTTTAAACAGGTTTGTAATTGTATATAATACTGATTTAGACTGTAATCTCATGAGGGTATTCGTGATATTATTTATAGCCTGTATTGCCGAAGCCAGAATGACAAGAGTTATTACCCGTGACCAGTCTGGCTTTTTTAATATAAGTTCTGAGATTGTTCCTGAAAGGGGGATTAATAAAATGCAGAACAGAGCAGAAACAATAACCTGGGTAGCGAATGACATGAAGAATATACCCTTCTGTTTATCCTTGAATTCTTTATCCCAAAACCATCTTGTCAGGCTCTGTGGCAGTGCAGAAGCAAGGGACGCGGTTAACACAAGGGCTGAAATATCAAGAAGCCCGATTGTGCCAAAATCATCGATAGAAAAGAACTTCGGATCAGTAAACAAGGGGATCAGAACTAAGCCGACGATTTTAATTGCTATGTTACCAAACCCATAAACAAAGGTGTCTTTTAAAGATATTTTTATAGAATTTAACATATCAGCAAATTTCACAAAAAATCATGGATCGCATTAAAATGCATAATGCATTTAAAAAATTATGAAATCTTTGCGAAGATACAATTTAGCTTTAAAATATAGCTTGAACAAATTTCTGATTTGCAAGTTTGTATCTCTATCACATTGATTAAAAAGTGAGAATTTCTTTTGGGTATCCCAAAAGCACAACTTCGGAATGACATAAATTATTCTTAATTCCTGTTGATAGTTTTCTAATCAGAAATATATAATCAGGTAATATTTTCTCCAATAAGGGTTTAACCTCAAAAAGTTCGTACGGATTATGATATATGGCTATAGATAATACGGGTCTGAATTTTGTTAATGTTTCCGTTGCTCCTTTTACAAAATCCAACCCATCACCTTCAATATCAACTTTTATAAAACGGGGAGATATTTTGTAATGATCAACTATATAATCTGTAGATTTCTGATCCACCAGAATTTCATCGTACTTCCCGGCTTTTCTTAATAATGATAATCCTGATGATCCGGTATCAGCTATCTTAATTGGATCTTTATCATTAGTTGATGCGATACCGATATTTATTATTTCGAATTTGTCTGGATTGATTTGATATCTGGCCAGGTTTGTTCTGTACTTATTTATAGATTTATTAGATATTTCAATTGAATAAATTTTTTTGTAGTTATATTTTTTCAGAGCTATTGCAGAATCTCCAATAAATGCCCCGGCATCAATAAAATCATGACCCATTATATATTTTGAAATTTGATCGGGGAGTAAGGTCAGTCCATGATAATAATAAAATACTGATTCTTCAATATGTTTTGAAAGGGACTTATGGTTTCTTTTCTCCAGTTTCAATTTGACATTAATTTTTTCCTTGAATTGTTTCATTTCACATGACAATAATCCTCCAACAATTTCTTTATGCTTTGATGTTTTTTGTTTATATCTTTCATCGGGATAATTTAGAATCCGCTGCAAAATAACATCAATAGTATAAATCGATTCTTTATCAAGATTTCTTTTTAATTCTGAAATCTTTTCACTCATGTTTGTAACAATAAAATAGCTCTTAAAACTCCCACCCAAACTATCGGTGATATAAATTGAATATGGTCTTATTCTTCTTCTGAAAGCATTTATTAATCCAATTAAGAAAAAATAAGTGTATGGTAATCTTTCTTTTATAAGAGGGCCCAATTGTTTCATTTATAATCTATTTCATTAATATGAGTTTAATAATAAGGCTTTTCAAATATCTCTTCCAAACTAAATAATTAATGTATTTCTTAATTATTGTGACAGGTAATGCGTTGGATGTATAATTAATTGAGAAATCCTTTAGCCTCTTTTGCTTAAGAACTGGTAATCCTCTATAAAAACTATTACTTACATTTTCTCCATGAAAAGTTTGTATCCAAAGTGGTTTAATTAAGATGAATCGCGATTTTCTTGCTTTTAAATTAAAATACTCCTGCCAGATTTCATTAAAAATATGAAGTCGTAGATTATCCCATTTCGTGTGTCCTTTTTCGAAAATCCCTTTTACCTCATTGTCATTTGATTCAATCAGGGTTATAAAAGGTGACATTGGATAGAAATAATGTGAAAGAGTTCTGTCTTCAATATTCAAAATATATCCCGAGGCTAAGGATATTAAGAAATTATGCCTCTCAACTAAACTCTTTTGGATTATTTTAATTGCATCTGTATGTAAGCAATCATCATTATCAAGCCTAGTTGTTATAATCCATTTTACTGATCTTGAGGCTCTTACTTTTACTTCCTTAATATAGTTAAGATTAAAATCCTCAATTCCTTTAGAATAACATATGCTGATAAATGATAACGCACTTAAGTCCTTTAAGAATTCATTAAATTCTTCCGGTGTGTCTGTATCAAAATAAAGTAACCAGTGAAATGTTTTAGACGTTTGATTAATAATAGAAGGTAAACAATATTGCTTAAATAATTCAATTCTTACTCTTGTCCACTTTAACCAACTTTCATAATCACCGAAATTTGATAGGGGAAAATTCCTGAGATTAAATTGAGTAATTATGAAATGGGAATAATTCATCAGTTGAGCTGGTTTGTATCAATGCCTTTATTATTATTTCCGCTTAAATCATTCGTATTCCCGTTAAATGACATGTATAACAACAATCCGTTTGTCGGAATTTCAATATTCTTCCTGGTGCGGGAGGTTAACCCAAGAAACAGAATGAATAAGAAACAATGTAAAAAAACAGATGTAGGTTTCATCGTAATTTAATTTAGTTTTGCACTAAGCTCATCGTATTTTACCAGGAATCTTTTTATATAAAAGTATCAAATTATCCTTTACAAACCCAAAATTGTATTCTTTCATAATCGCGTCATAGCCATTTTCCCCAAGCCTGTCTCTTAATCCTTTATCTTCCAGAAGTTTTGCTATTGCTCCTTTAAACTCACTGTTGCTGCTGAAAACAAGTCCGCAGTTATGCTTTTCAATGAGGTTCTGCTGGGGTATGCAGTTTGATGCAATTATAGGTTTTCCTCCCAGCATATATTCATAGATTTTATTGGCAACCCCGGATTCATGCTGAGGATTCTTATGAAAAGGTGCCACACAAATATCAACGGTTTCCAGATATGATGGTAAATCATTACTGTCGATCCAGGGAATATAATGTACTCTTCCTGAAAGGAATTTCTGTTGTATCAGTTTTAAAAAACGCGGAGTATCTTTTTTATCGACAGGGCCGATCAGGAGAAAATTAACATGGTAGTTCTCTTTTACCAGGTCAATGAATACTTCCAGTGCATCAAACACCCCTCTTCTTTCTGCAATTACACCATAATAAAAAAGTACAGGGAATTTCTGGTTAAATGGATTCTGAACAATCTTATTGCCCCTTTTACTGACTTGTGAAAGATCAGGGACATTAGGTAAAACAACGAAAGATTCTATTGATAATTCAGGATACCTTGCAACTAATAGATCCCTGAAATCAGTGCTCAGGACTATAATCCAATCTGCATAATCGAGGTACTTTTTTTCCTTTTTCAACCATTCGCCGGGCCGGGAGATAAGATTCCTGAAAAACCCTTTTGTCCAGTTGTAAGTTGTAACTGTAAAAGGATAATTCTCATGAAGATCAAGGATCAGCGGGATGTCCTTTTTTGATTGTTTGATTCCGTAATGTGCTGCCCTCGCCATATAAAGATCATGGACATGAAGGACCTCAAGGCTGTTACTGATAATAAATTTTTTAATACGCGATGCCCATAACCATTCATATACCGGTATGGTATTCAGGAAGAAAAATAAAATGTCTTTGAGTTTTCCCGGGATGTTAATTCTTGTGATGTTTATCTCCGCTACCGGACTGGTATATGTATTCCTGAATCCGAAACATAATACATAGATTTCAAATCCCTGTTCCTTCAGAATTCTTATTTCCCTGAGAACCCGGATATCGTTATTAAGTTCATTATCAACAACAACCCCGCACCTCATTTTATTATTCCTTTTGGTATTTATTTCATTAATAATTAACCTGATTATTTTAGTAACGAAACCAGCTGTTTTGTCAATTCGTACCTGCTGAATTCTTTTGCAGATAACTTTTCAATCATCGGTTTGCCTGAAGTTAAAGCTGATAAATAATCTGAGATCCCAACAGTGTCGGTATAGGTAAATATTGAATCATGTCCTGCTTTTCTTAAAATAGCAGCAGCATCTCCGTCAACGGGGCCAAGACAGACAATTGGTTTCCCGGCAGCAATATATTCAAAGAGCTTCCCGGTAATGATACTTCTGTTACTTCGATGATCAGGTATGATAAGTAAGAGTACGGAAGCGGCGGCCATGTAACTTATAGCAGCGGAATGGTCAACATATGATATAAACTCTGTTGAAGGTTCCCCGATATTGGATAATATATGATCTTTCTGCTTTGGGGCAACAGTTCCGATAAATCTTAATTTGAAACTCTGTTTGTTTTTTTCAAAACGCTTCAGAGCATCCAGAAATCCTTCAATCGGATAGGCGTCAGAGAGCGTGCCGATATACGAAATTGTAAATAAGGCAGGCGATGAAGGTGCGATCACTGAGAAATCATCTTCATCAAAGCCATTTGTAATGACAGTTGTTTTGTTTTCGACTCCTGTTGCTTTTAAGGAGAATAAGTTTTTTAAAGAGGGACCGACAGTTATTATTTTATCCGCATTCTTAAGAACACTTTTCTCAAATGCTGAATCCAACCATTTAGAAATCATTGTCGGATAGAACTGTTTGTAGTAATAAATGTCCGTCCAGGGATCACGAAGATCTGCAATCCATATTATTCCGGGATATTTCTTTTTAATTTTCAGGCCGATGAGTTGAGTAGAATGCGGGGGACTTGTGGTGATTACATTTTTAATATTTTCGGTTTCGATTAATTCACAGGCTTTCTTAAACGAATATTTGTTCCAGCCTCTTCTCGGATCGGGAATAAAGAAATTACCGCGTATAAAACGAAGGATTTTGGCTTTAAAAGTACCCTCCGTATCGTTTGCAAAACCCGCCGCCGGAATTTTAGACTTATCCTTTTTATATATTCTGAAATAGTCAGTCGCCGGTGTCGTAATGAATCTTAATGAAGAGGGAATGTCCTTAATAAGAGAATTATCTTTAACCGGGTAAGCCGCATATTCAGGATCGACTGTAAGTATTATTGGTTCCCATCCGAATTCCGGAAGATACTTTGAGAATTTGAGCCACCGTTGTACTCCTGCACCTCCGCTGGGAGGCCAGTAATAGGTTATTATGAGAACCTTGTTTGTCAATAGAATTTATGTTTGAAAACTAAACCCCTGCAACCGCTGCAACCTTTACAACAATTTCAATATAGTTCTGATGTTAACTTTTTCCGAGATAATGTCCTTTAATTGTGATAATTGTACCCGTTCCTGCTTCATTGAATCACGATATCTGATTGTAACGCTCTGATCATCAAGTGTCTGATGATCTATTGTTATGCAGTACGGGGTGCCAATTGCATCCTGACGTCTGTAACGGCGACCGATAGAATCTTTTTCGTCGTACTGGCAATTAAAATCAAATTTAAGATCATGAACAATTTTTTCTGCAATTTCAGGAAGCCCGTCTTTTTTAACAAGAGGCATGACCGCAAGTTTTACAGGAGCAAGAAATGAAGGTAACCTCAACACCACACGCGTATCAGTAGTTCCGTCTTCTTTTTTCAATATCTCTTCAAAGTATGCTGCAGATATTACCTGCAGAAACATTCTGTCAACTCCGATAGATGTTTCAATAACAAATGGCACATATGACTCGCCCTTTTCAGGATCGAAGTATTGCATTTTTTTTCCGCTGTATTGCTGGTGTTGTTTCAGATCATAATCAGTTCTGGAATGTATCCCCTCAACCTCTTTAAACCCGAACGGAAATTTAAATTCAATATCAGTAGCTGCATTTGCGTAATGTGCTAGTTTGATATGATCGTGAAAGCGGTAATTCTCACTTCCAAAACCAAGAGCCTGATGCCATTTCATCCTTTTCTCTTTCCATATCTTAAACCATTCAGGGTCACTGCCCGGCTGAACAAAGAACTGCATTTCCATCTGTTCAAATTCCCTCATCCTGAAAATAAACTGCCGTGCTACTATTTCATTACGGAATGCTTTTCCTATCTGGGCAATTCCAAAAGGAATTTTCATCCTCCCGGTCTTCTGAACATTCAGGAAGTTTACAAAAATACCCTGTGCTGTTTCCGGACGCAGATAAATCTTATTTGCTCCTTCAGCAGTAGATCCCATCTCAGTTGAAAACATCAGGTTAAACTGCCTGACATCAGTCCAGTTACGTGTTCCAGATACAGGGTCAACTATTTCATTATCAATGATGATCTGTTTTAACTCTACAAGGTTTGAGTCGTTAAGCGCTTTTGAAAACCTTGCATTCAACTCATCGATTTTAACCTGGTTGGCAAGAACCCTTGGGTTGGTCTCCCTGAATTTTTTTTCATCGAAGGCAGTTCCGAATCTTTCCCTTGCTTTTTCAACCTCCTTTGTAATTTTATCCTCAATCTTTGCCAGATGCTCCTCAATAAGAACATCGGCCCTGTACCTTTTTTTTGAATCTTTATTATCAATGAGTGGATCGTTAAATGCGTCAACATGACCAGATGCTTTCCAGATAGTCGGGTGCATGAATATTGCGGAATCGATACCAACAATATTATCATTCAGAAGCACCATGCTGTCCCACCAGTATTTCTTGATATTGTTTTTGAGTTCAACACCATATTGACCATAATCATAGACTGCACTTAACCCGTCATAAATCTCACTCGATGGAAAAACATATCCGTATTCCTTACAGTGAGCAACTAATTTTTTGAAAAGATCTTCCTGAGCCATAATGATTTGTTTTCTTTTACCGGAAGGCAAAAGTAATTCAAAATCTTCTGTTTTACAATCGGAGTTTCCTTCCCATCCTTAAATTCTACCTCCATCCCTGGCCAATCGACACTTTATACATATCTTTTTCGTTTTTCTTGATGCATTTTACCACGGAGTAACACTGTTTTTAAACTCCATAAAGCGGATTGGAGGTAAATAATCTATTTGTATCTTTAACCCTTGTTTTGTATTTTGATGAGATGAAAAAAAGAACTGATTTTCTGGTTATAGGTTCAGGTATAGCCGGACTTACTTTTGCACTTAAGGCTGCTAAGTCAGGGAAAGTCACTGTTGTGACTAAGGCAAACCTTGAAGATACAAATACCCGGTATGCCCAGGGTGGCATTGCTGCTGTTTTCAGTGAACCCGATAATTTTGAAAAACATATAAGTGATACCCTGATAGCCGGAGGTGGAATTTGCAATGAGGAGGTAGTAAGAATGGTTGTCCAGGAGGCCCCTGACAGGATTATAGATCTTATCAACCTGGGAGTATCCTTTGATAAAAAAGATGACGGAACATACGACCTTGCAAAGGAAGGCGGACACACTGAGCACAGGATTCTGCATCATAAAGACAAAACAGGTGAAAGTATTCAAATGACATTAATGGAACGGGTCAGAAATGATTCCAACATAGAAATTCTCGAACATCACTTCGCGATTGAACTGCTTACTCAACACCACCTTGGTGAAGTGGTTAAAAGAAATTACCCTGACATAAAGTGTTTTGGTGCCTATGTTGCTGATCTTGTTAACCAGAAAGTAATTACTCTTCTTTCAAAAGTGACTGTTGTTGCAACCGGCGGTATCGGCAACGTTTATCTTACAACCACAAATCCTGAAATTGCAACCGGCGACGGTGTTGCAATGGTTTACCGGGCAAAAGGAACGATTGAGAATATGGAATTTATTCAGTTTCATCCTACTTCATTATATGATCCTGAACGAAAACCATCGTTTCTTATTACCGAAGCTTTACGAGGTTATGGCGCAGTTCTGAAGAATCTTTCAGGCGAAAAGTTCATGAACAGATATGACAGCCGTGGATCGCTGGCTCCAAGGGATATTGTTGCCAGAGCTATAGATAATGAATTGAAAATATGGGGAGATGACCATGCATGGCTCGACTGTACACATCTTGATGGTGAAAAGCTTAAGGATCATTTCCCGAATGTTTACGAGCATTGCCTGGAGCGCGGAATAGACATAACCACGGATATGATACCCGTTGTTCCATGTGCACATTATTCCTGTGGTGGTATTAAAGTCGATACCATCGGACAAAGCAACATTGACCGGCTTTACGCGCTGGGGGAAGCATCTTCCACCGGCTTGCACGGAGCTAACCGACTGGCCTCAAACTCACTGATTGAAGCCGCTGTTTATGCTCACAGGGCAGCAATTCATTCCGGTACAAGGTTGAAAGATCTGACATTTGAAGAAAGAATACCGGTTTGGGACTATAAAGGCACTACCCACCTCGAGGAAATGGTGCTTATTACGCAGAGTACCAAAGAGGTACAGATGATTATGAGCAACTATGTCGGAATTGTCAGGTCTGACATACGACTTGAAAGAGCCATGGTACGACTTGATATATTATATGAAGAAACAGAAAGTCTTTATAAAAAATCCCTCATTTCCAAGAAAATATGTGAGTTAAGGAATCTGATAAATGTTGGATATATTATTATCAAAATGGCAAAGAACAGGCACGAAAGTGTGGGGCTTCATTACTCCATAGACTATCCAAAACGTTCAAGTTCGGAATTCTAAAAGACCTTTATTATTTATTATGAACCATCTTGAATCTACCTTTAAAGGCAAAAACGGTATCTGGAGATATGTTGTAATGCTAACTTCAGTGCTTATTGTATCCAATACAATAGGTGCTCTGCCGTTACTGATTGCCCTGTTTAAAAAATCTGCCTCAACACCGGGGATTTTTGCACAGCTGGCCGCCAATCCTAATGATTACAGTATACTTGGCCTCTCTCCGGATTTGGGATTATTTATAACGCTTTTCCCATTCGTAGCCGGATTGTTTGCATTTATACTGCTGGTCAGGCCCATAAATAACCGGACACTGAAAATGACAATAAACGGTACCGGAAAAATCAGATGGAGCCATTTCTTTATATCTGCTTTTATATGGCTGATGTTTTCTGCAATATATCTGTTTTGTTACCTCAGGTATGACCCCTCTGATTTTACTTTGAACAATAAGACAATCTCCCTGATTTCCCTGGCAGTTATTTCAGTCATTTTCATTCCATTTCAGGCTGCCTTTGAAGAAATACTTTTCAGAGGTTATCTTATGCAGGGTTTTGCATCAATGCTCAAAAACAGGTGGTTTCCTTTGATTATGACCTCTGTTTTATTCGGTCTCCTGCATGCCTTTAATCCTGAGGTCAGGGAATTCGGTTTTTATACAATGATGCCACAGTATATACTTTTCGGATTGATTTTCGGTGTTATAACAATCCTTGATGATGGTATTGAAGCTTCGATGGGAGCACATGCAGCGAATAATATTTTCCTGTGTATAATGGTCACCAACAAATCTTCTGCGTTACAGACTCCCGCTCTTTATGTGCAGAACACCATCCACCCATGGATAGAATTTTCGGGCCTTCTTATTTGTGGAATTGCCTTCGTCCTGGTACTGAAAGTTATATTTAAATGGAAAGATTTTTCGGTTATATTCAAAAAAATTCCAGTTCAGAAAGCTCCCCCTATTTCGCTAAGGCGGGAGTAATTCAGTGGGGTGGTGGGCAAAACTCAGGGATTTTAAATATTATATACCGATGTTTTATCATCAGTTCTGAAATCGCCCCACTGTTGCCGGATCTCATTAATTATGATTTTGATATCATCTGGTTCTGTCGCGGTCAGTAGTTTCAGACGAGTCTCCTTAAAATGTGGCAATCCCTTGAAATAATTTGAAAGATGACGCCGCATTTCAAAGATAGCTCTTTTGCCTGTCTTAAATTCAAGAGACTTATCAAGGTGAAGAAGTGCAACATCAGCCTTCTCATTTACCGATGGTTCAGTCAATAATTCCCCTGTGTTCAGGAAATGTCGTATATCGCGAAATATCCATGGTCTTCCTACAGTAGCTCGTCCAATCATAATTCCATCAACCCCATATCTGTCAAACATTTCCTTCGCTTTTTCAGGTCCGTCAATATCCCCGTTTCCAATAACCGGGATTTTCATTCGCTGATTGTTTTTAACCTCACCGATTAGTGTCCAGTCTGCAGTTCCTTTATAAAACTGAGCCCGTGTCCTTCCGTGGATGGTGATTGCCTGGATACCTGTATCCTGAAGCCGCTCGGCAATGTCTACAATATTTTTACTTTCCTCATCCCAGCCAAGCCTTGTTTTAACAGTAACAGGAAGTTTTACAGCCTTAACAATTGATTCTGTCATTTCAATTAACAACGGGATATTCCTGAGCATTCCTGCACCCGCCCCTCTGTTGGCAATCTTCTTTACCGGGCAACCGAAATTGATATCAATAAGCTCGGGTTTTGCCTCTTCAGCTATTCTTGCTGCTTCGACCATTGCCTCAATCAGATGTCCATACAACTGAATGCCGATAGGTCTTTCATAATCATAGATATCGAGCTTTTTAACGCTTTTTTGTCCATCGCGAATCAGGCCGTCAGACGAAATAAATTCAGTGTACATGACATCAGCGCCCAGTGTTTTGCATACCATCCGGAATGACGGATCTGTAATGTCTTCCATCGGGGCGAGG
>JANYJP010000053.1 GCA_025358455.1 Bacteroidales bacterium
ATGTACTGGCTATCGGGCAGGTATTATTGAGGTTTATGAACCTGCCCCAGATAAGTGAAGATAAAATAGAATCGGTAACCTTTCAGTAATTAATCTTTTTCATAGGTATCATCCTTTTTACTTTCAACCTATTTCAGGATAGGACACTCTGTGCCCTGTGCTCTTTGCCCTGTGCCCTGTGCTCTTTGCCCTGTGCTCTGCGCTCTGCGCCCTGTGCCTTTTATTCACCACGGATTGCACGGATTAACACGGATTTAATTTTTCACAACCCTGAGCCCTGAGTCCTGTGGTCTGAGCTCTTCGCCCTGTGCCCTGCGCCCTGCTTTGCCAGCCATAGCTTTCTTTGACCACAATAACGAAGTGAAGGTGGTAGCGGAGGTTGGTCTGATCGGAAACTGACGTGTTATTTCCATGAAGAGGGGAAAGTACTATCCCCTACCGGATTTTGTCAGTCCCCTAATAGCCTTTTAAGACTTTTAATAACCTCATCAGGCCTGTCTGAATGGATCCAATGGCCGGCATTCGGTACCTCAACAAATTCAGCCGCCGGGAAAACTTTTTTAATATCTTCGTAATCGCCCTGAGGTATATAATCAGAATCTGAGCCTTTCAGAAAAATAACCGGGAAACCTGCTATCTGATTTGAAAATACTGATCCGCGATCTATCCCTTCCATTATTTTGTCAAGGTTCTTAAGCAGCACCGCGGCGTTAATTTTCCATTCAAAACTATTATCTGAATTTCTCTGAAGGTTTTTAAGCACAAACCCTCTGGTATTTTCAGAAGGGATTTTTTCCTTTAGAATTGAATCTGCCTCAACCCTTGATGAAATCCGTGAAAGGTCTGTGGAAAGCATGGCCTTAAGAATTGAAGTATGCTCAGTATATGCAGAATGACTCAAATTTTCATTAACAAAGGGTGATATATCAGCAATAAGGAGACCACTTATCATTTCAGGCCATTTTAGTGCAAATGCAATAGCGGTTTTTCCTCCCATGCTATGGCCTGCCAGAAAGAACTTATTAAGCTTCAGGTCTGTGGCAAGTTCATAAATATCATCTCTCATCGAATCATAGTCATGGATATCGGAATGTGGAGACTTGCCATGATTTCTCAGATCTGGCAGGTAGACCGTAAAGGTGTCTCCAAGAGATTTTGCAATAGTTGCCCAATTATCAGATGAGCCGTATAATCCGTGTAGTATTATCAGCGGAGTCCCGTTTCCATATTTCCTGTAAAATAGCTTCATAAAAATAAGGATCAGGATAACTGGCGTTTATACATCTGAATTGTATTCTCGAGCCCAAGATAAAGTGCATCTGATATCAGTGCATGCCCAATAGATACTTCATCGAGCCATGGGATACTCTGATGAAAATATCTCAGATTATCGAGGTTCAGGTCATGACCTGCATTTAATCCAAGGCCTCTGTTCCGGGCTATTTCCGCGGCATGAATAAACGGTTCAATTGCTTCAGGAGCATTCATGGCAAAACCGGTTGCATATGGTTCAGTATAAAGTTCAACTCTGTCAGTTCCGGTAAGAGCAGCATGTTCAATATTTACAGGATTTGTATCAACGAACAATGATGTTCTTATACCGGCTTTCCTGAAAGTTGAGACGATATCAGTAAGAAAGGCTTTGTTTTTCAAGGTATCCCAACCTGCATTCGAAGTTATAGCGTCGTGCGGATCGGGAACAAGAGTAACCTGATCAGGTTTAACAGAAAGCACAAGAGTAATGAATCCTTCCGAAGGATATCCTTCAATATTGAATTCTGTGGTAATAAGAGGTTTGATATCCAATACATCATTATACCTGATATGTCTCTCATCTGGTCGCGGGTGAACAGTTATACCATCGGCTCCGAAAAGCTGACAGTTTATTGCCGCGGTTAGCACATTTGGCATATTTCCGCCACGGGCATTTCTTAAAGTTGCAATCTTATTGATATTTACGCTTAACTTTGTCATTATAATAAATGTAATATTTGTACGTATTCAAATTGTGATGCAAAATTACAACAACTGGATTTTTTTTTACTATTTTAGTTGAAAATAAAAGAGATTATGGTCGCCAAGGACTTAATATCAGAAGTTATCCCCACGCTCAAAACGTCCGATCTGGGGCAAACTGCCTTAAACTGGATGGAGATATTCAGAATATCTCACCTTCCGATTGTTAATAATCAGGAATTTCTTGGCCTGATTTCAGATGCCGATATTTATGACATGAATCAGCCAAATGAACCCATTGGAAATCATGAACTTACATTGTTTAAGCCGTATGTTGACGCCGAACAGCATATATTTGAAGTGATTGGGCTTGCCTCACGTCTTAAGCTATCAGTTGTACCGGTACTTGACAGTAATAATCATTTTAAAGGAGTGATAACTACAAGCGATCTCATAAGGCATATTGCAGGCATATCTTCTATGGATCAGCCCGGTGGTATTATAGTTCTTGAGCTCATTGAACGAGATTATTCACTTACGCAGATAGCCCAGATAGTTGAAAGCAACAATATCAAAATACTAAGCATGTACATTACATCGCCTCCGGAGTCGACAAAACTGGAGGTTACTCTTAAAGTTAATACAAGTGAACTGGTATCAGTAATTAAAACATTTGAACGCTACAACTATGAAGTGAAAACGTGGGTCACCACAAGTGACTCTATGGATCGCTTTTATTCAGAGCGATTTGACCTCCTTATGAAATATCTTAATATCTGAGTTTATGCTGGAGAAAGTTGCAATTTACAGCAAAGACAATAATTCAAAGACCAGGGAAGGTGTTAACAGGCTCATAGATGAGTTTTGCAGCAGAGGAATAAAAATGCAGATTCATCGAAAATCGGGAGATCCTATCATCTGTAAAGGTGGGGAACTGATTGAACAGTTCTCTGATTTGTCTGTATTGTCGAGCTTACCCGATCTTGTTTTAAGTGTGGGTGGTGATGGAACTTTCCTTGAGACAGTTCTTAAAGTAAAAGATCTTGGAATACCTATTGCTGGCGTAAATACCGGACGGATGGGTTTTCTGGCAAATATTTCAGCTGAGGAGATAAGTCATTCGATTGATATGCTATGCCAGGGTGAATATGAAATAATTGAAAGATGCCTTCTTGAGCTATCAAAGCCTGCCGGATTATTTGAAGGTAATTCTTCCACGGCCCTGAATGAGATTACCATTCATAAAGCAGACCTCAGTATGGTAACCATAAATGTATATGTAAATGAAGTCTATCTCAATACATATTGGTCTGACGGACTTATAGTTTCTACAGCAACAGGATCTACTGCCTATAATATGAGTGTGGGTGGTCCGATTTTGTCACCTGAGGATGAGAGTATCATAATTTCACCGATTGCTCCTCATAATCTAACTAACAGACCAATAGTCATATCGGGTGAAAGCAAATTGAGAATGACTATTGAGGGCAGGAGCGATGGCTATCTTGCAACATGCGATTTCAGATCAAAAAAGGTACCATTCAATGAGGAAGTTCATATTATCCGGGCCCCGGGTAAGCTTAAAACAGTAATGTTAAAAGGAAGAGATTTTTACAGTACCCTCAGGAATAAGCTAATGTGGGGTGCGGATCTTAGGAATTGAATAAATTGATATATTTGTACATGTTACATAATTAAAATTTTTATGAAGCGGTTAGTTTTAATTGTACTTCTCTTTTCTCTTCTATTTACAGTGTCTGAAGCACAACAATTGTGGAAAATGAAAAGATTTGAAGCAGTTATTGGTCTGGGCCCTTCCTTTTTTTTCGGTGATATAGGAGGTTTCTCCAAAACAGAGAATATACTCGGATTACGAGACTGGACGTTTTTACAAACAAGGTATGACATAAATCTCAATTTGAGATACAAGATAAGAGAGGACGTAGACCTCAGACTTAGTTTGACATATGCGCGTCTTCATGCTATAGATAAAAGAGGGTCCAATATAGGCAGAGGATTTGAATCTTCCATTTCAATATTCGAACCGGCCCTGATTGGGGAATATTATTTTATTAAAAATAAAGCTGAAAAAAGTTACCTGTTCTTAAAAGGCAGGGCAAAAGGAATGAGCACTTTTTTTAAATCGCTTGATTTTTATGCATTTACAGGAATAGGAGGACTTAGTTATTCTGTCAAAGGAAACGACAAGCTTGTGGCCCATGGAATGAATACCGGAGGATTTACAGCTGTCATTCCTGTTGGAGTAGGTACAACACTGGTTTATTCTCCAAATTTTAATTATGGGATTGAAATAGGCGGAAGATATTCATTTTCCGATAATCTTGATGGTTATACTTCACAATATTCCAGTTCAAATGACGTTTATTATTTTTTGAATTTTACAATTACTTACAGACTGAAGACCGGACCAAACGGGTTGCCATCCTTCAGATGATAATGAGCTGGATCAGTTTTAATGAAAAGACTACATTGGTTTTTATTGTTTATGTGCATCTCTCTCTCTGTGTCAGGTCAGCGTAGATCTGATTATGGCATCTTTGCTGGAGTATCATCTTACCTGGGAGACATTAATCCTGATAGATTGCTATATTCTCCTCTTCCTGCAGGCGGTATTTTTTACAGGTATAATTTTAATCCCAGGCAAGCACTTCGGGCAAATCTTTTTATAGGTGGATTAAGAGCAAATGATCTTGATTTTAACAATACTTTTCAACAAACAAGGGCTGCCTCATTTTCGGGACTTGTTGGAGAATTCGCTCTTCAATTTGAATTCAACTTTTTTCCGTATTCGACTGATGGTAAATTATGGGATTATACTCCTTATTTATCAGCAGGAGCAGGAGTTGCTTTTGTCAACACAACAACTGTAGCAACTGTTCCTGTTATTCCATTCTCACTGGGGTTTAAGATCAATGTATATAAAAATTTGGGATTGGAGGCAGAATATGGGTTTCGTAAAACTTTTTATGATAACTTTGACGGCTTAAAAGATTTGGTTGCCCCAGCTGATTACGGAGTGATCCATAATAATGACTGGTATACGTTTACAGGTGTGGCAGTTACATGGAAGTTCTTTAGCAAATTAGATGGATGTCCTGCTTATGGCGATGAGAGATCTAAGAAGAAACGCTAGTTTATGCAGTTAAGGAAACAGATAATTATCAGCAAGTTGCCTTCTCATGTGGCAATAATTATGGATGGAAATGGAAGGTGGGCCAGGCAACGGGGCCTCGACAGGGTATTTGGACATCAACAGGGAGTAACAGCGTTACGGGAAGTAATTGAGACTGCAGCTGAATTAGGGATTAAGTACCTTACACTCTATGCTTTTTCAACTGAAAACTGGGGACGTCCGGATGAAGAAATTTCTGCTTTAATGGGAATTATGGTTCAATCGCTTAATAAAGAGACTGATACATTATTGAAAAACAACATCAGACTTTTGACAATTGGGGATGTTGACAGGCTTGCAGTTGATGTTAAGGAAAGATTAGCTGAAACTATTCAGGTAACTTCTGTAAATACAGGACTTAATCTTGTTGTAGCTCTTAGTTACAGCTCAAGATGGG
Source organism: Bacteroidales bacterium (assembly GCA_025358455.1). GTDB lineage: Bacteria > Bacteroidota > Bacteroidia > Bacteroidales > VadinHA17 > LD21. The sequence continues at coordinate 5,547 of JANYJP010000053.1, forward strand.
AAATAACTGAAGCGGCCAGAAGAATATCTATTGACGTAATAAAAGGAAATCTGAATCAAGATTCAATACATGAAGAGGATTTTGAAAAATACCTTACAACCTATGGAATTCCGGACCCTGAACTTTTGATAAGGACAAGTGGCGAATTAAGAATAAGCAATTTTCTTTTGTGGCAACTTGCTTACACTGAATTGTATTTTACAGATACACTTTGGCCTGATTTTGGTAAGGATGACTTTTATAGTGCTATTTTGGACTTTCAAAAAAGAGAAAGAAGATTTGGAAAAACGAGTGAACAAGTTTTGGAAAAATGATGTAAAAATGGGGATTAAGGGAACAAAAACGACTTTTTTAGCAATATTTCTGACTCTTTTGAGTCTTGCACTGAACGCACAGGAAAAACAGGAAATTGTTGATTACTTATCTGCTGAAGATTACATAATTGGTGGTCTTACAGTAACCGGAATTAAATTCCTCGACATAAACGCACTTATTGGAATTTCCGGATTGAGAGTTGGCCAGCAAGTTACAATTCCGGGTGATGCAGTTACAACTGCTGTTCAAAAATTATGGCAACAGGGATTGTTCTCTGATGTCAGAATTTCAATATCAAAACTTGTATCAGATACTGTATATCTTGATATTGCACTCCAGGAAAGACCAAGGATTTCCTCTGTAAGGTACAATGGACTTAAGACTACTGAGACAACAGATCTTGTTAAAAAGTTAAACCTTCCGGTTGGCTCACAGGTGACCGCATACTTGCTTAATACTGCCAAAAAAATCATAAAGGACCATTTTATTGAAAAAGGTTTTCTTAATATTCAGGTAGAGTTTGTGCAAAAAGATGATCCTGATCATCCAAATAATATAATATTGACGATTAATGTTGAGAAAAAGGGAAAAGTAAGAATCGGAGAGGTCTCTTTTGTCGGAAATGAGTATTTCGAAACTTCAAAACTTCGCAGACAACTAAAAAATACCAAGAAGAAGAATCTGAACTTTTTCAGAGCTTCAAAATTCATTTCTCAAAAATTCACTGAAGACAAGGATAAGTTAACCACATTTTATAATGATAACGGATTCAAGGATTTTGCGATTCTTTCAGATTCACTTTATATAATTTCGGATGATCGTGTGGGCTTACAAATCAGGATAAGTGAGGGGAAACAATACTTTCTAAGAAATGTTGATTGGGTAGGTAATAGTGTTTATAAGAAGCAAGATCTTGGGAATGTTTTTAATGTTAAGAAAGGAGCAGTTTATAATCAGTCACTTATAAATGACAGGCTCAATGGAACTGCCAATGCAACGGATGCAGTCAGTAATCTATATCTGGATTTTGGATATCTCTTTTCAAGGGTTACTCCTGTAGTAACTAAGGTTGATAAAGACTCAATAGACCTTGAGATACGGATTTATGAAGGAGATCAGGCTTACCTCAATAATGTGACTATCAGTGGAAATACGAGGACCAACGAACATATAGCCCGCCGTGAACTTTATACATTACCCGGCGAACTTTTCAGTAGAGATAAGATAATGAGGTCTATTCGCCAGCTTGGGGTACTCGGCTTTTTTGACCCTGAAAAGATTAATCCTACCCCTCTTCCGGATATTGCAAACGGAACAGTTGATCTGCTGTATAAACTCGAAGAAAAAGCGAGCGATCAGTTCGAAGTGTCCGGCGGATGGGGAGCGGGTATGCTTGTAGGTACCGTTGGGGTACGATTCAACAATTTTGCAATGCGGAACTTTTTTAAATTACATGAATGGCATCCGTATCCATCAGGTGATGGCCAGTCCATTAGCATAAGAGCTCAATCAAACGGCCGTATTTATCAGTCATATAATATTTCATTTGTTGAACCATGGTTAGGTGGCAAAAATCCAAATACTTTTTCAGTCTCTCTTACCAGGTCTCTTATGACTAATGGGAAAAAGAAAGGTGAAGATGGACGACAGTCTATGATAATCGATGGTGCAAGTGTAGGACTTGGTAAAAGATTATCCTGGCCTGATGACTTTTTCTCAATTTATGGAGAACTAAGTTACCAGCGATATACCCTTAATAATTTTAATCAATACAGGTTTCTTTTTGAGAATGGTAATTCGAACCTGTTTAGCCTGATGGCTAAACTGTCCAGGTTCTCAACAAGTCCTAACCTCATATATCCAAGAACAGGATCTTCGTTTACACTTTCTGTTCAGGCAACTCCTCCTTATTCAGCTATCAGCGGCAAGAATATGAAAGGTACTGTTGATGAGGTAAAATACAAATGGATAGAGTTTCATAAGTGGATATTTAAAGCAGATTACTATTACCCGATAACCAAAAATGATAAGATGGTTCTGAATACCCGTTTTGCATTTGGTTACCTTGGCCATTATAATAATGATATCGGGCCCTCACCATTTGAAAACTTTTATCTGGGAGGTGACGGTATGACAGGTTACAGTTTTTATGGTAGGGAAGTCATATCATTAAGGGGATATACAAACGGATCCGTTACGCCAACCGATCGGGCAACAGGCGCTTCTGTAGGTAATGTTTATTCGAAAATCACATTTGAACTCAGATATCCTGTTTCTCTTAATCCTTCCGCCACAATTTACGTTCTTTCATTTCTTGAAACAGGAAAAGCCTGGTATAAGCTAAATGAATTTAATCCATTCAAAATGAACCGTTCAGCGGGTATTGGTTTAAGAGCTAACTTACCGATGTTCGGCTTACTTGGAGTCGACTGGGGCTATGGTTTCGATGCTGTTGGGGACCCGTCGCTTTATCCAAACGCTAATCACTCACAGTTCCATTTTGTTATAGGTCAACAATTTTAAATTGGTAAATATTAAATTAGTAATTATGAAGAAAATAGGAGTTTTTATAGGTCTGTTAATGCTGACTTCAGCTATGGCCATGGCTCAGAAATACGCATTTGTCGATTCCGAATATATAAGGAAAAACATACCTGCTTTTAACACAGCCCAGGATCAGCTTGATAAACTTTCAAAGCAATGGGAAAAAGAGGTTTCCGATGGATATGCAGTTGTCGAGCAAATGTATAAATCATATCAGAATGATGCCGTTCTGCTTTCCCAGGAAATGAAAACCAAAAGGGAAGAGGCTATAATAGCTAAGGAAAAAGAAATGAAGGATCTTCAGAATAAATATTTTGGAGTTGAAGGAGATCTTTTTAAAAAAAGAGAAGAGTTAGTCAAACCAATCCAGGATGAGATTATCAAAGCAATTAAGGCGATAGCTGTTGATGGAAGTTATGCAGTTATCTTTGATACAGCGGCAGGTGGAAATATCTTGTTTGCCAACCCGAAATTTGACCTCAGCGATCAGGTACTTGAAAAATTAGGTTATAAAAATTAATTAATTACTTTTGCACATATTGTTTAATAAAATTAGAAAAATGAAAAGAATATTAGGTATAGCTATCTTAACAATCCTGATTGCTTTTGTGGGACAGAGCGCAATGGCGCAGAGTTTTAAATTTGGACATATTAATAGTGATGAACTAATTCAGGCAATGCCGGAATTTGACTCTGCAAATGTTAAACTTGAAAAATTCCGCAAGGAACTTGTTAATGCACTTGAACTGATGACTGTAGAATTGAACAATAAGAACGATACATATAATAAGGAAAGTAAAAACCTTACAGATATCGTTAAACAGACCAAAGAACAGGAACTGTATGATATGAACAAAAGGATACAGGATTTTCAAACTAATGCACAAACTCAATTACAACAAAAACAGGCAGAACTATTCCAGCCGGTATATGCTAAAGTTGACAAGGCTATCAAGGATGTAGGTAAGGAAAACGGATATGTTTATGTATTTGATGTTTCGAAAGGATCACTTCTTTATTTTGATGAAACAAAGAGTACAAATATTATGCCTCAGGCCAAAGCAAAACTAGGATTAAAGTAATTTATATATCTTAAACCGATGACCATCCTGAATCGGGATGGTCATTTTTTTAATATACCAGCAAAGTGAAAGAACAACCTATCGGAATTTTTGATTCAGGCGTTGGAGGATTAACTGTAGCCCATGCAATTAAACAGATATTGCCCGGAGAAAGTCTGATTTATTTTGGTGATACTGCCCACCTGCCTTATGGAGATAAATCGGCTGAATCGATAAAGTATTACTCGCAACGAATTACTGAATTTCTTCTTGAGCATAATTCTAAAGTTGTTCTGGTTGCCTGTAACTCTGCATCTGCTTCTGCATTCGATTCCCTGAAAAAGGAATTCCAGGGGAAAACTATACTGATCGATGTAATCGACCCTGTTGTAGATTACCTGAGCACAAAAACTTACAAGAAGATAGGAGTGATAGGGACTAAGAGAACTATTAGTTCAGGAACTTACGAAAAGAAAATAAAAAGAAATTCACCTGCAACCGAAGTAGTATCAATGGCAACTCCACTACTGGTGCCAATGATTGAAGAAGGTTTTATTTTTGATGACATAAGCAATGCAATTATCCGAACTTATCTCTCCAATGAATCTCTGGCAGGCATTCAGGCATTGATTCTTGGCTGTACTCATTACCCAATCATTAAAAACCAGATAAGCAAAATATTTAATTTCAATGTAGATGTTATCGACTCAGCCAGAATTGTGTCGATGATACTCAGAGAAACATTGGAAAAGAATAATCTTTTAAATGACTCTGGCAACGCAAAAGATCAGTTTTTCATATCAGATTACACAACCTATTTTGAAAAAATTGCAAGAATGTTCTTTGAGGGTGAAATAAACCTTAAGAAAGCAGATATCTGGAGCTAGTTTAACCCAAAAACCCCTTGGGCATTACCCCCCAAACCATCCAAATGGGGGGATTAATTAAATTTAAAAAATGTTAAAAGTGAAACAAAGTCCCCCATTTGGAAGAATTATGGGGTTAACAAGAGAAGAGATGGACTCGTAAACATGATCAATATCATAACGTAAATCTAATTTTTGTACGAATTTCAATTTTTTAAAAGTTAATTTTGAACATTATAAGCAGGTATTAGTTACTTGCTCTGTGTTTCGCTATTTATTAATTTAAAGGTATCATGGCTAAAAAATCAGAGGTTAACGAAAGAGAAGAAGTGGTTATTCGTTTTTCGGGTGATTCAGGTGATGGAATGCAGCTTACCGGAACACTGTTTTCAGACACTGCCGCTTTATTCGGTAATGACTTATCAACCTTCCCTGATTATCCTGCTGAAATACGTGCTCCACAGGGTACTGTCGGAGGTGTTTCAGGATTTCAGGTACATCTTGGCCATTCGGAAATAAATACACCCGGAGATTATTCTGATGTACTGGTTGCAATGAATCCTGCTGCTATTAAAGCTAATGCAAAATGGATAAAGCCGGGAGGTACAGTTATTTATGATGAAGGTAATTTTACTGAAAAAAATATTGAGAAAGCCGGTTATATAAAAGATCCTATTAAGGAAGAAAAGCTCGAAGACTACAATATTATTGCAGCGCCCATATCTTCTATGGTTAAAGAAGCCTTAAATGGTTTTGGGCTTGATCAGAAATCAGTACAAAGAACAAAAAATATGTTTGCCCTGGGAATGGTTTACTGGTTGTTCGATCGGAAACTCAAGTATACAGAAGATTATTTTGAAAAAAAGTTCCGTAATAAACCCGGCATGGCTGAGGCAAATAAAGTAGCCCTGAGAGCCGGATATTATTATGCTGAAACAATTGAAGCTTTAAAACCTGTTTATAAAATTCTCCCTGCAGAGATTGCTAAAGGCACTTACCGCAATATTTCCGGAAATACGGCAACTGCCTGGGGTTTTATTGCAGCAGCTGAGAAAGCAGGATTGGAATTGTTTATCGGTTCCTATCCAATTACTCCTGCCACGGGAATACTCGAAGAGCTGGCAGCCCGTAAAGATCTTGGAGTCAAAAGTTTCCAGGCTGAAGATGAAATTGCCGGAATATGCACCTCTCTTGGCGCAAGCTTCGCAGGTGATCTTGCAATCACTTCTACCTCCGGACCAGGTCTTGCACTTAAATCTGAAGCTATCGGGCTCGCTGTAATGGCCGAACTTCCTATAGTTATCGTTAACGTACAAAGGGGAGGACCTTCAACAGGGCTTCCAACAAAAACTGAACAGGCTGACCTGATGCAAGCCCTTTACGGACGGAATGGTGAATGTCCGGTTGTTGTTATCGCATCAAGTACTCCCTCTGATTGTTTTCATTATGCTTTCGAAGCAGCAAAAATTACTCTGGAGCATATGACCCCTGTACTGCTTTTATCTGACAGCTATCTTGCAAATGGTACTGAACCATGGAAGATACCTCAGATGAAAGATCTTCCTAAAATAACACCACCTTTTGCAGACAAAAATGATATCCCCTTTTTGCCATACAAACGCGATGATGAAAAACTTGCTAGATCATGGGCTGTCCCTGGTACGCCAGGTATGGAACACAGGATCGGGGGTCTTGAAAAAACAGTTAAGGGAACAGTTTCTTATGTCCCCGAAAATCATGAACATATGGTCAAACTAAGAGCTGAAAAGGTCGAGAGAGTAGCTAACGGAATTCCTGATCTTGAAGTTCATGGCGCACCATCAGGTGATATACTTGTGGTAGGTTGGGGCGGATCATATGGTTACCTAATTACTGCTGTCCGTGAATTACAGGCTGAAGGCCATAAGGTTAGTCTCGTTAATTTCAATTATATCAATCCTTTGCCTAAAAACGTCAAAGACGTGTTCAGGCAATTTAAGAAAATTGTGGTTTGTGAACTGAATTTAGGCCAGTTTGCCGACTATCTGCGGATAAAACATCAGGAGTTCACTTATGAACAGGTTAATAAGGTTCAGGGTGTACCGTTTACAATAAAAGAGATAAAAGATAAATGCATAAAAATGCTGGAGGGAAATTAAAATGGCAGAAATGGTATTAACAAAATATGCTCCCAAAGATTTTAAAAGTGATCAGGAAGTAAGATGGTGCCCGGGATGTGGCGATCATGCTGTATTGAGTTCGGTTCAGAAAGCGCTGGCAGAACTGGGAATAATTAAAGAAAAATTTGCATTTATTTCCGGAATTGGATGCTCTTCCAGGTTTCCTTATTATATGAATACATATGGATTTCATAGCATTCATGGCCGGGCTTCTGCAATAGCGTCCGGAGTGAAAACAGCAAACCCCGACCTGTCTGTATGGCAGATCACCGGTGATGGTGATGCGCTGGCTATCGGTGGAAACCACTTCATACATGCTATCCGAAGGAATATAGATATTAATTTAATCCTGTTCAACAATGAGATCTATGGCCTTACCAAAGGCCAGTATTCGCCTACCTCCTCCAAGGGGCTTGTTACAAAAACATCACCTTTCGGAACCGTGGAAGAACCATTCTCAGTCGGTGAACTTGTGATAGGAGCAAAAGGTAAATTTTTTGCACGTACCATCGATACAAATGTCTCTCTGTCAACTCAGATATATATTGAAGCAGCTCAACACAAAGGAACTTCAGTAATTGAGGTTTTGCAAAATTGTGTCATTTTCAATGACGGAATTCACGATACCGTTGCTGACAAAGAGGTACGGGACGACAGAACTCTTATTCTTAAACATGGGCAACCAATGCTTTTCGGTAAAGAGAATAACCAGGGTCTGATACTTGACGGATTGAAACTAAAAGTTGTACGACTTGGTGAAAATGGTATTTCTGAAAAGAATATACTTATTCATGATGCTCTTGAACCTAATCCGGGAATCCAATATATGCTTGCCAATATGAAATATCCTGAATACCCTGTTGCTCTTGGAGTTATCAGGTCAGTTTTAGGGCAAACCTACGATAAAGCTGTTGAAGAACAAATCACCGAAATAAAAGAGACTGCAAAAATCAAATGCATGGACGATCTGCTTATGAGCGGTTCAACCTGGAAGGTTCAGTAAGAAATTAAAACTAGTGTCGCGGATTTAGATTCGCAAAGCTAACAGAAGCTGGCACGGATTACTAATCCGCACCAGCTTTTTGTTTGAAGTAATTTTCGTAATTTTAAAAAGTTATCCAATAGATTTACGACGAATGGATGATTTGAATCATACTAATCCTGAATATCATCGGCTTCTTCATGACCAACAGGAGCGATTGAAGGAATTGGCGTGTATTAACAGGACCACTTCCATTCTGAAGGAGGGTAAGCCTATTGAAGAATCTCTGCAGCAAATCGTTCTACTTCTTCCGGCAGCCTGGCAATATTCTGAGTTTACTGTTGCCCGTATCCGGTTCATGGGAAATGAGTTTGAAACAGTCGATTTTAAAGAGACGAACTGGAGAATGACCCAGGAGTTCAGTACTATCGATGGTGAAAAAGGATCGATTGAGATTTTTTACACTTTGGAATTCAGTCCTGAAAATGAAGGTCCATTCCTTAAAGAAGAAAGGGACCTTATCCAGAATATCGGAAGCCTTCTGACCGGGTATATTAATAGTTATAAGGTGCGGGATATAATCAGATTATCACAGATTCCAAAACAGGAGGACGACGATATAAAAGAGGTTTCCAGCAGGAAACTTCTGCAGAAATTTCTGGACCGGCATAATGCCGAGAGAGATGTATTTCACGATCTGATGCCTTTTAAAGTTAAAGAGATTCTTCTGGTAGCAAACCTTTATGATGCTTACTCAATTGAAGGGGAAGGCAGGTTTTCTGATCACATGCTGGGTGAGTATTATCAGATGAGTCTCACATCAATACCGAGGGTTACAGGAGTTTCCGGTGAAGAAGAGGCATTCACCAGGTTGAAAGCACGTCATTATGATATGATAATTATAATGATCGGAGTTGATAAGGAGAGTCCGATGGTCATGTGCAAAAAAATAAAGGATAAGTATCCGTATATTCCTACTTCTCTGCTTCTTAATAATCCCGGTGATGTTCCATTTGTGAAAAAGCAGAAATCACTTGGTGTTCCATTTGATACGTACTTTGTGTGGACTGGCGAGTCAAAGGTGTTTTTTGCAATGGTGAAACTTCTTGAAGACAAGGTGAATGTGGATAATGATACAAAAAAGGGACTCACAAGGGTAATTCTTATTGTAGAAGATTCGGCAGGTTATTATTCAAGTTATCTGCCAATGCTCTATACCCTCGTGATGGAACAGACTAAAAACCTGATTGAGGATGTTTCAACCGATGAATTATACAAAGTTCTTAAACTCAGGGCCAGGCCAAAAGTACTACTCGCCTTAAATTATGAAGACTCTATTTCAATTTATAATAAATACAAGGATAGCTTGTTATGTGTTATCTCGGATATGCGATTTCCTAAGAATGGTTTGTTGCACGATACCGCGGGGTTCGAACTTATTCAGCACATCAAAAAGGATCTTCCTAACCTCCCGGCTGTACTCCAGTCTTCAGACCCGGAAAATGCCAGGTACGCGCATATTCTAAAGTCAAATTTTATTAATAAGAATTCAGAAAGCCTGCTTCAGGATCTTAAATCATTTATCAACTATTATCTTGGTTTTGGTCATTTTGTTTACCGCGATAACAAGGGTCGTCAGATTGCTGTTGCAAAATCGATGAAAGAATTCGAAGCGTACCTCCAGACTGTGCCAGAGGATTCCCTTGTATATCATTCTATGAAAAATCATTTTTCGCTCTGGCTGATGGCTAGAGGAGAAGTGAAAATTGCAAAATTGATAAATCCTATAAGCGTATCTGACTTTAACAGCCTTAAAGAACTTAGAGAATTCCTCATCGACATAATCCGGAAACGTCGCCGGGAGATGAACAAAGGAAAGGTTGTAAATTTTGAAGAATCTGCCGTTATTGATGAAACAAATGTTGTCAGCCTTTCAGGAGGATCACTTGGTGGCAAGGGTCGCGGCCTTGCATTCGTTAATACTCTAATATATAGTTTTGAACTTGGTCGTCTCTTACCCGGAATTAATATCAAAACACCTGTTACTGCAATAATAGGAACAGATGAATTTGATATGTTTATGGACCGTAACCATCTGTGGGACAAGGTTAAAGAGGAGAAGGATTTCGAAGTTCTTCAAAAATTGTTTCTTAATGGGAGCTTAAGTTACACCCTCGAAAAAGAACTTAAAATATTTATCAGGCTTATCAACAAACCTCTGGCAGTAAGATCGTCAAGCTTGTTTGAAGACTCTATGAGTCAACCGTTTTCAGGAATTTTCGGTACATACCTGCTCCCGAATAATAACCAGGACCCTGAAATAAGATTTAAGCAACTGTCCGAAGCTATAAAACTTGTGTTCTCATCAATATATTCAAAAAATTCGCGTACTTATTTCGAAGCTATTAACTATAAAGTAGAACAGGAAAAAATGGCTATCGTAATTCAATCGGTAGTAGGTAACAGGTTTGAAAATGTTTTTTATCCCCATATTAGCGGAACCGCCCAGTCATTCAATTTTTATCCTGTCGCACATATGACTCCCCAAGATGGATTTGCAGTTGTGGCAGTCGGACTCGGACAATATGTTGTAGAGGGAGAAAGGGCCTTCAGATTTTCTCCTGCTTATCCTTCACTTGATATCATTTCCCATAAAGATCTGTATAAAAATTCTCAGGTTCGTTTCTATGCCGTAGATATGGCTAAACAACAACTGAATCTTCTTGAGGGTGAAACCGCGGGCCTCATTACTCTGGATATAAGTCAGGCCGAAAAACATGGTACACTTCAGCACTCAGCATCAGTGTTGAATAGCGATAATGATACAATAACACCCGGGCTTGATGTTCCCGGACCCAGGGTAGTTAATTTTGCCGACATATTAAAGTATGATTATGTACCCCTGGCATCAACTCTCAAAATTGTTCTGGACGTTGTAACTGAAGCTTTTGGAACACCTGTTGAGATAGAATTTGCAGTTGACCTTAAAAAGGATGAAGCCGGAAAAGCTTCATTCTATCTTCTTCAGATTAAGCCCCTGGTCGGAAGTGGTGCCGGTTATTCAATAGATCCTGAAAGTATCTGTACTGATGATTTGCTGCTGGTAACCAGAAAAAGTATGGGGAATGGTGTAATAAATGATATATCTGATCTGATCTATTTAGAGCCTGAAAAATTTAATAACATGCTTACCAATGAGATGGCAAACGAGATTGACAGTATGAATGATAAGATGCTGAAAGAAAACCGGCGTTATGTTCTTCTGGGGCCTGGCAGGTGGGGAACTAAAGACCGGTTTCTGGGCATTCCGGTGGCTTGGCCCCAGATATCACAAGCAAAGGTAATTGTGGAGGTGAGTCTGCCAAATTTCCATCTTGACGCATCTCTCGGATCTCATTTTTTCCATAATGTGACCTCCATGAATGTTGGTTATTTTTCTATAAACCAGGGGACAAATGACGGAAGCATTAAATGGGAGAAACTTAAAGAACAGAATTTAATAGAAAATGGTAAGTTTTTCCGCCACATAAGATTTGAGAAACCACTTCTTATAAGAATGGATGGTAAAAAAGGGATGGCAGTTATTTCAATGAATGGTTAGTTAGTTTTATTATAAGGTGTTCATTATACTAATAAAATTGCGGATTACGGATTTTTGATTGAGGATTAATTATTATTGCGGTTCATTTTGAGTAATAACAGTATTTATGGCCATTATTGAGGGGATCTTAGATCTTCAGAAATACGACTTTACCGATACTTCTTTCGACCTTCTGATGCAGAAACGAATTCATCGTGTACTTGTAATCTGCAGTAATTATGATAATTATATGCTTGAAGAGGATGGAAGAATTGATGAACAGATTTTTAACGAATATGCTTCTCTTAATCTGAGATATCCTCCGACGTTTGTCCAGACAGATAATGCCGAAGACGCATTTAAGATGCTTCAGGATGGAAATATTGATCTTGTTATCTCAATGCTTAGCCTTAAAGGAACTGATGTTTTTGCCCTTGCAAAACGGATCAAGTCAAAGTATGAAAACATCCCTATAGTTGTGCTCACTTACTTTTCAAGAGAGGTTTCAATTCGCCTGGAAGGAGAGGATCTGAGTGCAATTGATTACGTATTCTGCTGGCTTGGAGATGCATCACTTATCCTTGCAATAATAAAATTGATTGAGGATAAAATGAATGCTGATTATGACATTGAACATATAGGTGTTCAGGCTATTATCCTTGTGGAGAATTCTATCAGGTATATATCATCTTACCTCCCCAATATTTACCATATCGTTCTTCTGCAGTCTCTCGATTTCCAGCGAGAGGCGCTTAATGAACATCAGAGAATGCTTAAAATGAGGGGACGTCCAAAAATTCTTCTGGCGAACAATTTCAATGATGCACTTAACCTTTACAAAAAATATAAATACAATGTTCTTGGCGTTATTTCCGATATCAGTTATAAAAGAGATAATGTACCTGATGAAAATGCAGGTATTGAATTGTGTAAAGTAGTAATGGCCGATGATGATAAGGTCCCGTTTCTGATTCAGTCCTCAAGTTCAAAACACAAGAATGTTGCTGAAGAACTGGGAGCCGGGTTTATTAATAAATATTCCAAATCCTTATCTCTTGAACTAAGAAACTTTATTATTCAGAACCTTGCCTTTGGACCATTTGTTTTCAGAAATCCTGATACCCTTGAGCCTATAGCTATCGCCACCGATCTGCAAAGTCTTCAGCAGAAGTTACTCACTATCCCCGATAACACTCTCGAATATCACGCTACACGTAACCATTTCTCAAAATGGCTCAATGCCAGAGCTCTCTTCCCGGTTGCCCAGATGTTCAAGTATATACGTAAGGAGGATTTCGATACTATGGACGAAATGAGGAGATTTCTTTATGTTGCAATCTCAAGTTTCCGGCTGGGAAAGGGTAGAGGAGTTATAGCAAAATTTGATAAAACAAGTTTTGATGAATATCAGATCTTTTCGCGTATCGGAGAGGGATCAATTGGCGGAAAAGCCAGAGGACTGGCCTTTATCAACAGGATAATTAAGAATAACAAGCTGTTTAATAAGTTTCCCGATGTTATTATCGCTATTCCAAGAACAGTTGTCCTGAGTACTGACATCTTTGATGAGTTTATGGATCATAATAATCTATATTCCATAGCTCTTTCTGACCTTGCCGATGATGAAATACTTAACAGGTTCATAAATGCTGAACTTCCCGGACATGTATACCAGGATTTTTATGCATTCCTTGCTGTATCAAGAAATTATCCGATAGCAGTACGTTCTTCAAGTAAACTTGAAGATTCACATTATCAGCCTTTTGCAGGAGTGTATTCTACTTATATGATTCCAAGGATCTCCGATAATAAACTTATGGTTAAGATGCTATCAGATGCAATCAAAGAGGTTTATGCTTCAGTATACTATAAAGCCAGCAAGGCTTACATGACAGCCACTGCGAATGTTATTGATGAGGAGAAGATGGGGATAATTCTTCAGGAAGTATGCGGGAGCAGGCATGGTGAGATGTATTATCCAACTTTATCAGGTGTAGCCCGTTCAATAAATTATTACCCGATAGGTTCTGAAAAAGCTGAAGATGGAATTGTCAATATCGCCTTTGGCCTGGGAAAACTTATTGTTGAGGGTGGATTGTCTCTCAGATTCTCGCCGAAATATCCCAAAAAAATTCTCCAGCTTTCATCTCCGGGAACGGCATTACGAGATACTCAGAAAGAATTTTTTGCTCTTGATCTGAATATTGACAGTTTCGTTCCGTCCACTGACGATGGGGTAAATATTCTTAAACTTGACGTAAAAGACCTGACTAACGAGGCAGCCATGCGATATGTGGCTTCGACTTATGACAGAAATAATAATGTTCTGCGTGATGGGATATCTTTTCCGGGAACACGTATTATAACATTTTCAAATATCCTGCAGCATAAGACATTTCCTCTGGCTGATATTTTAAGTACTCTGCTTGAAATTGGTCAGCGAGAGATGAATAATCCGATTGAAGTTGAATTTGCAGTTAACCTTGAAACTCCTGCAGGTATCCCTAAGATTTTTAACTTTTTGCAGATAAGGCCTATTGTACACACCGAGGAGGCTCATAGTATTAACCTCGATCATATCAAACCTGAAGAGACAATTATTTATTCAGAGTCAGCACTGGGGAATGGTGTCTTTAAAAATATTCATGATCTTGTTTATGTTAAGCCTGAAACATTTAATGCTATAAATAACAAAAATGTTGCGATTCAGATTGAAAAGATTAATGCTCTTTTTGTTAAGCACGGACAGGGATATGTTCTGATAGGCCCGGGAAGATGGGGCTCCACTGACCCATGGCTTGGTATTCCTGTTAAGTGGCAGCAGATTTCCGCGGCCAGGATAATCATTGAATCAGGATTAAAAAATTACCGGATAGATCCTAGTCAGGGAACACATTTCTTTCAGAATCTTACTTCATTCAGGGTAGGATATTTAACCATAAACCCATTTATTAAGGAGGGTTATTATGACGTTGAGTACCTGAATAAATTAAATGTGGTTTATGAAGACAACTATATACGACATGTCAGGTTCGAAGCACCTCTCGAAATTATGATTGATGGCAAGAAACATAAAGGGGCAATTCTGAAACCAATATCATGAAAGAAATGATTTGACAAATGGGCAGATATTAATATCCTTAACCCTGTTTATTTAAAAATTAATAAAACTAATTATGGAAACAGCAAAAACAAAATACCAGGGCGAGCTGAGAACTGAAATAATTCATGTCAGATCCGGCAGTGTTATAACAACTGATGCTCCTGTTGATAATAAAGGTAAGGGCGAGAATTTTTCACCTACAGATTTGGTTGCTTCTGCTCTTGGTAGCTGCGCATTCACTATAATGGGAATCGCCGCAAGGGAACATGAATTTTCCATCGACGGGAGCACATGCAGGATTACAAAAATTATGACAGATAAACCGCGGAAGATTGGTGAGATCAAAATTGAATTCGACTTTACCGGGAATGAATACACAGTTAATCAAAAGAAAATCCTTGAACATTGTGCCAAAACATGTCCTGTTGCACTATCATTAAATGAGTCTGTATTCCAGAATGTTACTCTGTTATTTAAGTAAAGAATCAGGTTTTCGTTACCTTGTAATTCCAAGAGGAGTTTAAAACTTCACTCTGTAAGTTGCAGGTTTAGAATGTTGCTGCCTCCGTAGCTACATCTTTATTTACTTTTCTGATAAGACCCTGCAGAACACATCCCGGGCCAACTTCTACAAATGAGGTTGCTCCGGCGGCGATCATATTATAAACACTCTGGGCCCATCTGACCGGAGATGTAAGTTGCAATACAAGATTTGATTTTATTGAATCAGGGTCTGTAAAGGGGTTCGCATTTACATTCTGATAAACCGGGCAAACAGGTTTGTTAAATATAGTATTTCTGATAGCTTCTTCAAGTTCTACACGGGCCGGCTCCATTAAAGGTGAATGAAAAGCTCCGCCTACCGCAAGCTTCAATGCTCTTTTTGCTCCTTTTTCTTTAAGGATTTCAATTGCCTTTTCGATTCCCTCAATAGACCCGGATATTACTATCTGTCCGGGACTGTTATAGTTGGCAGGTACAACAACTTCTTTTATTGAAGAACATATATCCTCCACAATTTTATCATCAAGACCAAGAATAGCAGCCATAGTTGAAGGTGTTTTTTCGCAGGCTTTCTGCATTGCCTGAGCTCTTTTCGAAACAAGAACGAGGCCGTCTTCAAAGGAAAGAGTCTTGTTCGCTACGAGGGCAGAAAACTCACCAAGTGAATGACCCGCGACCATATCAGGTTTAAATGATTTTCCAAGAACGGAAGCCAGAATTGTTGAATGCAGAAAGATGGCAGGTTGTGTAACTTTAGTCTGCTTCAGATCTTCATCAGTTCCGGCAAACATAATATCAGTGATCCGGAACCCCAGAATTGAATTAGCTCTTTCAAATAATTCTTTAGCTTGTGTGGATTTGTCATAAAGATCCTTTCCCATTCCTATATACTGAGCTCCCTGTCCGGGAAATACATATGCTTTCATAATAACTTGTATTTGGTTAAAATCGCTGTTAAATAAAAATCAGCATGCTCAACGGGATAATTCTTCTAATGCAGTTTTGTTCCTATCAGGTGAATGAACTCTTCACGGGTATTAAGTTCTTTGAGAAAGATGCCGGTAAAAGCTGAGGTTGTGGTTACAGAATTCTGTTTTTGCACACCCCTTATCTGCATACACATATGCTGGGCTTCTATTACTACTGCTACCCCGAGCGGATTGAGAGTCTCCTGTATGCAGTTTCTGATTTGTGTTGTCAGCCTTTCCTGTACCTGAAGCCTTCTTGAAAATGCCTCCACAACCCTTGCAATTTTACTCAGCCCTGTTATATAACCATCAGGAATGTATGCCACATGAGCTTTCCCGAAGAAAGGTAACATATGATGCTCGCACATTGAATAAAGATCTATATCCTTAACAATAACCATCTGCCTGTACTCTTCTTTGAACATAGCTGATTTCAGGATCTCTTCGGCATTCATATAGTACCCGTTGGTAAGAAAGTTCATAGCTTTTGCTACTCTGACCGGTGTCCGTTTAAGTCCTTCTCTTTCAGGATCTTCTCCGATCAGTTCAAGTACTCTGCGGTAAATGGAAGCAAGTTCTTCAATATTTTTAGCATCCCATGTTTCTATTTTATTATATCCGTTGGATATTTTACCTGATCCGTCATTAACTTTTTCAATTGTCTTAGCCATAATATTCTATTGAATTATTTTCTGTTTCTTCAATCTTAACACAATGAAGGGAGGCGCCGGCCTTTTCAATCGAACGTTTAAGCTCATCCCATATCGCAACAGCAAGATTTTCAGTTGTTGCAATTTTCCCTTTCATGAAATCTACTTCAAGGTTTATATTTTTATGATCTATTCTGGTTATTATTTTATCCAGAATAATCTGTTTAAGAATGTTGATATTCATTACGAATCCATGTTCAGCCGAAGGTTCCCCTTTAACAGTTACCCATAATATATAGTTATGCCCGTGCCAGTTAGGATTTGAGCACTTTCCGAATATTTTTTGGTTAACCTCATCGGACCAGTCTTGCCGGAACATCCTGTGAGCGGCACAGAATCTCTCTCTTCGCGTTAGATAAATCATGTTTCTATGCATTGATCATACAATATTAACCAATAATTTTGATCTTTTTAATTCATAAAACAATATATTTACCCGTCCTGATAATTTTACAATTTACTTAGTTAACTATGTCATTTAAAATATTATACGTAACAGCTACATTAAATGAGGCAGAGGCATTGAAAAAGATCAAGGGCATTCTTACAGTTAATGGAGTATACAGAATAGGTAATCTTGAGATTGCGCTTTTGGTTGCCGGTGTTGGATCAATATCAACGGCCTGGAATCTTAATCAGTGGCTCTCAAAAAATGGAAAGCCTGATCTGGCAATTAATGGTGGAATAGCAGGAAGTTTCAATGACGAATTCAATATCGGAGATGTGGTTATGCCCATCGCTGATTGTTTTGCTGATTCAGGTATTGAAGACGGAGAAAGTTTTTTGACCCTGTTTGAAGCAGGTTTTGTAAATTCTGATGAATTCCCTTTTAAAAATGGCATCGTTACTGCAGATACCAGATATAGTGTCAGAATACGCCAAATTGTAAAACCTGTCAGGGCAATAACTGTTAACACAGCCACAGGAACTGATGTTACCAGAAATAAGCTGAAAAAAAAATTTAATCCTGACATTGAGACCATGGAAGGAGCAACTTTTTTCTATATTTGTGCCAGGGAAAAAATACCTTTTCTGGCTCTCAGGTCAATCTCAAACAGGATTGAATTGCGAAATAAGGATAATTGGAATATCAAACTCGCACTTGATAATCTGTCAGAAAAACTTAGTGAGATTTTTATAACACTGGAGTAAAGAGATGAAATTAACATTGGGATTCTCGCCATGCCCGAACGATACATTTATTTTCGATGCAATGGTACATGGCAGAATTGATACAGAAGGGCTGGAGTTTGATTATTTTCTTGCTGATGTTGAAGAGCTTAACAAAAAGGCATTTGCCTCAGCTGTTGATATCACTAAAATGAGTTACCATGCTTATGCGTTTGCTGCAAAAAACTACCTGATCCTTGATTCCGGAAGTGCATTGGGCTTTCGCAATGGTCCGCTTCTTATAAGCAAACATGCAATCGATACATCAGGTCTGGAGGGCAAAAAAATTGCCATTCCCGGTAAATTTACTACAGCTAATCTTCTTTTCAGCATTGCGTGGCCTGAAGCAAAAAACAAAACCGAATACCTTTTTTCGGATATAGAATCCGCTTTGCTCAATGACGAGGTGGATGCAGGTCTTATCATACATGAAACAAGGTTTACATACCAGAAAAGAGGACTTCACAAATTGGCTGATATGGGAGAATATTGGGAACATCTCACAGGGTTGCCAATCCCTCTTGGAGCAATAGTCATAAACAGAAATATTCCTGAAGATATCGCCCTGAAAGTTAACCGGGTATTAAGAAGAAGTCTCGAGTACGCTTACAAAGATTCCTTTGCATCTTACGACTTTGTTGCGGCCAACGCAAAAGAAATGGACAGTACTGTTATGAACAACCACATCGAGCTATTCGTAAACGAGTATACATTAAGTCTTGGTATCAAGGGAAGAGAGGCCATAAATGAACTTTTTCGCATTGCTTCTGAAAAAGGTATCATCCCTTCTTTGCCAGAAAGAATATTTAGTACAGAATCAGTATAAATTAGGGTTAAAAGTGCTATGATTTGAACATACTTTTTTGTACATTGTTCTATTGCTAAAAGTATTAATTCAAAATATTTAAACCATGGCATTTGAACTACCCAAACTTCCCTACAAGCTAAACGCACTTGTTCCTTATATAAGTGAGGAAACGCTTGATTACCACTATGGTAAGCATCACCAGGCTTACGTTAATAACCTGAATGGACTCATTCCCGGAACCGAGTTTGAAAAGACTGATCTGGAAACAATCATAAAAAAGGCAGAGGGCGGAATCTTTAATAACGCTGCCCAGGTCTGGAATCATACATTCTATTTCGAATCATTTTCACACGATGGCCGAAAGATGCCAAAAGGTGAACTGGCCGATGCAATAAATGGATCTTTTGGTTCTTTTGACGCTTTTAAAGAGCAATTTAACAAAGCTGCAGCCACATTATTCGGAGCCGGCTGGGCGTGGCTGGCAAAAAAAGAAGATGGGACATTGCTGATTGTACAGGAATCTAATGCGGGTAACCCTTTACGTAAAGGGCTGAAGCCACTAATTACATGCGACGTCTGGGAGCATGCTTATTATATTGATTATAGAAATAAACGCCCCGACTATATAAAATCTTTCTGGGAAATACTTGACTGGGATCTTTTATCAAAAAGGTACTAATTTTACATTGAACTTATTTAATATCAGTAAAATGAACCTGAAAGACCTTGTCCTTAAAACCCGCTCATACAGGCGCTTTGAAGAGTCGCACCGTATCGATACAAAAACCCTTGAATCATTTATAAACATTGCCAGGGTGTCAGCTTCCGGGGCAAACAGGCAACCTTTGAAATATGTGCTTTACAACACTCCGGAAGAGTGCGAAAGAATTTTTCCTTATCTGGCATGGGCCGGTTATTTAACGGAATGGCTCGGTCCTGAAAAAGGTGAAAGGCCTTCAGGATACATAATGATTCTGGGCGATAAAACAATAACCGAAGTATTCGGTATTGATCATGGTATAGCAGCTCAAACAATATTGTTGGGTGCCACTGAAGCCGGACTTGGCGGATGTATGATAGCCTCAATTAAAAGAGAGGAGTTTCGTAATGATTACGAGTTACCGGATAAATATGAGATACTTCTGATTATTGCCCTGGGAAAACCCATAGAGAATGTAATTATTGATGAGATAGAAGGCGACGATGTAAAATACTGGAGAGATGGTAATAGATTTCACCATGTGCCAAAAAGAAAACTAAAGGATATTATAATTAAGCTGTAAAGGTTTAAGTTATATGAAACGGATTTGCCTCATTTTATTTTTTGCCTTCATTATTATTAATCCGGGTTTCACTCAAAAAAAAGAGAAATCAGGTATAAGAATTCTCTGCCAGGGTTCAGTAATGGATGCAAACACTCTTTACCCTATCTCTAATTCTCATATACTGGTAAACAGGAATTTTTCTTCAATCAGCAGTAACACCGGGACTTTCGCTTTTTATGTCAATACTAATGATACGGTCATTTTCCAAAGTCTTGGATATAAGCCTGCAACAATGATAATAAGTGATACTCTCATAGGAAGGGAGTACCTGGCAGGAATTTACATGAAGAGTGATACAGTTTCAATAGGAGAAGTTGTAATTATGCCAAGATACTCAAACCTTAAATCAGATATTTTGAATTCCAGGAGTCATACTCCTGCTAACATGGATAATGCCCGCTACAACGTAGCTATAGGCGCTTACCAGGGTAGGACGAGTCAGAGTAAGCTTGGTGACCCGGCTGCCAACTATGAATTTTTAAGACAAAGACAAAAAATTAATGCATTTGAAAGGGGTGGTATCCCATCCGATAGAATCCTGGGATTAAATCCATTGTTATTAGTCCCGGGAGCTTATTTGCTCTTGCATGGTTTACCTGAAAAACCATCGGCACTGAAACCTGATATTTCTGACTATGAGTTAGATCAATTAAATAAGAAATACAAGGAAAGTCTTAACCAAAAGAAGTAAAATCAAATATAAAGAACAACCTGCCACCTACCGGAAGGCAGATTGTATTTTACCCTTAATCTTTTATTTTAAGCTTTTATCTTCTCTAGCCTTTATAGAAAATGGCTTTAATGATATGGCTGGCCATCTTCGGATTTTCTTTCAGCCGGCGTGTTGAATAACCAAACCATTTTTTACCGTATGGAACATAAACTCTCATAGTATGTCCTGCCTTTACAATACTATCACGAAGGCCCGGAGTAACACCGTATAGCATCTGGAATTCGTACATATTCCCCGGAACCTTATATTTTTCAAGAAGCTTGTATGCTCCTTCTACCAAAGGCTTGTCGTGTGTAGCGATACCAACATAAATCTTATTCTTAAACATAAACTCAAGATCTTCAAGGTAATGCTGGTTAACCTCTTCGTATTTTTTAAATGCAATAGCTTCAGGCTCAATATATATCCCTTTGCATAATCTGTAATTTAAAGGATGTTTTGCACTATAAAGGTCCATCATTCCTTCGATATCCTTAAAGGTGCGTTTTAAATATGCCTGCAGGACAAGTCCTACATTTGCCGGAAATTCAACCTGCAATCTGCGATATAATTTAATTTCGTCATCAGTACAGGGCGAATCTTCCATATCAATTCTGATAAACCCATTGTATGAAGCTGCTTTAGCTACAATCTCCCGAACATAATTATAACAGATCTCTTTGTCAATAAGTAATCCAAAACTTGTAGGCTTAACTGAGAAATTTCCGTCAATACGATTTTTGTACGAATAATCAATAAGATCCAAATACTCTTTTTTGTTCTCCTCTGCTTCGTCGAGTGACGTTATGAATTCTCCAAGAACATCAAGAGTTACTTTTATTTTATTGTTATTCAATTCCTTCGATGCTTGCATTGCATCTTCAATAGTTTCACCGGATATATACGATTTCGAAAATATCCAGATAAATTTTTTCGGGAAATATGGCAGTATTGACGCAATGAATTTGTTGAACATATTATTTATTTATGTAAGATTAAACTTTATTTATTTCTTTTGAATTTTAAAATGCTAAATAAACTGATCCCAATTCATTTTTTAATGACCTTTGTCATTCAGGCAGCATGAAAAAACGCATGAATTTAGTTATTTTCAAAAATAATTTTCAAATAATGCAACCATTTATTTCCAAGGGTTGTCTTAAAAATGTCCTCAGTTTATGATGAGCGACCAGCAAATAATAGAAGGGTGCGCCAGACATGACAGAAAAGCGCAACAAGTGCTGTACGATCAGTATTCGCGTTTCCTGCTTGGTGTTTGCCTGAGGTATGCTACTGATAAAGCTGAAGCTGAAGATATTTTACAGGAAAGTTTTTTGAAGATATTTATTAGTATAAAAAATTTTTCCGGAACAGGTTCTTTCATAGGTTGGTTGAGAAAAATTGCAGTCAATACCGCCATAACCAGTTATCACAAAAATCTGAAATACAGATATCACGTTGAAATTGAGGATTATGTGTCGGTAGAAACAGGTGTAACAAGTTTTGAGGAAGACTTCTTTACTTCCGATGAACTATACAAGGTGCTTAATGAATTACCTGCAGGTTATAGAATGGTTTTTAATCTTTACGCTGTTGAAGGATATAAGCATAAAGAGATTGCTGAGATTCTTGGAATCGACACCAACACTTCGAAGTCACAGTATAGCAGGGCAAAAGCTGTAATAAGAAGTAAACTGGAAAAACTTGGGACATTAAAGAAGATCTATACGGAAAATGAATAAAATGTATCAGAATAATAGATAAAGAATAAGTTGAAAGCGAAAAGTAATGATATGAGTGTAAGAGAGTTATTCAGGCGTAAGCTTGAAAACGCAACTGTCATTCCTGACGTTTCAGTGAGTTCAAAACTGATGCGAAAATTAGCAAGGAGGGAATTTGTACGGTTTAACCCCGGCAGGTTCAACATTTATTATCTGGGTGGAATTCTGTTAGCCGGTATTACAGCTGGTATTCTCATTTTTTCTCAGCCCGGGAAATCTGAAAAATCTGATAATTTGGATTTCTTAGGTATTAAAGCTGATTCAGGCAAAAAAGCAGTTTCAACTTATATTAATATCCCTGCAGGAAATATAATCAGCAAAAAAATTGATAAATCTGAAAGCAAACAGTCTGAGATCAGGAAAAACAATTTAAAACAAAAACAGGAGCCGGCGCCTGAAATAGATCTTAGTAAGAATAGCAAGACATGGGAAAAAGGCGAAAATGTGTCTCATGTAGAAAATAGCTCTTTTTCGAAGAAGAGTTTATTCACCGGATCTTCAGCAGAAACCAATAAGCTTAAAGGAGGATATAGGAAAAATGAAGTTTTATTCGAACCCTCTGCTTCATCTGGTTGTACTCCTTTGAAAATCCATTTTTCTAATAAGGTCAGCTCATCTGATTCATGCAGCTGGGTCTTTGGTGATGGGGGATACTCAAATCAAAAGAATCCTGACTGGATATTTGATGTGGCGGGTGAATACAAGGTAAATCTAAATGTATTTGGTAAGGATGGATCAAAATCAACCTATTCATCAGTGATAAAAGTTTATCCAAGGCCCCATGCCCGTTTTGAAATATCTCCTGATAAAGCTGTTATCCCGGATGATGAGATCCGTTTTATAAATTTTTCTTCAGACGGAATAAGTTATAAATGGAACTTTGGTGATGGCAGTAATTCTGACCTTTATGAACCAAAACATTCATACATAAAATACAGTAACTACAATGTAAGTCTGATTGTTACATCAGAATTAGGATGTACTGATTCACTTATGGTTCTTAATGCATTTTCGGGATCGCACTATTACATTGATTTCCCAAATGCATTTATACCGAATCCAGAAGGGTCTTCCGGAGGTTTTTATTCGTCTAAAAGTGATGAAACGACTCAGGTATTTCATCCGGGTTTTTCAGGAGTCTCTGATTATCAGTTAAAGATATTCAGTAAACTTGGAATTCTTTTATTCGAGAGTAACGATGTCAATATAGGATGGGATGGCTATTTTAAAGGCCAGTTAAGCAACCCCGGAGTATATATCTGGAAGGTTCGTGGTAATTTCAGAAATGGAGAATCATTTATTAAAATGGGCGATGTAACCCTTCTCGGACACTAATTTATGTTAAAGAATATAATTGCGGGTTTACATTTTTCCATTAGTCTATAATAAGCTGGTACTCATCTAACATTTCATACTGTTTATTAAATACTTTAGGAAATACGCCACTTTTGAAGATAAATTTCGTTAAAAGGTAATGAATTATAATTGCAATTCATTATTTTCGTCAGTGTAAACCTAACGGGATCGATCTTGGTGAAGCGGATTAAATATTTAGTCATACTGTTATTCATCATTCTTACAGATAGTTATGGTCAGGATCCTACATTCTCCCAATTTTATGCCAATGCTTTATATCTTTCACCATCTTTTGCAGGAGCTACAGCTGAGTACCGGTTTGGAATAAATTACCGCGATCAATGGCCCTCTATTCCGGGTAAATTCAGGACTTATAGTATTTCCTTCGATAAAGCAATGCCTAACTTCAATTCCGGCATAGGTATACTGGCAACTTATGATGTTGCTGGTTCGGGAAATCTGAGTACAACAAATATAGGTCTGCTTTATTCCTACGATTTTAACATAAATAAAGAGTGGCATATCAGACCCGGAGTTAATTTTAAATTTTATTACCAGGGGCTGGACATATATAAACTCGTTTTTAATAGTCAGATTACAGGAAGTGGTACTTCACCGTCTGTAACTCCTCCACCGTTTGATAATGTGGCAGATGTTGATTTCGCAACATCAGCCCTTGTTTATAACGAGAGAATATGGGCAGGATTTACTCTCGACCACCTTTTGACACCTAAAACATCATTTTATGGTAATGATGCAAATGTTCCTATAAAATTCAATTTATATGGTGGAGTCCAGGTTTTGAAAAAAACCAGGCTGCGGCAGAAAATGCAGGAAGTTCTTTCTGTGGCAATGAACTTTCAAAAGCAAGGCAAATTTTACCAGTCAGATATAGGATTATATTATTATAAAGATCCGTTGATATTCGGATTGTGGTACAGAGGCATCCCATTAATAACATCGCAGGCTGGTGATGCAATAATAGGTCTGGTAGGTATTAAAACAAAACAACTTCATTTAGGATACAGTTACGATTTTACTATATCAAATCTGATAAGCTCAACATCCGGGGCCCACGAAATTTCGCTCATTTATGAATTTAATAACCTGTCACTCGGGCAACAGAAAAAACGTTTCAGAGCTATACCATGTCCTGAATTCTAATCTGAAGATGGCCTTAACGGCGCAACAGCTTGCAAAACTGATTTAATATTATCCGCGTGAGTAAGTGTCATTTATTTATTTGTTTATATTTGCGCCTTACTAATGTTTAACAAATATTCAATTCACGATGAAGAAACTATCCATAGCTTTGTTTGCTGTTCTCACTCTGGCAATTATTGGTCTTTATTTACTGCATTTTACCGGGAATAAAAAAAGTAATACTACAGGAACTGCTTCTTTAGCACCTGTCGGAGGAATTGCATATATTAATATTGACACAGTTATTTTTAAGTTTAATATGTTCACTGATAAAAGAAACGACCTGATTTCAAAGCAGAAGAGCTCTGAGGCTGAACTTAATTCAAAAGGAGGACAGTACGAAAAAGGGGTTAAAGATTATCAGGATAAAGTGACTAAAGGATTAGTAACCAGGGCAACTGCTGCCCAGATGGAGCAAAGTCTTACTCAGCAGCAGCAGGAACTTGTTTCACTTCGCGATAAGCTTCAATCAAACCTTATGGAGGAGGAACAGGTAATGAATCGTCAGATACTTGAATATATCACTAAATTTCTTGATGAAAACAAATCGGAATATAGCTATCAGTTCATCTTTGGAAAGAGCTTCGGCAGCGTTGTTCTGTACAGTGATAGCAGATTGGATATAACTCAGAGAGTAATTGATGCTATTAATAAAAAATATAAGGCTGAAAAAAAATAACACCCAATGGGTTTTGCCTCAACCTGGCTTGAAGAAAGGGCTTTGTTTCCGGAAATAATTCAGGAACCAACTGATAAACAGACAGGTATAATTGTTGTTGTTCCTTCATATAATGAAACAGGTATTTGTAAGTTACTGGATTCCCTTGCATTATGCGACGAACCGGAGTGTAAGGTTGAGGTAATTATAGTTGTAAACGCACCTTCAGATGCTTCTTCTGAGAGCATCGAAAACAACAAATTGACAATATTAAATGTTGAAGGCTGGAAGAAAGAAAATAAAACTTGTTTCTTCCGGCTTTTTGCATTTATAGCCGATACCTCACTTGCCGGATGGGGAGTAGGCCTGGCAAGAAAAACGGGGATGGATGAAGCAGTCAGACGATTCAATTCAATTAATTATCCGGAAGGAATTATCCTTAACCTCGATGCTGACTGCCTCGTGGAAGATAATTATTTTACTTCTGTATTTAATGAATTGCTGAAAAGAAAAGACAGAAAGGCATGTTCAATCTATTTTGAACATTCTTTCTCCGGCGATGATTTCCCCGAAGAAATTTATAAATCCATTGTTTTGTATGAATTGCATCTCAGGTTTTATTATCAGGGGCTGGCTTACTCAGGTTTCCCTTATGTTTTTCATACTGTCGGTTCCGCAATTGCCGTCAAGGCATTACCGTATATAAAAGCAGGAGGGATGAACCGGAAGCAGGCTGGTGAAGACTTTTATTTTATTCAGAAACTGGTTCCGGCCGGAGGCTTTTTTAGTCTTAATACTACAACAGTATATCCATCACCAAGAGCTTCTTTCAGAGTCCCATTCGGCACAGGAGCATCAATTGAAAAACTTACAAAAGAGAAAAGCACAACCCTGTTTACATATAATTTTCTGGCTTTTAATGATCTCCGCCTGTTTTTCGCTATGACAGATGATTATTATAATAGCAGTCCGGAAGAATTGTACAGGTGGTATAAATTAATGCCTGAGGGATTGAGGTCCTTTTCAGATGAAAAGGAATGGATCAATAAAATTGTGGAGATTAAAAATAATACATCAGACATCTTATCATTTAAAAAGCGGTTTTTCGGATGGTTCAATATGTTCAAAATTGTAAAGTATCTGAATTATGTCCATCAGATTTATTTTGAAAAGAAGCCTGTAGAAATCTCAGCCCTGGAATTATTAGAAAATACCGGTACGGATTTCAGATCAAAAGACCCGCTTAAACTTCTGCTATATTACAGGTCATTGGAAAAAAGTTAATTATTTTTTCTGGTAATCTGGCGATCTTCCCTTGGGGTAAGAATAATATAGATATCTTCATCAGGCTTTTTCATCCGGTATTGTTCCCTGGCAAATTTCTCAAGGTTATGATTATCGGTCTTCAGTTCATGAAGTTTACGCTTGTCTTCTTCAATACGATTTATGTAATATTCCCTGTCTGTTTTTAACTTATGTAACTCCCTCATATCTTTGTACCTGGAGATAAGATTATTAGAGTCGAAAAGTAACAGCCATAGGAAAAAAATGAGAATTGTCAGAAGATATTTATTTCTGAACGCGGGGGGAACTTTTTCTATTAAATTTAACCTGATCATTACTGCACAAACCTACAATTTTTTTTCTAACCTCCACTCATAAGATAAATCATCTGTACGTCATCCCCGGGGTATATTCTTGTGAAATCGTATTTGTCTTTTGGAATCAGAATATTGTTAATCTTAATAATTCTCATCTTGTAGGAGAACTTTTTAAGCAAAAGCATTTCACTGACACTCATTGATTCATTTCCGAATTCTTCTTCCCTGTTATTTAGCAAGATCTTCATAACGTATAAAAGATAGTTCAAATCATATTCATAAGTAATTCGATAACAACGTTTGCCTGTATAGTTGCTACTATTCCAACCCGGGGAGCCAAAACTTCAGGATTAATACGCCTTCCTCCGGCGCCTGCAATACCGATCCTGAATTTACTCAGGTGTGACTTAATTTCAGAAAACCCCATTCCTATCATTTTCTGATTATAAAGATAATTACAAATATAAATTATTT